>CAYWNO010000060.1:0-9790 GCA_964459665.1 uncultured Methanosarcinales archaeon
TAATTATTTTTGTCCGTGAGTATAGTCACGTCGCCCATCTATTTTATTATTAAATCTTTATCGAGTTTTGTTAATGCGACGGGCTTATTTTTAAATAAAACAGTGTCCTCTATCCTTATCCCGAACTTGCTTGGAAAATAAATTCCCGGCTCAATCGTAAAAACCATGTTGTTCTCTATCCTTGCTTTCGAGTTCAATGTCAGGTTAGGCAGCTCGTGAATCTCGACCCCTAATCCGTGGCCAAGCCCGTGGGTGAAATTATTCTTGTATTTTCCGAGGCTACTGTTTACGTAATCGTAAAGCTCGGAGCATTTTTTATTCCATTTGATTTCATTTATGGCATTTTCCTGTATCTTTAGTAAAAATTCATAGATGCCCTTTTCTTTTTTGCCAGGATTTCCGACGTAGATTGTCCTCGTTATGTCAGAGCAGTATCCCATGTACTTTACCCCGAAGTCAAGGACGCAAAATCCTTTTTTTATTTTTGAGCTTGAAGGCTCGTGGTGCGGCATGCTTGCATTTTTTCCCGAAGCGACTATGGGGGTGAAAGAAAGCTCCAATCCGAGTTTTCTTGTCTCATACTCGAGAAATGCGGCTGCGCCCGATTCCGTTTTGAAATCGCCGAAAATGTTTATGGCTTTTTTAAGGATTTTATCGGCATAGCTGCATGATTTTGTAAGGAAAGCTATTTCTTTTTCTGCCTTTACCTGCCTTAATTTAAGGCAGCTTTCGGATATATCCTTAACTTTTACGTTTTTGAACTGTTTTTTAAAGCGCCTGTAGGAGTTAAGGGTAAAATTATTCTTGTCTATCGCGATGCTTTTTGCCTTGAGCCTGTTTTTGCGGACATGAGCGTAAACAGACTCGAAGAACTTCTTTTTTTCCATCTTATAAACGCGGAAAAATCCGTTCCAAACGGATTTTTTTGCCCTTTCAAATTCCATTTCAGGCGCTACAAGAAAAGGCGGCTTATTCGCCGGCACAACCAGCGCCCCGATTCCCTTATATCCGGAAAAATAAAAAAGGTTGGGGCTTGCCTTTTGGTCTGAATTATAGAACAATGCAAAATCGCAGTTTTTAACTTCTAGGATTTTCCTGAACTCATTTATTTTCATAGTAAACCAAAAATTTAATTCAAAAGGTTTATATAACTATCTCTCTTAAAAAATAAAAAAGAGTGAAAATAATGACTTCTCCAAATAAGAAACGAAATATGCCATCTGGCCAAAAACTTAGTCCTAAGAATAATACAATTAATAATGCAGGGATAAACTGGTTTTGGAAGATAACAGCAAAAACTTATTTCTTTCCTGCTTATTACACGCTGCTTGCTTTTTTAATTGCCGTAATAATGGTACTTACTGGCACCGATATTGGTATTAGCGACGGCCTTCTTGGATCTTTCTTGGGAGCGGTGCTTCTTATGTGGGTTGGGATAATTTATTTTTTCCCTTTACCAATTAAAAGTGTGTTCGATTCAAATTTTTATGCCTTTATACTGCCAATTATATTTGTACTAGGGATTATTTTGAACTATTACAGAACTAAAAAGAACATAATCTTAAAATGGCTGGTTATAACCTTATTTTTGCTCATAACGCTTTCTTTTGCTGGCTGTGCCGCAATGATATTTGAAGGCGCTTAGAATAGTCAAAAACTAAAATCCAAAAGATTATAAATTTCAGCTTTTCCTTAAAATTCTATGCAAAAACACAGGCTAAAAAACGGGATTACTTTAATTTTTGAAAAAAACTCCTCTAAATCAGTCGCTGTTGAGGTAATGTTTAAAGTCGGCTCTAACTTTGAAAGCAGCAAAATGGCGGGTATCTCGCATTTTCTCGAGCATATGCTCTTTGAAGGCACGAAGAGCCGCAAGGACAGCAGGGAAATTGCAAATGAGATTGAAAAATACGGCGGCGAGTTCAACGCGTACACCACCGGTGATAGGACTGCATTTTTCATCAAGATCATAAACAAAAGGTTTGATGTTGCATTGGACATACTTTCCGACATGGTGGCAAACCCGGTTTTCGACGGGAAAATACTAGAGAAGGAAAAAAAAGTCGTATTGAAGGAGATAAACATGGTTACCGACGACCCGAGGCTGCACCAGTGGATACTGTTCCAGAAAACATTGTTCGAGAAGCACCCAGCAAAAAACCCGACTTACGGCAGGGTTGAAACGGTCAAAAGCTTTGATCGAAAGCACGTATCCGATTATTATTTCGCGCATTACATCCCGAGCAACATGATAATATCAATCGTCGGGAATGTGGAAAATGTTCTTGGACAGGCAAAAAAGTATTTCGGCGCCCTTAAAAAAAAAGAGCCCGTCAAAAGAGAGAGCGTTGCAGAGCCGCCGCAGAAAATGGCCAAGATTCTTTCTGAGAAGAGAAACACGCTTAACTCCTACATGGCGCTCGGCTATAAAACAGTTCCGCGCATGGACAAGGACAGCTACGTTTTCGATGTGATTGCCGCGGTTTTGGGAAGGGGACAGTCGGGGTGGATGTTCGATCAGATAAGAAACAAGAGGGGCTTAGCTTACCAGGTGGGAGTCAACAACGAAAGCGAGTCGGACTACGGCATATTCGCCGTCCATGCAGGGCTCGACAAGGAAAAAATAAAAAAAGCAAGGGAGATAATGCTCGAGCAGTTCAAAAAGCTTGAAAAAACAAGCACAAACGAGCTTGAAGAAGCCAAGTCATACATAGAGGGAAAGCATACTCTGGACATGGAGGACAACTTCCATAACGCCGATAATCTTGCGTTTTGGGAATCAATAAAAGACGCAGGCCTTGCCGGCTCTTACATAAAGAACATAAGGAAAGTAACTCTTAAAGACGTAAAACGGGTTTCCAATAAGTATCTAAACGAAAATTATACGATGGTTGTTGTGGAGCAGGAGTAAATTGAAAATATTGCGTTGGAAGGGTTTAAATTTTATGGTTTATTATTCGATGATAAATTCTTTAAGGCTGGGTTCATTTTCTGAAATATAATCAATAATCTGTTTTTTATATGTATCATCCTTTGTAAATAAAAATTTAGCATTTAAATGAATATTTGCCAATGGCATTATTATTGAGGAATTTATTTCTCCTATGGGTTTAGAATTTTGAGGTTTATCAGAAAATATTCTTATTTCCTGTTCTTCTTGAATAGTAGATGGTGGTGAATACAAAGGTTCAGACGGGAATTTGGGAATTTTTGTTATAGGAACATCAAAACCTAAATCAGTTATTATCCATTCTTTTGGTACCTGTATTTCTTCGGACATTTTATTGATTTTATTCTCTAAAAAATCTTTTAGAAGTGAAAATGGAGGATTGGTTGGTGAGGGATTTGACTCAGATTTATTAGTAAAAGTTTCACACACTAAAACGGGTTTTAAAGGATCCCTATATATGATTTTTTTAAGAATATCCTTATCAAACTTTTCCTTATTATTAAGTTTGCTTCTGCTTTGCAATTCTTTATACAAGTTTTGACAGGATATTAAAAAATTATAATCATCATAACTTTCAAATATGCTAAAATCCTTATTGTCCATGGATTCTATCAATTCTTTTGGATTAAAAAATTTTTTAACTTTTAGAAGTGCTTGATAAGACTTTTCAGCTAACCAATTGAACCCAAGATTAGTTTTATGATAAAAAATTTGATTGTACAAAAAATATCTGGCAAACATAAAATATTCTATGGATTTTAACGATTTATATCTAAAAACTATTTCTCTTTCTTTAGAATCCACTTCCATGTTTTCTATTATATGCTCAAACTCGTAGAATCCATACTTTACTCCTGAAGAAATACTGTCACGCTTTAAATAATCACACTTATCAGCATCAAGCTCTGAATGTAGTATTCCCATGTAGATTCCATCACCTATATCGCCGCAAATAGACTTTTGAATTTTTAATTTGCTTGTTTCAAAATCACTTTTGAATTCTTTTTTTAGTATACTGTTAATTTCTGGATGAGTCTCTATAATCATACTGCCCATTATTTCGTGTCCGAATAATTCTTTTATATTTTGGGTTTTATTTTTGTGTATTTTAGTGATGGTTTTTACTAAATCAATATTCAAGACGTTAAGATAGCCATTTTCACTTTTGGAACCCGTTTCCGATGTGATTGAAGTTGTCGTTTTGGGTAAAAAACTTTTAGAAACATTTTCAAGAGTATGAGAAAAAGGGCTATGTCCTATATCGTGAAGAAGTGCGGCTAATCTAATAATTTTAATTTCATCTGGTTTTAAAATTTGTTTATTATCTCTGTTGATTTGATTACACATAAGATTAGCGTAATATAAAACACCTAAAGAATGAGAAAATCTAGTATGAGTAGCTGAAGGAAAAGTCATACTTAAAAATCCAGTTTGATGAATCCTTCTCAGTCTTTGGAATATTGGTAAATTTATTATTGTTAACTCTGTTTCAGATAGACCTATTAGTCCGCATGCAGCGTCTCTAATAACTTTATATTTGAAATTATCAACCACATATTCCCCCCTAAGACTGTAAAGCACTTTTAATCAGAGTCAACATATTAATAGCCTCATTTATTAAATTTCTTTTATTTTTAAATTTAGGTTTTATTTCTATTAATCGATTTATCAAAGCTTCATTTTCAATTTGATTTTCTTGTTTTATATATTCTAAAGAAGCGGCTATTTCCATAATTTCAGGCTTATCTAAAAAAGTTATTATTTTCCGAGAGTATTTCTCTGTTATTTCGTTAAGATTCGATTCTACAAATTCTATATTTTTGGAACTAATTTCATCAGAGTATTCCTGTCCACGCTCTTTGAATATGTAACCTATACCATTTACTGATTTTGAGTATGGTCCCTTTATATGCCATACAAAATTATAACCTAGACTTATACCAGTTATTGATTGGAAAAGATAAACCATTTTTACAAATATTATCCTTTTATCAAAATTATCGTCATAATCAGAAAAAAAATTTTCATCGAACATACCTACTTTTTTTGTCAGTACAGCTATCCCTCCCAAATATTCTGGTAATCCCATTGTATCAACTCTTTAAATTTAAAATCTTAATGATTTATAAAACTTACGAAAGTAAATGTCCAGTGACCTGTGCTTACTTGCAATATTGAAAATAAGTTATTAGTAAACATTCTTCTATTCAGGTTTTTGTTTTGGTGTTTTGCCTTTGCCATCCCTATTCATCATCCACGCTTTTTTTGTTGAGTACTGTGCGGGGTTCTTTATCCTCGGGCAGAAATTATCGGGTCTGCAGACCCCGATTCCTAGCATATACATCTCGTTGTTGCAGTTGGGCGGCAAAATCTTTTTTCTCATCTGCTTGTGGTATCTTAACTGCCCGAGAAGATAAACATCCCTTAGCGGCTCCTTGTTCTTCCCGTTCCACTCAATAAGCTTCTTCTCAATCATGCCGTAATCCCACCCTACTGATGTGAAGTAATTGATGAGGATAAACAGCGCCCTCTTTCTGCCGTCTTCAATTCCGCCAAGAATCAGCTTTACGCATGGGGGAAACAAATCCCCTATCAACGGAGCTTTCATATCAAAATCCACTTTATGGTTTCCTGAAGAATATTTCATATCAATATTTGCAATTTCTTTGTTAACATACCATGCAAAAGATTTATCGAATAATAAGAAGGCTTCATTAGGATTTACTTTTTCTTTGTCGAGAAATCTGTGCTTACTTACTTTGATATTTTTTGGAATTGCTGATTCCTTTTCAAATGAAAGTATCTCGCCGGGATTTAATGGCAGCGACACCAATCCTGATTTTTCATGTAAAGAGTAGGGCATCCTGTATAAGTGGCGCGAAGATATTATTATAGAGTCAATGTTAAGTATCTTCTGCAAGTCTAATTTAGCAGTTATGTGCTCGCTTCCGTGCTTACTGCACGTTCCTGTATTTTTTGTTATGCTCTTTTTTATCATGATTATTCTGCATTTGTCACATTTTAGAACAAAATCCTCGCTGGAAACAGTAGCTTTGCCGCATTTAGCGCATATATGCTCAAATTTATTTTTTTTATTTTCTATGACCTTATTGCATTTGCTGCATACATTTTTTATGAGTTCTTCCCTGCTTTTTCCAGTTTTTTCAAACATTGCGTCTAGTCCACTTTTTAGTATGTAATCGGTCAATCTGTTTTCCTTGTCTATTTCCTCGCTAATCAAGTATGATGCTATAATTCTTACTCCGTCTGGAAAAAGCAGCCTCGTTTCTTTTTTATTGACTGCTTGCGGGAAAGATTCAAACGGCACGCCTATATGAAAACCCTTATTACCAGAAAATTTACAGCTTATAGAAGTTATGCCGTTTTCCTTTAGTGCCTGTATTATAAATGCAGTTATAACTTTTGAATAATCCCATATTGTACAATCAACATCTATGATTAAGTCCCACCCCATCCTTAAATTATCCAGTTCGTCCCTCCTTAAAGAAGTGTCAAGCTGCAGCGCATTTTTCCACAGCTCTTCTGAAGCATGAAAGGAAGTTACGCCCTGCTTTGCAAGCTCCAAGACATCATTCGGGTGCCTTAAAACATCCGGCCTTTTCCCGAAGCTTTCATTGAACCTTGCAGCAACTTCCCGGTCTTTAGAATTTGCAATAATCTCTTCTTGCACATCCCTTCTCTTGTAATGGCTCAGGGAGACATTGATTGGAATCATGAGATTAGAAAGGAATTTAGGTTTTTAATGGTTTGGATGGAAGTTTCTGATGTGTAAGCGATTGATTTATAGATAATTGCGTTAATTAGTTGAATAATATTCCATAAAAAAATGAAGATACAAGATTTTCATGATAGTGTTGGATTAATATGCTCAATTATTTACTTCCAACACTTTACAGGAATATAAGACATCAATAAAATAGAAATAATGCTGCTTTATTCTTAGAATCATGCCACACAGCAGAAAAATCGAATGTATTAAGCTGTTTGTCGTCGAGCCTTTATAAATAAACACAATATGTGTTCTCGTCGGGAGCTTAATACATACGAAAAATCCAAACCTTTATAAAGAAAATAATTTCCCCATAGAGTTGAAATTCATATTTATTTGGAGGTCTTTTAAGAAAATGGCTAAAGGAAAACCACACATGAATATTGTGTTTATTGGTCATGTAGATCACGGCAAATCAACGACAGTTGGCAGGCTGCTGTATGACAGCGGCTCTGTTGACGAGCAGACGATGAGAAAGTTGAAAGATACCGCCAAAGAGCTTGGAAAAGTGGGCTTTGAATTTGCTTTTGTAATGGATAACCTCAAGGAAGAAAGGGAGCGCGGAGTTACCATTGACTTGAGCCACAAGAAGTTTGAGACCAAAAAATACTATTTCACAATAATAGACGCGCCGGGGCACAAGGATTTCATCAAGAACATGATTACAGGCGCTGCCCAGGCAGACGCTGGAATACTCGTTGTTTCCGCAAATCCTGGAGATGGCGTTCAGGCGCAGACAAAGGAGCACATATTCTTATCAAGGACTTTGGGAGTAAGCCAGCTAATCGTATACATAAACAAGATGGATATGGCTAAATACGAGGAGAAAAGATTCAACGAAGTCAAGCAAGAAGTTTCAAATCAATTAAAGATGGTAGGGTATAACACTGACGACATACAATTCATACCCGGCGCTTCTTTGGCAGGAGATAACGTAGCAAAGAAAACCGAGCATATGGCATGGTATAATGGAAACTGCCTATTGGAAGGCTTGGACTCATTCAAAGAGCCGCAAAAACCGACACAGCTTCCATTGAGGCTGCCTATACAGGATGTTTACAACATAACAGGAATAGGCGTAGTTCCCGTCGGAAAGGTAGTTACCGGGCTGATGAAAATCAACGACAAAGTCATTGTTGTTCCTGCAAGGGAAGGCAAGGGAATCGCAGGCGAAGTAAAATCAATAGAGATGCACCATGAGCAGATGGATCAGGCAGAGCCGGGCGATAACATCGGCTTTAACCTAAGGGGCATCGAAAAAAAAGACATAGCAAGAGGAGACGTTCTTGGCCATGTTAACAATGCGCCGACTGTTGCAACAGAGTTCACTGCCCAGATCGTGGTCCTTAACCATCCTACCGTTATAACCGTAGGATACACGCCGGTATTTCACGTTCATACAGCGCAGGTTGCATGCCAAATAACGGAGATAGTAAAGAAGCTTGATCCTAAAACTGGCGCAACAAAAGAAGAAAAGCCGGATTTCATAAAGAACGGCGATGCTGCAATAGTAAAGATTAAGCCCATACAGCCATTGTGCATAGAGAAGCAAAGCGAAATTCCGCAGATGGCAAGATTTGCCGTAAGGGATTCCGGAGTAACAGTAGCTGCCGGAATGTGCATTGACTTGGTAAAAAAGTAAAAAATAATTTTTTAATCTTTAATCTTTTTATAATCAAATAATTCAATCCGTCCAACGGCAAAGTCCGTTGACACCTTAATCAAGTTGGATTTCGTTTTACTCAATCCAACGAATTTGCGGCGACAAAGTTTAGTCTCGGCGAAAATTGTCCTGCCACTAATTTTCGCCTCGAATTTATACAATTGAATTAAAAAATTTCAATCGAAGATTGAAATTTTTTAAAGTAAAATGGAAAGAATAAAAAATGTAACTAAAGAGGATATTGGTACTT
The DNA here is from genome assembly GCA_964459665.1 of uncultured Methanosarcinales archaeon. GTDB lineage: Archaea > Nanobdellota > Nanobdellia > Woesearchaeales > GW2011-AR4. The sequence goes on from CAYWNO010000060.1 coordinate 8,654, forward strand.
TATGTATTGTTAATGGAAAGCATTGTGCATTTGTTAGGTCCCCTTATAACAAAGCGGTTTTAGCAACCAAAAGGGAAAACAATATTGTAGAGCTATTATGTTTTGAGGGAGAATTGAGTCACAATCATTTATTATTACAAGAAACTGGATTAGCAGGAGAAAGTATAGAGGACTTTGAATAACCCCCTGTATTTATAAAGTAAATGCAGTTTATTTATAAATGGAATAGGGTTATTCAAAACTCTCTATAAAATCTTACAGATACGATGGACCTGTAGCTTATGTTCACTCTGAAGGAATAAGTGGAAATTTTAATCATTACAATTCACAACTTGCAAGGTATTCGGGCTTCATACCATACACCTAAAATTTAATATAAATACTCTCACAATTTTTATATCCACTTCAATAGATAAATCACAAAAATTTTTAAGCTTGGCTTAAAAATTTTCATAAACCAAAACATCCGAAAAAAATTTCAATCGGGTAAATGTGAGCGATAGCTCACTCATTTTCCATTATTGAAATTTTTTGATTTCCAAAAATGCAAAAAGCAAGAATAAAACTGGCAAGCATTGATATTAACAAAATCAATGATGTTTGTAGCTACATTAAAGATATTTCTGATAAGACGGGAGTTGACATGAGAGGCCCGATTCCGCTCCCTACCAAAAGGCTTAAAGTCACAACAAGAAAAAGCCCTGACGGCGAAGGCACGGCGACATGGGAGCGTTATGAGATGAGGGTACATAAAAGGCTCATTGATTTGGGATTGGATGAGCGGGCATTGAGGCTTGTAATGAGGGTCCCTATTCCTGAAGGCTTGAACATAGAAATAGAGATGATAGAGTAAATATTTATAAACCACATTCTTAATCTTTGAATTTATCGCCCCTGTATTTTACCGGATCAGAATGCGAGGTTGCGGTTTAATCTTTATTATGCTGCTAAGCAAACACCTTGCGGACGGGGTTCAATATTGAAAATTAAAATTGCCGCCAAAGGGCAAATTTTATGTCAATGGAAGTCCCCGCAGGGGCACCTGTTCTTAGTCAATATGCCCTCGGTATGTACATATAGTCTAGAGAGTTTTGAATAACCCCTTATTAAAGATTTCTGAATTTTATTTCTCGTCTA
>CAYWNO010000061.1:0-9664 GCA_964459665.1 uncultured Methanosarcinales archaeon
GACGAGAAATAAAATTCAGAAATCTTTAATAAGGGGTTATTCAAAACTCTCTATAGTACTCTATCGTTGATTCATGGCTTATGCCCCCTAATATCCCGATTCGTTTCATGGTTTACATTTCGTAAATTATTTTTATATTGGTTCCGGCAATCCTTTTATGATAGTGCCAGACTCTGGAATCCTAATTGATGATTCTCCACTTATAATTAAATTACTTTGCCTTGTTATTGAAGGAAAGGTTATATGCACATTACCTAAATCATATAACCCTTTAACAATTACTTCACCACCATAAATATCTAATACTCTTGGATCAAGCACCTGTAAATTACCCAAATTTAAAAATTCTTGTCGTGTTATAACCTCCAACTTTCTTCGATTTTTGTCGTATATCCCCCCTACATCTTTATAAAAAATTATTTTATTGGCATAATAGAGACAGGCGTAAATTGCCGCTATGTAATCAGAAGCGTTTCTGCCCAGTAAAACAACATTCCCATTTATGTCAAGAGCACCAAAACCAGAGATAATCTCTATCGGAGCGCTGTGTTGCAACTCTTTCGCTTTTAGTCTGGACTCAGGCAGTAAGAGATGTCCATAAAGATAAGAGCCTCGGGCAATAATAGGATAACTTTCTGTTTGTTTTACGCCTACTGCATAATCTCCCAATATCTCAATTAATCTATCTACTGAATCCAATTCCCCCTGAATCAAAGTTTTAGATACTTTTGGAATATCGAATTTTGAGTTTATAGTTTGTCCTAATAAAGCTGTTTCTAATGCCTCTCTTTCATTACCGGCAATTTCATGCATTAATCGTTGGGTTTCACCATATTGCGCAGATACTACTGCATAGACTTTACCGTGTCGCGCTTTCAATACTAATAACTCTAATGCAACATCTTCATATGCTCTGTCGTCTTTAAGTATCGATCCCCCGAATTTTGCAACAATTGACATTTTCCTCCCCTCCACTATTTTTATTTTTCATAGCTATCACTATCATCTTTTAAACCAAAAATCTAAATAATTTCGGGAGCTTGCTCCCATTTTTTGATAAAACTCAACCCTCCCGTGAGTTGACGACGGGAAACTTTCAAAAAGTTTCATCAAATTTGGAGGCTCTACAAGCCCCCAAAACTTATTAGATAGTGGGCTTTAGCCCACCACGCCTGTGGCGTGTTTCTTTTTGGTCAAGCTTTTTCTTTTTAAAAGAAAAAAGGTTGCTTTGTTCAAACTTTTTCGCAAAAAAGTTTTTGTCCGTCAACTCGACAAGGGGTTGTTTCCAAGTTCCTCAACAAGGCATTAGAACCAGCATCTTCCTATAGGTTTACAAGACCCAAGAAGAATCAAGCGCTAAAATCTTTTGGCGTTAAGAAACAATGAGCAGCTTTACGCTGTCCCTGTAGTTATAGAATTAGTGCAGGTATTATTCAAAAGTTTATTTGATGAGATTAAAATTGGATTTTTCATAATTTAATGGAAAATAAAAGTAATATATAAAACTTTCGTCAAAAAAAAATTTAAAATTAGGCTTCATCCAAAAATTCGCTTCGCTCAGGTTAGCAGCTTCAAAGTCCTTGACGTTTTATTTGATAGTCGACATTCCCCGTAAGGGACGTCCCCCTTGTCGGCTGGATTATTCAGCCGATTGGACTTTGACCTTAGGCTGCTAACCCATTTTTTGGATTAAGCCCCAAAATCAAAAAAGTTTAAAAGCTTGGGTTTTTAGGTTTTTTCCGTATGGCAAAGACTTTTTGGAAGAGATATGAATTTTTCGTTGTTGCGATTATTACTTTGGCTGCAATATACCTTATTGCAATATTCAGCCAAAACATAGGATTCTTCCTGGGCAATGACTTGATCGTAAATCTTATCCCGCAGCAAAAATCGCTTGATATGAATTACGGCAATTCAAGCACGATATATTTTGATGCATCCATTGACAATGTATTTTACTGCAGGGCTGCGTGCTCTTATTCCTTTAACGATAGGAGCAGGAATGAAATAATCGACAGGGGGGATTTCGAGATTAAGAACCTGCAGCATTTTTCAAAGAGCTATAAAATAAGCGTCGAAAGGCTCGGAAGCGGGCAGGACATCTACAGCTTTGATCTCGCGTGCAGCAGCGTGCGCTCATTCTTCTGCCTGACAAAAAGCCCGCAAAGGCTAAAATCATCATTAGTAACTGCAAGCTACGACTTGACCGAGGCTGAAAAAGAGCTCAAGAGGCTCCTAAAGCAAAACGTCACGCAGCTTCTTGAGGCGCTGGCAGAGGAAGAGGGCATGCGAGAGCGGCTTTCCCAAAAATATTTTGAGCTGGGGCGCAAAATCAGGCTTAACAACCTGTCAAGGCAGAAGATAGAAATTGATGACGCTTCCGACAAGCTAAGAATCTCCATAGAAAACCTAAGAAGCATATGGTCCATCGAGGATTACTTCAGGCTAAACAGGATGTTTAACGAGAGTTTCCTTAAAAAAACAGGCGATATAAAAAACTCAATAATGGCTTTGGACGGCGAAATTGACGGCATAGCGGACATTCATAACGGATTGTTGTTGCAGCTTGATTCTCTGTACAAGGATTTGTGGGGGCTTGCAAATTTTGCAGCAGCGCTGGACAGCAAGGAATCAAATAAGTCATTTAGCGATCTTAACATCAGCATAAAAAATTTCAACAATTTATCGTCTTTGGTTGCAAACAACACTTTTGAAAGCTACGCTCAAGTTGCCAAAGCTGTGGAAAATCTTTCGCGGCATGAAGAATCATTAATTGAAAAGACAATGCCCCTCGCAGAAAGCTTGTTTCTAAAATCGGAAATACTGCTGATGCGCGAGAATGACTACCTGTGCGGCATAAGGCAGGGCTGCAATAACAATATTTCAATAGGGGAAATTGCGAAAAATGCCCAAGGATTCATTGAGAGCTACCCTGATGCAGAGTCTTTAAAGCAAAACTGCGGCTTGATTTTAGGGCTTTGGCAAAAATATGCCAAAATCAGGAATGATACACTATCAATCATCCTGCAGGATAACATAAGCTATCCGCAGGGCAATGACTTCATCGCTTTGGCGGATAACTTTAGCAGCAATGAAATAATAAATATCAATAATTCCTATTATTCCTCGCTGCAGGAAATAAAGGCAGAGAACAAAACCGATGCCGGCATCGTCAATGCGCTCGCCTCGCTTTTGCCATCCAACAAAACTGAAACATTGGCTTTGGACTATAGAGGACTTTGAATAACCCCATTTTTTGAATTGTTTTGATTTTCAGTCTCGACGATGCGCAAATAATAAATTGTTATTTTCAGAGGGTTATTCAAAGTTCTCTATAACCTGTCAATAAACTTTTCATTGTACCTTCTTTCAACAATAAGGCCGTCGAATGATGCAGTAAGCATCGCAGGAAAATGCAATCAGCTTAACGGCCAAAACAAAATTAAAATTGAAAATTTCAATCTTCTTTTGATAAATAAAAACATAACCTACAAAGCCATCCCGAAAATTGACACCAACCTGTCAGATAATCCCCCAATATGCTGTATTTTTAAAGACTGCAGGCCATGCTGCAGGGACAATTCATGCATCAACGACCCGAAGACATTTCCAGCCATATTCCTCCACGGGCATTCATTTTTAAAGTATAACTCTCCGGAATTTTCCCTTGATGCGTTTAACCAGCTCCAATCAAAGCTTCAGGAAGACGGCTACCTTAATGTCGGGATAATCTCGCTGTACTCAAAGAATGAGCCGCCGCAGGACGGGATATGGGGGCTTTCGGGAAAGCCTGTAACAGTGAGGGCAAGCTACTACTACGACGCCTTTAGAAGAGAAGACAAGTACATAGTCGTTCCAACCAAGAGCGAGAGCATAGACACTTATGCATTAAGGATAAAAGACCTGATAGAGATAGTAAAAAAAAGAACCGGCAAGCCAAAGGTGAACATAATTGCATATTCAATGGGAGGATTGGTTGCGAGGAGGTATTTACAGATTTTCGGCGAGGGCGATGTGGATAAATTGATTACCATATCAACCCCTAATAAAGGCATTGAAGGCTCAATAAACAATTACTGCGGATTGATTGGGGAAAACAAGGAATGCGAGGATATGCAGGAGAACGGGCTTTTCATCAATAAGCTAAATGACCCATTAAAGCAGCCTGCCAAAGTTCGGCTATACGCAATAATCGGGCAGGGCTGCCAAAGCGATCTTGGCGATGGAGATGGCGTTGTGCTCTCAAAAAATGCAGGGCTTGAAAACGCAAGGCTGTATTTCATAAATGGCACCTGCAGCAGATTGTTTGGGGAAAGCCTACATACAGAAATTCTCAATATTGAAAAGTACAATGAAACTTATAAGGTTATAAATGAGATATTAAAAGAATAAGTTGAAAAATTCGCTTGAAAAGCGAATTTTTCAAAGTTCTCTGAATTTTTCATTTGCTTTTTCAATCTTTACTCCAAGGCATTCCAAGTCCCTGACAAGCCCTTTGGGGAGCTTTTTTACCACAAGGAGCATGAAAAGGTCTGAAAAGAGGGTTTTAACCAGAACCCTCAAAAATTTTCCTATCAGTTTTGGCTCTGTGGAGTTTATCTCTTCGCTGACCGTGAGCTTGTCAAATTTTATTTTTATATGCTTCGCAAACGGGAACTCGGATGTATGGCCCTCTACGAACTTCTTAAGAACCATCATGATATATTCATAAGAAGAGTCTTTTGAAACTATGCTTACTATGGCATTCAATAAGTCCTCAACTATAATTTGGTTCGGCCTTACCATTTATCAGGAATTTTATTTGCTTTTATTTAAATATATTGTTCTTGTGGGGAATGGAATTTCTATCTTGTTTTTGTTGAGGGCATTGTAGATTGCGGTAACTGCCGCTTGCTTTGCCTCTATTTTTTCCTCGATGGATTTTACCCAGAAAAAAGCCTTGAACTTAAGCGCGAAATCACCAAGCTCGTCGAAGATTACAAGCGGGGGCGGCTCATCTAGAATATCCTTAATCTTCTTTATTTCAGCGATGACGATTTTTTTGACATTTTCTGTGTCAGAGCCGTATTTAACGCCAAAGTCTACGCTTACTCTCGTAACGGGCAAAGGCTTGTGGTAATTGTATATTCTCGAGTCTGCAAGCTTTCCGTTCGGAAGGATTATCAAATCGCCGTCCCTGTTTCTTACTTTAGTGCTTCTAATGCCTATGTCTATGACAACGCCTTCTGTTCCATCATCCAGCCGTATAAAATCGTCAACCGTTATGCTCCTGTCAACAATCAGCGAGATGCCGCCAAAAATATTCCCTAAAGTAGTCTGCATTGCAAAGGCAACCGCGATTCCAGCAATGCCGAGGCTTGCCAATAAAGGGGCAACTTTTACGCCCCAGACATCGAGGACAAAAATCAGGCCTATAAGCGTAAGGACTATTTTGGAGAACCTCTGGAAAAGGACCACGACCTCGTCGTCAAATTTCGACTCGGTCTTTGCCGCAAATTTTTTGCCCCAGTTGGTTATAAAAATATCAAAAACAATTATTGCTATGTAGGTTGCAATCGCCGCAATCAGCGTAGATATTGCTTTTTCTATGATGTCGAGCAAGCCCTGCCCTATTGGATGCGGTATTACTGCAAGCCTTGCGCCCACGAGTATTAGTATAAAAGAGATTGGCTTGCTTGTCTTTGAAACTATCAAATCATCTATGTTTGTTTTCGTCTTTTTTGTAAGCCTTAGGAATACTTTTTTGGACAGTATGACAAAAAGCTCGGATAGCAAAAAGAATATAAGGAAAATTATAACGGATTGCAGGTATTTATTGGTCGTAAAGCCGTCAAGCAGTTCAGTAATCATAAAGCTGTTGATTTAAGGGAGTATATATAAGTTTCTCTATAATCAATTTATCCTTCCTCAACAACCTGTACGGTGCAGGAGCACGGCAGTTTCTTTGAAGCCCTCTCCAGCGCCTTTTTTGCGACTTCAAGGTTCTGCTTGTCTACGCTGACCTGAAATATTGTCTGCCCTTTTTTTACTCTCGCGGCAAGGCCTATTGGCTTTCCGAAAGAATGCGCCATTCCAGAGCTGAACCTGTCGGCGCCCGCCCCTGCTGCAAGCGCGTGCTCCCTTAATACCTGATATGGATAAGTCTTGACTTTAAGATGGAATCCGTTTAATCCAAGAGTTGTTTCCAAAAGCTTGTTCGAGGTCTGCCTTGCGCTTTCAAGGGCATTATCCCTAATCTGCAAATCAGATTTTGACATAAGGTTTAAAGTATATCCAAAGGCTTTGCTTGGGTCTCCGGTGTCAAACCTTACAACCTTTACGTTGGGCGTCATCCTGATGTATGCCTGCGCCTTGAACTTTGATGTTCTTGTATACGGCCTTTTAAGAGCCCTGTAAGCAATAAACTTTCTTATTCTCGCCATTTTATTTTCGAATTTAAAGGATACTTGCCTTATTTTTAAATGTTGCTATCGAAGATTATGTTGAAAAATTCGCAAAAAGCGAATTTTTCAAATCGCTCATTAGAAACCTTTATAATGGTGAAAAATTTTCAACCTGAAGTTGAAAATTTTTCAAAAATGATTAATGAGCACTTCAAGTTAATCTCAGGCACTGCAAACAGAAAGCTTGCTGAAGAAGTCTCGAAAATACTCAAGCTGCCTTTGACTCCCGTCGAAATCAAGAGGTTTAGCGACGGGGAGATATACTGCAGGATTTTAGAGAGCGTAAGGGGCTGCGATGTCTTTATCATACAGCCGACTTCCCCTGATGCAAGCCTGAACCTAATGGAGCTTTTGATTATGATTGATGCCCTCAAGAGGTCCTCCCCTAACAAGATAACTGCAGTCATACCTTATTACGGGTATTGTAGGCAGGACAAAAAGACAAAGCCAAGAGAGCCGATAACTGCAAAGCTTGTCGCAAACATGCTCGAAGTTGCAGGAGCCGACAGGATTATAATGTTTGACGTGCATGTAGCGCAGGTCCAGGGATTTTTTGACATACCGAGCGATAATCTTGAAGTTGTTCCTGTATTTGCCGATTATATAGCCGGAAAAAGGATAAAGGACATGGTGATTGTAAGCCCAGACGCAGGAGGGGCATCAAGGGCAAGGTCGCTTGCAAAAGTGCTAAACGCGAACATTGCAATTGTCGATAAAAGAAGGCCCGAGGCAAATGTCGCAGAAGTCGAGAATGTCATAGGGGACGTTGCAGGCAAGGCGGTTTTTGTCGTTGATGATATAATAGACACGGCAGGGACGATAACGGAAGCTGCAAAGATTCTGATAAAGTTCGGCGCAAAGGAAGTTTATGTCGCAGCAACGCATGGCGTCTTGTCGAATCCTGCGGCGGAGCGCATAATGAATTCGCCAATAAAAGAGGTTATAATCACAAACACAATAGATATACCGAAAGAAAAGAGAGTAAGCAAGCTAAAGGTATTGTCCATCGCCGATTTGCTTGCTGAAACAATAAAAAGGACGCATGAAGGCCTCCCGATGGGAGTCTTTTATGAGGACATGTACAAGAAGCTTGAGCAAAAAATAAAATAAAATTAAAAAACTTAAGAGAGCTGCCGCAGAAAGCGAAGCTTGATGGAAAAAATTTCATCTTTGGGATGAAATTTTTTTATGCCAAAAATGGAAGACAAAGAAAAGAAAGTTCAGGAAATGTACATGGAGTTCCAGATGATTGACGGGCAGATAAAGCAGCTCCAAAATCAGCTTGAGATGATAACGCACCAGCTTGTCGAGCTTACGGTTACAGGCGGCAGCCTTGATGATTTTAGCAAGATTAAGGAAGGCATTGAGATATTTGTGCCGCTGAGCGCCGGAATTTTCGCAATGGCCAAGCTTATGGAAAAATCAGAGCTGCTCGTAAATGTCGGAGCAAATGTTGCAGTGAAAAAGGATATTCCGTCGACAAAGGCGCTCATCCAAAACCAGATAGAAGAGATAAAGAGGATACAAAACCAGATGATGGATGAGCTGGAAAAGATGACGGGCAAGGCTGCGCAGATGGAGATGCAGCTGCAGGGATTGATGCAGCAGGGATAAAAATTAAAAAATGTTCAAATTCTTAAAAGAAAAGCTCAAAAGTGCAATATCAAAGATTTCTGAAGGCGTAGAGAAGGAAGGCAAGGCAGAAGAAGCATTTATAGAGGAAGAAAAAGGATTTTTTGCAAGGCTCAAGGATAAGTTTGCCTCCAAAGATGAAGCTGTTTCTAAAGAAGAGATAAGGCAACAAATAGAGCCCAAAAAAGAAAAAGAATCAAAAGCTGCCGGGCATAAATCAAAAGAACCCGCAAAGCCAAAAGAGGATTTTAAAAAGCATGAAACGAGAGAGCGCCATGAAACTAAAGAGCAGAAAGAAGCTAAAGAGCATATAAAGCAAAAAAGCAAGGAAGCTGAAAAAATAGATTTAAAGCCGGAAGTTGAGGAAGATGCGCCCAAAGCAACTGAGCATGAAACAGCAAAAGAAAAAACCGAAAGCTACGATGAAAAAATCCAGCCTTCGGAAAAGAAAGCTGGATTTTTTCAGGCGATAAAGGAAAAGATAATTACGACAAAAATCAACGATGGGCAGTTTGAAAGATTATTCTGGGATTTGGAGCTTGCTTTGATGGAAAACAACGTCGCAATAGAGGTCGTCGAAAAGATAAAAAAAGACCTTAAGGAAGCGCTGGTTGAAAAGCCAATCAGGAGGACAAAAGTCGAAGAAACCATCCAGCAGTCATTGAAAAGCTCGATTGAAGGGCTGTTTGAAAATGGCGGCATGGACTTGATTGAAGAAATCAAAGGCAAGAGTAAAAAGCCTTATGTCATAGCATTCTTCGGGATAAACGGCTCTGGAAAGACAACAAGCATCGCAAAGGTTGCAAGCATGCTAAAAGATAAAAAAGTTTCCTGCGTTCTTGCGGCATCAGACACTTTCAGGGCGGCATCAATAGAGCAGCTTCAGATTCACGCTGACAAGATCGGAATAAAGATGATAAGGCATGACTACGGCTCTGACCCTGCGGCAGTGGCGTTCGATGCCATAAAGCACGCGAAGGCAAAAAACATTGACGCCGTGCTTATTGACACGGCAGGAAGGATGCATTCAAACCAAAACCTAATAGACGAGATGAAAAAAATAATAAGGGTTGCAAATCCGGACCTTAAGATATTTGTCGGGGAAAGCATAACCGGAAACGACTGCGTCGAGCAGGCAAAAACATTCAACGAGGCGGTTGGAATTGACGGCATAATCCTTGCAAAGGCTGATGTTGACGAGAAAGGGGGAGCTGCAATTTCTGTTTCTTACGTCACTAAAAAGCCAATACTTTACTTGGGAACCGGGCAGGAATACAAGGATTTGGAAAAGTTTAATGAGGAAAAAGTGATGAAAGGATTGGGATTTGCCTGAAAGATTATACAGCAACAGGTATAACTGAGCATAAGCCTCGGAAAACATCATTTGAAAATAAATTTTTTATTAATGAGTAGTAAAAACGAAAGGTTTAAATACTATCATTGTTTACCATGCTACAAATAATGATAATTGGAGGTTACTACAAATGCCAAGAAGAAGACATATTAACTATATCAATGGAGCCGGAGTTGACCAATATAGTTAATTTCCATAGAAATCGAACATTTTAACCTTAAAATTTGGATTATTC
>CAYWNO010000062.1:0-9552 GCA_964459665.1 uncultured Methanosarcinales archaeon
TGAATGTTATTAATTCTTGCTGTAAAAGTTCTATTATTTTTGAGAGATGCTATTAGCGCTTCATTTATTTCTAATGATGTATTGCTCTACATAAAGTTTAGCCGCAAATCCTTTATAATCTTCCAATCTTTTTGATAAGTCTATGGCATTAGGGCTTGTTGCTACAAAAGAATTTCCCCTGATTGATCGCCACAACTCTTCGTATTTAATGACATAGGCCTTCAAGCTCATGTAATCAAAAGGGTCACTGAATTTGGCGATATCAACGTCTTCAAATCTTCCATCTATGCTTTTATTGTATAGCTTGTAATGAACCCATTCTCCATAGACATCATACCTTATGTAATCCTTCAATTGCCTGCCTTCGCCTATGGGGCTATAAATTATATCGAAAAAGCCGAGTCCATTTAAAAAAGTCCACAAAGATTCCATCTTATCCTCATCAACGCTCAATCAAGCGCACCCATAAACAAGGTAATCCCCTTCAGCTTTGTCGTGAAAGCTGCTTAAAAGCTCGCAATTTGTGTTCAAAAATTCCCTTGTTTCTGCAAAGTAGGAGATGCCCTGCCTGCTTCTTATTATAAAAAGCACGCCCTTTCCCTTAAGCAAATTAAAAGTTTCCCTCAAATTTTTGATTCCTGAAATAAAAATCTGGTTGTTCGTGTCAACAGAATCTAATGCTACCTTTCTGCCAGTCATCAGCGCCAAAAGCGGGACAACTGACTCGTCGCCGAAAAGCATCGTGCCTTTGCTGTATTTTAAGCTTATGTAATCTGAGAGGTCCTTGCCCCTTTCAAATCCGCTAAATCCTATCTTTTCTATGAACAAAACATCCGATGCAAGATTCCACGAGAATGCCAAAGCCAGCAGCGCAGAAATGGCAGCTGCAAGCCTCTTTTTTCCGCTAATGCCCCTTATGGCGCTTACAATTCCAAATCCGCCGGCTATCGCAAGAAATGGAAACGCCACCATAAAGTAAAATCCGAAAATATTTTTAAGCGCCATCAGGAATATCAGGTAGGCAGAGGAAATAACCGCAAAAATGCCGGCGCGCTTTTTTTCTTTAAGGAAAAAAAGAGGAATAATCGAAGCAAATAAAATCCAGTTTAGCTTTATCATTCCGATGTACTCTTTTGCATTTTCACCTGCTTGCGGGCTTTTTAGAAGATGGAATTTATAGGCTTGCGTAAGGTAATCGCCGCTTAATGACGCAAAAATCAGGTTAGCCGATAAAAATACGATTGAAAATCCGCATAAAAGCTTCCATGATTTTTTCTTGTCCTGCAGGAAAGTTGCGGCAGATATTATGGCTACGGGCATAATCGCAAGCAATCTTGTTATGCCGGCCATGCCGAAAAAGAATCCCGCCATCAGCGGGCTGTTTTTATTCCACAAAAAGAACATTCCGGCAGCGAGGAACATCACTGCGAGCTCTATGCCGAAAGAAAATACTGAGTTAAACATTATGCTGTAGCTAAAAAGGTACAATAAAGACGCAACAAGCGCTTCATATGCCCCATATTTGTTTTTTGCTATTAAAAAAACAAATATGGCTGTTGTCAAAGTGCAGATTAAAGGAATTGACTTTAAAATAAGGATATTGAATCCGAATAAAGAATAAGCCAATGAAATCAGGTAAATGTGCAGCGGAGGGTGCGCATAAAAAAAATCCCTGTAAGGAATTTTGCCTTCACTTACAAGCTTTCCCATGTAGTAATAAACATTCTCGTCTCCGGGCTGGGGCATTGTGATGCCTTTTGCTGCAATCAGCATGAATGCAGCTATAGAAATGAAGAGGAGGATGTATGGCAGGTTATTTTTATTTATTTTCATGAATAGTGAAAAAATTAATTTTGGGACATGCGAGCGAATCGGGTTCGCTCGCACGCGTTCGACTAAAAAATTGATTTTTTCAAAGTTCTCTATAAATCGTCAATAGCGAAAGGTATATAAATGCTTCAGAAATCACTGGTTAAGGTGATGGCGGTTTTTAAGAGAACTTTGAAAAATTCACTTGAAAAGTGAATTTTTCAACTTATATCAGGAAAAAATCGATTTTATCGAAAAATCGATTTTTTCAAAGTTATCTTGACATTTAAAATGGCAAAATTAAAGGAACCTACAAGCAAATTCATAAAAGTGCGATGCCCGAAGTGCAAGAATGAGCAGATAACTTTTGGAAAAACAGCGACAAAGGTTGTGTGCCTTGTGTGCGGCAAGACCCTTGCCGATTCCAGCGGCGGCAAAAGCAAAGTAAAAGCAAGAGTACTGGAAGTTTTGGAATAAAACTTTTAACTTTGAAAAATACCATTAAGCGATAAATCAGGAAAAAATCAATTTTGGGACATGCGAGCGAATCGGGTTCGCTCGCACGCGTTCGACTAAAAAATTGATTTTTTCAAAGTCAAATGCACTTTAAAAAACAAGGTTTTCCGGAAGAAGGCGATTTGTTACTTTGCACGGTAACCAGCGTCCAATATCATTCTGTTTTTGTCGAGATTGAGGATTACGGAAAAGGCGGCATGATTCATATTTCTGAAGTTTCTCCCGGAAGGATCAGGAACATCAGGGACTTCGTAAAAGAAGGAAAGAAGATAGTATGCAAGGTTCTTAGGGTAAATGCTGAAAAAGGATATATTGACTTGTCCTTGAGAAGGGTCAATGAATCCGAAAAGAGAAGAAAGATTGACTCAGTGAAGAAAGAGCAGAATGCAGAAAAGATAATGGATATTGCGGCAGTAAAATCAGGAATAAAATCCGAGCAGCTGTATAATGAAATTTCAGGGAATATAATGAAAAGGTATGCCTCCCTGCACGAGTGCTTTGAGGAAGCATCGAAAGACGAGAGCCTGCTGGAAAGCATAGGCATAGATAAAAAATACCTAAAAGCGCTCGGGGAAACTATAAGCCAAAGAATAAAGCCGTCTGAAGTCGAGATTAAAGGAAAGCTTAAAATAACAAGTTTCGCCCCAAACGGGGCGGAGATAGTAAAAGAGTCATTAAGAAATGCCGCAGAAGCCGCTAAAGGAATGGTAAGCATAAATTATCTTGGCTCCGGGCTGTATAGGTTCATGGTAAAGGCTTCTGACTACAAGGAAGCCGAAAAAATCATGAAAAGCGCAACGGAAAGCGCGATAGGATTTGTAATAAAGAACGCCGGAACATCCGAATTTACCCGCGACGGCGCTTGATAATAGAAAACTTTGAAAAAATCAATTTTGAAAAATTAGCTTTTAAAGCGAATTTTTCAAAGGTCACTATGAAACACCTCTTTAAATGCGCAAAGTGCAATAAATACACAATGAAAGAGAGCTGCGATTGCGGCAGCAAAACAATGAACCCAAAGCCTTTGAAATACAGCATCGATGATAAGTTTGCAGGATACAAGAGAAAAGCTAAACTTGACGAATACGCCGTCAGGGGGCTTGTATGAGAGATGACTACTGGAAGATAATCCAGCTTGGCAAAACGCCAAAGCTTAAAAAGCCAGTTTTAATAGAAGGGCTGCCCGGCATAGGCAATGTCGGAAAGATTGCCGTTGATTTTCTTATAGACGAGCTTAAAGCCAAAAAGCTGTACGAGATAACCTCATATACGTTCCCGCATTCCGTATTTGTAAACGAGGACAACCTCGTCGAGCTTCCCGTAGTCGAGATATTCTACAAGCAGTTTAGCGGCAAAAGGGGCCTTTTGCTGCTTGGCGGGGATGTGCAGCCGGTTGATGAGATAAGCTCTTATGAGTTTTCGGATAAAATCCTCGAGCTTGCGCAGAAATTAAATTGCAAAGAAGCAATCACCTTAGGCGGGATAGGGCTTGCGGATATTCCAAAAAAGCCAAGGGTTTATTCCACTGGAAATTCAAAAAAGATAATTGAAAGGTACAAAAGCGAGTTGGTGAGCAATAATCTTTATGGAGTAGTTGGCCCTATCGTCGGGGTTTCAGGCCTTTTGGTCGGACTTGCTTCAAGAAAAGACATGGAGGCAATCTCATTTTTGGCTGAAACATACGGGCATCCTATGTACCTTGGCATAAAGGGCGCAAAGGAAATACTAAAAGTCCTTAACAAAAAATTAAGCCTGAACCTCGACATAAGCAAGCTTGACAGGGAGATAATGGACATTGAAAGCGAGGTGCTCAAGAAGACAGAGCAGCTTGCGGATGTCACAAAGTCAATGGCGCTCAAAAAGCTCCAGAAGAAGCTGGGCAAGGAGCTGGATTACATAGGATAAGGTTTATCATGGATTAACTGCATTCATCCGTAGAAACATTCTTGGATTTGAGCAGAAAGCACAGAGTATCAATCTTTTCTTTTAAGAAGCGCATCTGCCCGTTTTTGTCCTGTATAAGCATGAACTGCGCTACCGGCCCCTCTAATTTGACTTTTTGGTATTCCAATTGGGATTTTAGGAAGGTTGCTTCTTCCTTTAGCCTTATTTTTTCTTTGTCCAACGCTTCATTTTCAATCATCAGGCTTGCATATTTTTCTTCCAAGAATACCTTGTCTATCAAGGCAGAAGCCCTTACCCTGTCGGAATCGTTTAGCCTTTCCATGATTGCATTCACGGTAATTTTATCAATGCTTTCATTATTTTCATTGTTTAATGAGGCTATCCTCTTTAAGGAAATTTCGTAATACAGGCTGGATATGATAAAGAATATTAGGAAGGATATTACCAGCCCCAGCAATGTCCTGTTTATATCGTGATTTAGGAACTTCATGACGCAATAAAAAATAATTTTTCTTAAAGAAAAATTATTTTTTAAGGTATATAAAAACTTTTTCCAAAAAATTTAAATAATCATAAAAATCCGACCATTCTGGACTACGCTCCGCTTCGTCCAGAGTTTGCTCGCCCTTCGGGCTTGAGTCGGATTTTTAGGATGCCAAAAATAGAAAACTCCTTAAATTCAAAGGATACTCTGGATTTCACTTCGTTACATCCAGAGTTTTCTATTTTTGTGCATAATAAAAAAATCAATTTTTTTAAAAAATTGATTTTTTCCAAGGTGATATTTGTGGACTTTAAAATCAAAAAAATCAAAGCAAGGGAAGTTCTTGATTCAAGGGGCAATCCGACTGTTGAGGTAAGCCTTTCAACGGATTCGTGCCGCGCAATATCAACCGTGCCAAGCGGCGCGTCAACCGGCGTGCATGAGGCATTGGAGCTAAGGGACAACGATAAAAAAAGATACGGCGGCAAGGGCGTTCTTGAGGCAGTAGAAAATGCAAATAGGATAATCTCAAAAAAAATAATCGGCATGGATTGCAGAAAGCAAAGGCAGATAGATGAAATGCTAATCAAGCTCGACGGGACCGAAAACAAGTCAAGGCTCGGGGCAAATGCCATTCTCGCAGTTTCCATGGCGGCGTGCAAGGCGGGAGCTGAATGCAGCAGCATGGAGCTGCACGGGCATATCATGGCAAATTTTTTTGGATCGAATCCAAAAAAATTTGCGCTGCCGGTGCCGCAGATGAATGTCATCAACAGCGGAAAGCACGCAGGGATGGAAAACGACGTGCAGGAGCACATGATAATGCCCGTGGAATTTAAGAGCTTTAACGAAGCGCTAAGGGCGGGAGTTGAAGTATACCATACATTAAAAAATATTTTAAAGGAAAAATACGGCGCAAAGGCAATATTGCTGGGAGATGAAGGCGGATTTGCGCCCAAAATTGAAGCGGTCGATGAAAGGCTGGGCTTGCTGTTAAAAGCAATAGAGAAATCTGGCTACGATAAAAAAATAAAATTGGCTCTCGACTGCGCAGCCTCAGAATTCTATGACGAAAAAACAAGCGAGTACAGAATATCGGATAAAAGATACAATCAGGGGCAACTGGTTGATTTTTATAAGGGGCTAATCAATAAATTTCCAGTCATATCCATAGAGGATGGATTTGCCCAGGATGATTGGGAAGGCTGGAGGCTCTTTACCCGCGAGATTGGCAGCAGAATACAAATAGTCGGCGATGATTTGCTTGTTACAAATATATCAAGAATCAGGAAAGCCTTAAGCGAAAAAGCGTGCAATGCCCTCCTGCTTAAAGTAAACCAGATTGGAACGGTAACAGAAGCAATTGACGCCGCAGGCATGTCCTTTAAGAATAAATGGAATGTTATAACAAGCCATAGAAGCGGCGAAACGGAAGATGCCTTTATCGCAAACTTGTGCGTCGGCATCGGAGCTAACCAAAGCAAGTTCGGCGCCCCCGCAAGAAGCGAGAGAACCGCCAAATACAACCAGCTCCTAAGAATTGAGGAAGAGCTTGGGGAGAATGCGGAATTTGCCAGGTTATAAAGTCCTCTATAAATAACGATGAAAAAACCTTTCATTACTTTAACAAGCGACTTTGGCGTTCAAAGCCAGGGAGTTGGCATAATGGAAGCTGCCGCTTTAGAGATTAATCCTGATGCCAAAGTCATTCATCTAATGCACGGATTGCCGGATTTTGATTTGTTTTATGCCGCAAGGACAATGGAGACTGTGAATTATTTGCCGGTTGGCTATCATGTTTGTGTTGTTGACCCCGGCGTTGGAACAAAAAGAAAGCCGATAATAATAGAGACTGGAAGGGGGGATTTTTTAATAGGCCCCGATAATGGCGTTTTAATCCCCGCTACAAGATTTTTGAATGGGATAAAAAAAGCCGTTGAAATAACAAATAAAAAATACATGAGGCAGCCTGTATCGCCCGTATTTCATGGAAGGGATATTTTTACCCCGGCGGCAGCTTACCTTTCAAAGGGCATTAAAATAGCAGAATTTGGAAAGCAGTTAAGCCCAAAAGGCCTGGTTAAAGCCCCGTATGAAGAAGCCGAAATAAAAAATAATCAAACCCATTCAAAAGTCATATCAATAAATAAATTTGGCTCTCTTCACTTAAACATAAAGCATGAAGCTTGGGATAAGCTTAACCTAAAAATTAATGGCATGCTCAAACTTAATTTCAAAGATGATGAGATTGATTTGCCCTTTGCCACAACTTTCGGCGATGTGGGAAAAGGAAAACCTTTAATTATAAAGGATGATTATGGAAGAATAGAGGTTGCTTTAAACCAAGGCGGATTTGCGAAAAAATATAATGTCAATATAGGAGACAATGTTTTAATCGAAAAAAAATGATTAAGCTCGTATTATTAAGGCACGGTGAAAGCGTCTGGAACAGGGAAAACAGGTTTACCGGATGGACTGATGTTGACTTGTCCGGGCAGGGCATGCAGGAGGCAAAGAAAGCAGGACAGCTCCTTAAAGAAGAAGGCTATGATTTTGATATTGCTTATACTAACCTCTTAAAAAGATGCATAAGGACATTGTGGATTGCATTGGACGAGATGGATTTGATATGGATTCCCATCTACAAGTCATGGCGCCTTAATGAGAGGCATTATGGCGCATTGCAGGGCCTAAACAAAGCCGAGATGGCGGCAAAATACGGCGAGGAGCAGGTCCTCAAATGGAGAAGAAGCTATGAGACAAGGCCGCCTGCCCTGAAAAAAACAGACAAGACTTACCCCGGAAATGACCCGAAATACAAAAACATTCCTGAGAAAGAAATTCCTTTGGGCGAATGCCTGAAAGATACAATTTTAAGGTTCATTCCTTACTGGAAAAAGGAGATTGAGCCGCAATTGAAATCGGGCAAGAAAGTTTTAATTGTTGCAAGCGGCAACAGCTCAAGGGCGGTTGTAAAGCACCTCGACAAAATTTCCGACGGCGACATTGTAAACCTGAACATACCTACCGGCGTTCCCCTGGTTTACGAGCTTGACAGCAGCTTGAAGCCAATCAGGCATTATTACCTCGGCAATCAGGAAGAAATCGAAAAAAAAATCCAGCAGGTTGTGGCGCAGGGGAAGGCTGGCAATAAAAATTAGAGAACTTTGAGAAATTCAATTAAACAAATAACCATTCTTCTTATAGTGCATTTCCCTGAGATCTTCTGCAATTTTTTCGCCTGAAATAAAATACCCAATCGCCCCAAGGGGCGGGGTATTTTGATGTGATTGAATGTTGTTAAAGCAGGCGGGATTCGACCCAATCACCGCAAGCGGTGGGGTAAAATTTTTCAAATATAAAGGAGTATGTTATAAGCTATATCTTCTAGGGTGGCATCAATCAACATTCCGCTAAACTCATAAGGCTTTAATTTTGCACCTGCATCATAGCCAATATCATAAAGGCATCTGCAAGTTGAGACAAATAAATCCGCTTTGACTTTGCCATAATACCCAACATTTACATCAAATATTAGGTCTCTTTTTTTTAAGCCGTTTGAAATATCATTCATTCCCATTTTAAATAAATCAAAAGCTGTTGCTGTTTCCATACCCCACGAGACTTCTTTTGCATATTGGGGACTGCCAAATACACCATCCAGCCTGGAGTTTATATTTTCACGTCCTAAACCAATTTTTCTTAAAAAATGTTCTAATTGGATTCTTTGAACCATGGTATGCTAAGTTGAAAAATTCATTCAAAGAATTAATTTTTCAAAGTTCTCTATAAAACCTCGCCGCATCTTCCGGCAGGATGGAGTTTATGACTGCATTCGATGAAATCTCAAAGCCGCCCCATGTAGCTAACCTCGGGGTTATCTCAATATGGAAGTGAAGGTCTTCTTTTGCCGGCGAATAATGGATGAAAAAATTGTATGAAGCATTCAGCTTTTTTAGCTTGAGCAGTATTCTCTTTAATGCGATGGCAATATCCTGCAATTCCTGCTCTTCGAGCTCTTCTATTGCTCTTTTATGCTTTCTTACAAAAATCCATGCCTCATAATTAAAGCGCGAGGCAAAAGGCGCAAATGCAACTGCATTTTTCGTAGAAAAAATTTTTCTTTTTGAGCCTGCTTCGATTTTTATTATTTCGCAGTATGGGCATGACTTATATTTTTTGGCGGCTTCTGTCTCCTCTGCAACTAATGACGGAACTTGGGGCAGCGCCATTACCTGCGTGTGGCTATGCACCAATGAGGTTCCCGCGTCTTTGCCGTGGTTTTTGAATGCATCAACGTACTTTATTCCATTTAAGCTGCCCAACTCCGTTATTCTCGCGCTTAACACCTTGAATAATTCTGCAATATGGCTGGCCGGCAGCTCTGAAAGCGATGATTCATGGCTTGGGGTTTCAACGATAACTTCATGGATCCCATGCGGGCTCATTTGCGCGAAAAATTTTTTCTGCTTAATGCTGCTGTTAAATTTTTCCTCGATAGCCGGAAACTTGTTAAGAAACCATCTCATTTTCCATCTTCCCTTATGCCCTATCCTTCCAATCTCCGGCGGCGTTAGGTGCTCATTTGAAGGGCAGAAGAAGCATTTTTTTAGCTTGCCTTTTTTGGCATCTGCAGTTTCAAAATCGTGCGGCCTTTTGCCGCGCTCAATAGCATAATAAACCCACCTATCGAGAATATAATCCTTTCTTATCATGCCCTGCATTAAAAAACAGGTGCTTAAATATTTATTGGTGAAAAAATCAATTTTTTGACGAAAAATTGATTTTTTATGCACAAAAATAGAAAACTCTGGATGTAGCGAAGTGAAATCCAGAGT
>CAYWNO010000063.1:0-9525 GCA_964459665.1 uncultured Methanosarcinales archaeon
AGTGCAGAAATCTTGGCTAATTATTAAAGTGTAAACTAATAATCAAATTGAACATTCGATATTTTCAATCAAAAACAATATAAACAATAGTCAATAATCTAAACCCATTAACGTTTGAACATTAAACGAAATCCAATAAACAATTAAAAAAATAAAATGCAAAAATTTTCAATCTTCGATTGAAATTTTTTCAGAAAGTGAAGCAATAAGAAAAAATTTCACGCAAAGCGTGAAATTTTTTACAGCAAATATGGTAACTAAAATAAAAAATCCCATAAAAGTGCAGGGCGATGATAGCAGGGAAAATCTCGGGCTTGTGCATATCTATACCGGAGACGGAAAGGGAAAGACGACAGCGTCGCTTGGGTTGGCTTTAAGGGCAGTAGGAAGCAGTCTAAGGGTGCACATGATACAGTTCCTTAAAAGCGGGGTTACGGGCGAGATTTACAGCGCAAAAAAGCTGGGATTTTCAATCGAGCAGTTCGGGGCTGACGCGCTGAAGGAAAAGCAAAGACACCTGCAAGAATTTGCGGACAGGACAAGCAGCTTTGTATTCCAGCCGGACATCGAGGAAAAGGAAGCTGCAATGCAGGGGCTTGAGCACGCAAAAAAAATCATCAAGAGCGGAGATTATGACTTGGTGGTATTGGATGAGATAAACTGCGCATTGGACAAGTCATTAATCCCGCTGAATGAAGTTCTCGAAATTGTAAAAAGCCACGGAAATGTGGAACTGATATTGACCGGAAGGGATGCTCCCAAAGAATTAATGGATGCTGCCGACTACGTTTCTATCGTGAACAGGGTAAAGCACCCGTGGCAGAAAGGCATCAAGGCGAGAAAGGGCGTGGAGTATTAGATTAATTCGTGAACTACTCCGAGTTTCGCTTTGAGCTCAACTCGGAGCATCCTGAATTTTAGCTGATTTACAGCGTGATTCATAGGCTTGCTTTCATCTGCGGATTTCGCTTCTCTCAATCTTTGTAACAATAAAAAATTTCACCAAATTTTTCTGTTAAATTTATCAAACCAGCTGCTCAATTACCTTAGCCAGTTCGAAATCCTTGTGCGTAAGCCCCTTAGCGCTGTGCGTCGTCAATATAAAGGCGACTTTATTGTACTTTATGATAATGTCAGGATGATGATTAACCCTTTCGGCTTGCTGTGCTACCTTGTTTGCAAATTCCATCGCCTCTTTGAAGCCTTTAAAGAGAAATTCCTTCGTTATTTCATTTCCCGTAAACTCCCAGTCCTTCAACTCGTTCAAGCGCTCATTTATTTCCTTGATTGATATGTGTTCCATTGCCTAACAAAAAGTTTATATTTATATAAATTTTTTGCGCTTTGGCAGGATGTCAAACACTGATGGGCAAATTAAAGCTATCCAAAAACGCATTGCTTATACTCGAACAGCGCTACCTAAAGAAAAATAAAAAAGGCAAAGCCATAGAAAAGCCGGGCGACTTGTTCAGGAGGGTTGCAAAGAACATAGCGCAGGCTGACGCAAGATACGGGCACAGCAAAAAAGAAGTAAATAAGACAGAGCGGGAATTCTACGACCTTATTGCCTCTTTGGATTTTCTCCCGAATTCGCCCACCTTGCTCAATGCGGGAAGAAAGCTCCAGCAGCTTTCGGCATGCTTCGTGCTTCCAATTGAGGACGACATAAGCTCGATATTCAAGACGCTGCATAACGCCGCGCTGATTCACAAGACAGGGGCAGGCACCGGCTTTAATTTCTCAAGGCTAAGGCCCAAAGGAGACATAATAGAAAGCTCAGGCGTAACTTCCGGCCCTGTGTCGTTCATGAAAGTTTTTGACGCTGCGACGGGGCAGGTAAAACTAGGGGGCGTCCTAAGAGGCGCAAACATGGGCATCTTGAACTTTAACCATCCTGACATCGAGGAGTTCATAACAATAAAAAGCAAGGGAAATATACTTACGAACTTTAATGTTTCTGTTGCAATGACAAACGAGTTTATAGACGCAGTAAAGAAAGACAAGAGCTACCGCCTGATAAACCCAAGAACCGCAAAAGCCGTAAAGAAAGAAAGCGCAAGGCGAATCTTTCGTCTTATCTGCGAGCAGGCATGGCTAAATGGAGATCCCGGAGTTATATTCATGGACAGGATTAATGAATTCAACCCGACTCCGAAGCTTGGGATTATAGAATCAACCGACAGCTGCGGCGAGCAGCCTTTGCTTGCCTATGAGTCCTGCAATCTTGGAAGCATCAATCTTTCCAGAATTGCAGAGGGCAAAAAAATCAATTTCGACAGGTTAAATAGGCTTGTGCATTCTGCCGTCCACTTTCTCGACAATGTGATTGACATGTGCGTTTATCCCCTAAAAGAAAACAAAAGAATAGTCGGTAAAAACAGGAAAATCGGCTTGGGAGTGATGGGCTTTGCGGATATGCTCGTAAAACTGGGCATAGCCTATGATTCGCAGGAAGGGTTGAAAACGGCAGAGGAAGTGATGAAATTCATTTCCAAAGAGGCAGGCATTGCATCCATGGAGCTTGCAGGAAAAAGGGGGGCATTTCCCGGATGGAAAGAGAGCATATGGAACTGCAAAAGCAGGCATTTTAAGGGATGCCACATGCCGCTAAGGAACGCCACGAGAACAACGATTGCACCGACTGGAACAACAAGCATCATAGCGGATGTTTCAAGCGGAATAGAGCCTTTGTTTGCGCTAAGCTACATAAGAAGGACGGCAGAAGGAAAAAATCTGATTTATTTTAACAGGGAGCTAAAAAGAGTGCTGGCTGAGAATAATTTGTACAGCGACGAGATTGCCGAAAGGATAACAAGGGAAGGCTCGATAAAGAGCATAAAGGAAATTCCTGAAAAAATAAGGGAATTATTTGTGGTCGGCAGCGACATAAGCCCGGAGTGGCATGTAAGGATGCAGGCTGCCTTCCAGAAATATGTTGACAACGGGATTTCAAAGACAGTAAGCCTTCCTAAGGATGCAACAGTTGAAGACGTTGAAAAGGCTTTCATGATGGCTTATGAGCTTGGATGCAAGGGAGTTAGCGTTTACAGGTACGGAAGCAGGGAGGGGCAGGTAATTTATTTAAGCTCAAAGAGGGATGAGCAGATAACATTGAGCGATTGGGTAAGGAAGTAGGTTAGTTTATTTTGAAAAACCACAGAAATATCTAAAAGATATGATTAATGCACTTGATAATAAAATTAACAAATAGAAAAATATTCAGAAAACGTTTTGGGTTTCAATTACAGAATTGACAATTTATATTATCACTTTTATAATTAGCGAGAACTTTGAATAACCCTCTGAAAATAACAATTTATTATTTGCGCATCGTCGAGACTGAAAATCAAAACAATTCAAAAAATGGGGTTTTTCAAAGTCCTCTAGCTTGTATTTTAAGGGA
The DNA here is from genome assembly GCA_964459665.1 of uncultured Methanosarcinales archaeon. GTDB lineage: Archaea > Nanobdellota > Nanobdellia > Woesearchaeales > GW2011-AR4. The sequence continues at coordinate 3,404 of CAYWNO010000063.1, forward strand.
GGTAATTAAAATGGGAATTCAAAATGATTCTGGAAAAATTTTACTTTTTATCTATGACAGCTATGTAAATAATAAAGCTAAACCAAATGCCAAAATATTACTCGATGAAACTAAATGGGATGGTAAGAGGATAGATAGAGCTATTAAATATCTGAAAGATTTGGGAGTAATAGAACTTATTTTTACAGCGGGTCAAATTAAGGGGCTACAAATTTTCATTTTAAAGAAAATAAATCCTATTGGCATTAATATTGTAGAAAATCAGCCAGAATTCAAGCGCAATTTTGGTTTTGAAGTTGATTTAGGACTGTTAAAGTTTAGCTGGGGTGCTTCTGAAAAATGAACGATTCAGACAAAGCTTTAGTAGTATTCCAAGACAAGAAAATCCGAAGAACTTGGTTTAATGATGAATGGTGGTTCTCAGTAGTTGATATAGTTGGAGTTTTAACAGAAAGCGAAAGAGCCAGAAAATATTGGTCTGACTTGAAAAAAAGGCTTACAGAGGAAGGTTTTGAGTTGTCCGCAAAAATCGGACAACTGAAATTAGTGTCTGCCGATGGTAAATCCTATCTTACAGACTGCGTCAATACAAAGAACGCTTTTAGGATTATCCAATCAATTCCGTCTCCCAAGGCAGAACCATTCAAGCAATGGCTCGCCCAAGTCGGCTATGATAGGGTGCAGGAAATAGAAAATCCTGAACTCGCCCAGAAACGCATGAAGGAGATTTACAAAGCTAAAGGAATTTCAAAAGCTACTTTTGGCATGACTCCAAGCGAATATAAAAAATTCAAGGGATTGAAAAGAGAAAACTTGCGAGACCACATGAACGACTTGGAGATTATCTTTAATATGCTCGGAGAAAGAGTATCAACTGAAATCACGAGAAAAGAGGATAAGCAAGGATTTATAGAAGTTAAAGATGCCGCTAAAAGAGGCGGAAGAGTGGCAGGAAATGCAAGAAAAGACACAGAAAAAGAATTAGGCCGCCCGGTTACATCAAAGGAAAATTATCTTTCTGAGCCGGAAAAGAAGGGAAAAATAGAAGATGAGAGCAAAAAGTAACGGAACGCATATGAGTTGAAGAATTCGTGAAAAACGAATTTTTCAAACTTCCTTAAAATATAGAGAGTTTTGAATAACCCTATTCCATTTATAAATAAACTGCATTTACTTTATAAATACAGGGGGTTATTCAAAGTCCTCTATATGCAATCAAATGCGCGTCATAAAATCAAAAAGGCTCATTTTAAGGCCTTATAGGAAAGGGGATGAGATGGCTGTTTTAGGCTACATGAATGATAGGGATGTTTCAAGGTATTTGAGCAGCGCGCCTTACCCTTACAAGATTAAGGATGCAAAAGAATGGGTCAAAAAATGCGTCAAGGCCGGCAGAAGAAAAAAGAAAAAGTTCCTGTCATTTGCAATAGAGCTTAACGGAAAAGTGGTCGGCGGCATAGGATTTGATTCTATTGGGCAAGATGAAGCTGAAATAGGCTATGCGCTCGGTAAAAAATACTGGAACAAGGGCATTGTATCGGAGGCCTTAAAGATAGTGACTGATTTTGGATTTGAAGGTCTAAAGTTAAAAAGAATCACGGCGCACATATTCCCGCAGAATAAGGCTTCTGCGCGCATTTTGGAAAAGAACGGATATAAACTGGAAGGATTATTAAAAAAGCACCATTCAAAAGGCAAAAAATTAAGCGATGCATTATTATACGCCAAAATAAAATGAATTTTGTAATAATCCACGGAGTTTACGCGAATCCTGAATCGAACTGGTTCTCGTGGCTAAAAAAAGAGCTTGAAAGCAAAGGCCACGAGGTGATTGTTCCAAATTTCCCAACGCCCATTAACCAGTCTCTTGAAAGCTGGAGCATGGCAATCCAAAAGTACGAAAGCAGCGTAAGCTGCGAAACTGTCTTAATCGGGCACAGCCTCGGGGCGGCTTTTATACTTAGCTATCTCGAAAACTCGAACAAGAAAATCAAGGCGGCGTTTCTGGTTGCGGGCTTTCATAAATTGGCTGCAAGCCCTTATGATAGAATAAACAGGACATTTGTTGACAAGGAATTCAACTGGGAAAAAATAAAAAATAACTGCAAGAAATTTTTTTTATTTGCATCAGACAACGACCAGTATATTTCATTGGGGTTGAGCAAAGAACTTGCGCAAAATCTTGGCGCGAAGCTGATTATTATCCACAACGGCGGCCACCTGAACAAGCAGGCAGGCTATAGCAAATTTCCTGAATTGCTGGATTGCATTTTGGAATTAATCTGATTCAACCTGCATTTGGTCCATTACCCATCCTGGCTTGGAGCGTTGCCCCATATATACATAATAGACTTATCATCGTTAAAGCGCAAGCTTTGTGGACGGATATAAGTTGAAAAATTTGCTTCAAAAGCGAATTTTTCAAACTTCTCTAAGTGTAATAATACTTCCCGCTTTCTTTTTGCTCCCGATCGAGCCTTGAATCGGGCTTATTTACCCTTGGCCTGTTCGTTTCAGGGTCGCGCCTAAGCGTAATGCCAAGCTCTTTTAAAAACCTGTTCATTCCCTCTTCCATCTCAAAAGGGCCTGTGATATTCCCTTCAATTGCGCTCTTTCCCTCGAAAACAATCAGCCTGTCGCTTATGTAGTCAACAAAAAGCAGGTCGTGGTCAACAATAAGCGCCGATGCCCCTTTCTCCTCGATAAAGTCCCTTATGACTTTTGAGAGAACAAGCCTTTGCTCCGAGTCAAGGTATGCAGACGGCTCGTCGAGAAGGTAAAGCTGCGCATCATGCTGGAGGCAATTTGCAATGGCAACTCTCTGAAGCTCGCCGCCGGACAATTCACTTAGCTTTTTTAGCGAGAGCTTGCCGATGCTTAACGGGTTTATAACCTGGTTTTCGTACTTGCTAAATGCAGCCTTTAGCAAATCTACAACCAAAGACTCTGAGCTTTCCAGATACTGGGGCTTGTAGCTCACGCGCACCTTATTTGCTATTTCTCCTTTATCCTGCTTTAACGCCCCTGCAAGCATTTTTACAAATGTCGTCTTTCCTGTGCCGTTTTCTCCAAGTATGCCTATAATCTCGTCATTGTGTATGTAGCCTTTGCCTGATTTAAGGGAAAAATTTCCAAGCTTTTTTTCAACCCCATGCCAGGATGTAATTGCTTCTTTTATATGCTTTTTCTTGACGGGCGGCTTTTGCTCAAACTTTATCCTCGAATCGCGAAACCTGACATTCTCCTCTTTTATATAGCCCGAAAGGTATACATTGATTCCGTTTTTTACTGGCTTTGCGCCGCTTACTATCCCGTAGCAGCCTTCCACGCCGTACATCAGATGGACGAGGTCTGCAATATAGTCAAGTATTACCAAATCGTGCTCTACAACAAGGGCGCGGTTGCCTTCATTTACGAGCGACTTGATGAACCTGCTTATGTTTATCCTCTGCCTTATGTCAAGATAGCTCATCGGCTCGTCGAAAATATAAAGGTCTGCGCTCTTTAGCACAGTCGCGGCTATTGCAACCCTTTGCAGCTCACCTCCGGAAATTTCCGATATGTCATTATTCATTATTTCATTAATCGAAAGCTCGCGTGCAATCTTTTTCAGCTCGTTTTTTTCATCTGTTTTTTTCAGCAAATCAAAAACCCTGCCTTTCGTTGTCTTCGGTATCAGCTCAACCTGCTGGGGCTTGTAGGCTATTTTTATCTCGCCTTTTTTTATCTTCTCGAAAAAGCCCTGCGCCTGTGTGCCTTTAAAAAAGGATGCCAATTCAACATAATCTTGCTCGTTAGCTTCCCAGTCGCCAAAATTCGGCTTCAATACCGACGCCAGAATCTTTATTGCCGTAGACTTTCCGATTCCGTTCACTCCAAGAATTCCAGTGACCATGCCTAGGTTAGGGGTTGGCACTGAATAAAGCACGAACTTGTTCTCGCCATAGCGATGAATGGGCTTTTGCTTTAGCTCTTCTGGAAGGTTGATTATCCTTATTGCATGCGGCGCAGCTTTCGGGCATATCCCGCAGCCCGTGCATAAATGCTCATCAATAGTCAGCCTTCCGTCCAGTTCAATCTTTATGCACTCTTTTCCCGTCCTGTTTACAGGGCAAATGCTTTGGATGTGAAGTTTCTGCTGCGCATCCTTTAGCTTCTCGTTATCGACAATTGCTATCCGCACCATTTTAAGCCTGAAATCATTATAATGGGGCTGCGAGGACTTTCACTTGAACAAAAAAATTTGCTTTTGAAAAGCAAATTTTTTTTAGATTGTTTGCCATCTGTCAAAAATTCGCATTTTTATTGCGAATTTTTGATATTCAATTTTGAACCCCGACCTCGACGTTTTCCGCTTAAAGCCCCGAACGTCGAATACTTGCCAAGTTATAATACAGCCCCGATGATGCTAAAAATGCCTTTATTATAAAATTTATTTATTTCATCCTGATAAAATCAAGCAATTCCTTTTTTTTCTGCTCCATCATATCTTTGGAATCGGCCTCTAAATTAAGCCTTAGCAAAGGCTCGGTATTGCTCGGCCTTACATTGAACCACCATCTGTCAAATTCTATGGTAATTCCGTCGAGCCTTGAGATTTTTTTCGGGTTTTGCCTTCCATACTCTTTTTCTATCTGCCTTAATTTTGCGCTCTTGTCGTCAACTTCTACGCTTGCCTCTTCAATCGTGCTGTATTTTTTGAACTCGCTAAGCAGCATTGACAAGGGCTTTTTCTCCCTCGATACGATTTCGCATATAATAAGGCTCGTTATAATCCCTGAATCAGCCCTGTAATTATCCCTGTAATAGTAATGCGCGGAATGCTCGCATGCAAAAAGCGCCTTTGTCTTTCGCATTGTTTGCTTTATGAACGAGTGGCCGACCCTTTCGATAATTGGAATGCCCTTGCATTGCCTTATTGTTTCCGGAACTATATGGCTGCACACCGCATTGTAGATTATCTTTTGGCCTTTGATGTTCTTCAAAAGGTTCTTTATAATCAGCGCCGAAATAATCGAGCTGTTTGCAACATCGCCTTTTTCATCCACAAAAAAAATCCTGTCCGCATCGCCGTCGAAGGCAATCCCGAAATCGCACTTTTTTTCCTTTACGGTTTCCTGCAGCTTTGCAAGGTTTTCGTACTTTGAAGGGTCAGCGGGATGGTTTGGAAAAGTGCCGTCAAGCCTAAAGTAAAGCGGAATAATTTTTATCGGCATGTTCCTATACACAAGCGGAATAATCTTTCCCGCCATCCCGTTGCCTGCGTCAGCCGCAACTTTTAATTTTCGAAGCTTTTTGCCGGAAATGAACTTTTTTACGTGCTGGACATATTTTTTCAGAATATCTTTTTTAATGATTTTTCCGAAATTTTTCTTTTTCAAGGAAAAATTTTGGAATTCATTATTTTCAATTATCCCTTTTATTTTTTTTAATCCTGTATCCTCGTTAATCGGGATTGACCCGCCTTTGCAGAATTTTATCCCGTTGTACTGCGGCGGATTATGCGAAGCAGTAAACATCACGGCAGGCTTGTTTAGAAATCCCGATGCAAAATAGACTGCGTCAGTGCATACTTCGCCGATAAAAACAGCGTCTGCGCCCTGCTCAACAACTCCTTTCATAAAAGCCATGCTTAGCTTAGGCGAAGAAATGCGCATGTCAATGCCGACAATAACTTCCCTGCACTTAAGAAAATGCACAAAAGCCCTGCCTATTTTGTAAGCACCATCTTCCGTCAGGTTTTGGTTGTAGACTCCCCGAACGTCGTAAGCCTTGAAGATTTCCGAGAGCATAAAACTATTTGTTTCAGGACTTTATTTAAAATTTTTGATTTTATAGCAAATGACACAAATTTTTATACAATGTATAGTGTTGGAAGTAAATAATTGAGCATATTAATCCAACACTATATCAAGAGGACGCAACAAATTTCAATCAATTATTTGCGTCCGATATTATATATGTCATTTGCTTATTACGAACGGACAACAATTGTCTAATTATTTTTGTCCGTGAGCATAGGCATGTGATTAGCACATTAAATGTAAAGCTTCATTTATTAAAAAAATTGTATTTGTTTAGCTAATTTTTGACATTTCTGTTAGTTTTGTTAATATATATTC
>CAYWNO010000064.1:0-9310 GCA_964459665.1 uncultured Methanosarcinales archaeon
TGCGCAAATAATAAATTGTTATTTTCAGAGGGTTATTCAAAGTTCTCTATATTAAAATTCTTTTTAAACGAACAGGGGTTAAAAATGCCGGCAAAAGATTTTCCTGAAGATTTCTCAAATGTTAAATCCCAGGCTGCAATTGAGTTTCTCGCAACTTACGGCTGGGCTTTTTTGATTATACTGATTGTGATAGGAGCATTGTCGTATTTTGGAGTCTTAAGCCCGAGCAAGCTATTGCCGGACAGGTGCAATTTTGGCAGCGAATTCGGATGCGCCGATTATGCGATATACAGCAACGGCGTTAATTTAAGATTAAGAAACAGCGCTGGGCAGCCGATAGTTATTGAATCAATAACTCTCTTGAGCGAAAAATCCCAATTAAGCTGCATTCCTTCGGTAGATGTCGCTCCCTGGAAAGCCGGAGATTTAAGGGCAATTCCTATTGCTTGCGCAGATTTTGCAAATTCCGGGATGATACAAGGCGATAAAGGAAAATTAAACGTGAAGATAAGGTATCATTTTGCGAAGAGCAGCAGCGCATTCGGCAGGGAGGCTAACGGAGCCAGCTACTAATCAGGCAGGCAACTATCTCTTTGACGGCATAATAGACGAAGTAAAAATCTATAACAGGGCATTATCTGCGGCGGAGATTCTGGCGGAATATAACGGTTAAGAGAACTTTGAAAAGTCCACTCCAAAAATCGAATTTTTTAAATCAATAGTTTTTTATATTATCTGCGTAAAATAACCATTAAATAAAAAGAGGTGCATATCTTTGTTCAAGTTTACCATCAAAAAAGACGAGAAAAAAGAGGCTGTAAAAAGCGAGGCAAAGGCTGCGCAGACGCCTAAAAAAGAAGGCAACGAGAAAGTGCAAAAGCCAAAAATTAACCTAATAGCAACCTATGACTTTATTTCTGACGAGATACCTATCACAATCAAGATATACAAGAAAAAAGGGGAGTTCGTGCCCATATACGATGTTTCAATCTCAAGCATAAGCAAGCCAACAGAGCTTCTTCTTGAAAAAATAAGGCAGGAGCTTACAACGCAGGTCAGCCTTGGCATGGTTGACATTCTTGTTACAAAAGATACAGGGGTAATCGAGCAAAGGTTTACGGACACTATAACCGCGCTTGTAGGCAAGCATTTTCCCGACGCTGACCAGAAGACGCTTAATTTCCTAAAGTCGTACCTCATACAAAGAAGCCTCGGTCTTGGAAGCATCGAAATCCTGATGGATGACTCAAGCCTTGAGGAGATAGCAATCAACAGCGCCGAAGAGCCGGTTTGGGTTTACCATAAAAAATTCGGGTGGCTAAAGACGAGCATAACGCTCTCAAGCGAGGAGCAGACGAGGCATTACGCAACCATGATAGGAAGAAAGGTTGGAAGGCAGCTTACAATACTTGAGCCTTTGATGGATGCGAATCTTAGAGGCGGCGATAGGGTAAATGCGACGCTTGAGCCTATTTCTGCTGCAGGCAACACCATCACGCTAAGAAAGTTTGCCGCAAAGCCCTGGACCATAACGGACTTCATAAAAGACAATACAATCTCGACGGAAGCTGCTGCATTGATATGGCTCGGCGTCCAGTACGAGCTTTCCACTTTGATAGCGGGAGGCACTGCAACAGGAAAGACATCCATGCTTAACGTAGTCGCTAATTTTTTCCCGCCCAACCAGAGGATTATAAGCATAGAGGATACAAGGGAAATCCAGCTTCCGAAGTTTCTGCATTGGGTTCCCATGATAACGAGGCTGCCAAATCCCGAAGGAAAGGGCGAAGTTTCAATGCTCGATCTTCTTGTAAACTCATTAAGGATGAGGCCTGACAGGATAATAGTCGGAGAAATCAGGAGAAAAACAGAAGCCGAAGTTCTTTTTGAGGCAATCCATACGGGGCATTCCGTCTATGCAACAGTCCACGCGAATGATGCGCATGAAACTGTGACGAGGCTTACAAATCCGCCAATCGAAATACCAAAGTCAATGATACCTGCCATATCAATGCTTATAGTCCAGTACAGAAACAGGAGAAGCGGCCTAAGAAAGACATTCCAGATAGCAGAGATACTGCCGGATTCCGAGCCGAACGTTCTTATACAGCTGGACATAAGAAGCGGTGCATTGAGAAAAATCGCAGAGTCAAAAGCTTTGCTTGGCACTATAGAGATGTTTACGGGCTTTACAAGAGAAGAGCTCAACAGCTCATTAATGGAGAAAGAAGAAATATTGAAATGGCTCGCGAAAAACAGCATCAACACGGTTGACACCGTAGGAAGAGTGATGGCGGAATACTACACGAACAAGGACAGCCTGATGGGATATGTAAGGAAAAACAGGCTTTTGGGTGATTAAAATCAGGGCAGGCAATTTAAACACCATGCTGCAGAGGATATCAAAGCTGTTTCCGGGCTTGAAGATGAAGCTAAAGCAGGCGGGCATAGACTACAAGCCGGAAGACTTCGTAAAAAGGACGATAGTTTCTGCATTTTACATGACGACGGGGCTTGTGGTTTCATTATTCTTGGTTCTTGCAAAATTAAACGTTTTTAAAAACGCGATGCTCCTGCTCGTTCCTTTCCTGTTCATCATAATGTTCTTTTACATGATAAAGCTTCCCGACCTTAAAATATCGAAGAAAGAAAAAGAGATAAGCAAGGAAATTGTGTTTGCGGGCAGGTTCATAATAATAGAGCTCGAATCCGGAGTTCCGCTTTACAATGCAATGGCAAATGTCTCAAAAAATTACGAAGTCATAGGGAGGTACTTCAAGGAGATAACCGACAAGGTCGACCTTGGCACAAGCATGGAAGACGCATTAAACGAGGCAGTAGAGCTCATACCTTCGGATGATTTCAGGAAGGTGTTATGGCAGATTATAAATTCCATAAGGACAGGCTCTAATGTGGCAAAATCGCTTTACTCGGTTGTCGAGCAGATAACCAAGGACCAGATAACCGAGGTCAACAAGTATGGCAAAAAGCTAAACCCGCTTGCAATGTTCTACATGATGGTTGCCGTGATACTCCCCTCGCTTGGAATGACGATGCTGATAATACTTTCCTCGTTCATCCAGTTCCAGATTAGCCTTACGATTCTGGTTTTCCTTGCATGCTTCCTAGGATTCGTCCAGTTCATGTTCATATCAATGGTTAAGTTCTCACGGCCGGCCATTGAGTTTTGAGAACTTTGAAAAAATCAATTTTTTTGCAAAATTGATTTTTTCACTGATAATATAAGTTGAAAAATTCGCTTGAAAAGCGAATTTTTCAACGTCCTCTTTTGACTGAAAATGGAACACACCGGAAAAGTCTGGGCGGGCGCGCCAAAGCCACAAAGAAGCATAGACTTCCTTAGAAAAGAATACAAAAAAGCTCAGCAGAAAAAAATAACATCGCAGGAAAGAAGGCAGAGGCTTAAGGCTTATATAGAAAGGGCGGGGCTTGATGTCGATCCCCAAAAGCTCTTTGGGATTTTTTTTAATGCCGCGGTTTTAATCAACCTCTTGGCGTCTGCCTACCTTATTTATTATTTTTCCGTGACTTACGGGATTACGTGGGGCACTGTAGCGGTGTCCATGTTTGTGCTTTGGGTATTTGCTTTCGTGCTTTTGATATTTGCCCTGTGGATTGTTTTCTACATAACCGTTGACCTCAAGATTTTCAGGAGAAAAGTTGACATAGAGGAAGTCCTGCCAGATTTTTTGCAGCTGACTGCTTCAAACATAAAAGCGGGAATGACGGTTGACAAGGCATTATGGTTTGCTGTCCGCCCAAGGTTCGGGGTCCTTGCAAAAGAAATCGAAACTGTCGCAAAGGAAACAATGAGCGGAGCTGACTTAAAGTTTGCGCTGCAAAAATTTGCCGGAAGATACGACTCCGTAATATTAAAAAGGGCGGTAAGCATGCTAAATGAAGGCATAGAAGCAGGAGGCGAAATCGGAGACTTGCTGAACAGGATAGCGATGAACATACAGGAGCAGAAGTCATTGATGAAGGATATGTCGGCAAATGTTACAACTTACGTTATATTCATCACATTTGCTTCTGTTGTGGCAGCGCCTTTTTTGTTCGCCTTGTCGGGAGTTCTGATAGGTGTAGTGCAAAATCTTGGCTCCGCCCTCGGAGGCGCGACAAGTGCCGCCTCAACCGTAGGGATTCCCTTAAAGTTTAGCGGAACAGGCGTGTCGCAGTCCGATTTCAAAATTTTCGCATCATTCTCAATAGTGATAACGTCGTTTTTCTCGGCGATAATGATTTCCACAATCAAAAAAGGCAACGCCAAATCCGGTGTCAAGTACATACCGATATTCATAGCCGTATCATTGACACTTTATTTTGTCGCGCAGATAGTCGCGGGAAAGCTGATCGGATTGTTTTTTTGAGAGATTTGTTTATAAGACGCTGTTGCAGAACTATACTCACGGACAAAAATAATTATACAATAGTTGTCCGTTCGTAATAAGCAAAAGACATCATTTATTGTCTAAAAACTTGTGTCTTTTGCTATATCTCAAATTCTATCGTAGCCATTTCCGACGACAAAAATACAAAGGTATAAATATGACTCCTTCTCAAAAAATACAAAAAAATAGGTTTCAAGAGGTGATTGAGATGAAATTAACAAGCCCTGAATTTATGCACAATGAAAATATTCCGAAGGAATTTACATGTGATAGCTCAGATGTTTCTCCGCCGTTAGTCATAAGCGATGTCCCAAAGAATGCAAAAACGCTTGCCTTGATAATGGACGACCCCGATGCGCCCATTGGAACATTCGTGCATTGGGTTGTGTGGAACATACCTTCCGATACAAAGCAAATAAAAAAAGGCGAAGAGCCAAGCGGCATCCAGGGAAAAACCGGATTTGGAAGGGGAGGCTACGGTGGGCCGTGCCCGCCGTCAGGAACCCACAGGTACTTCTTCAAGCTTTATGCCTTGGATGCCGAGCTTGGCATTCCCAAAGGCTCGTCAAAGAAAGAGCTTGAAAATGCGATGGAAGGCCACATCATAGGAAAAACAGAGCTGGTTGGCAATTACAAAAGAAAAGTTTGAAAAAATCGTTTTTCACGAATTTTTCAATTTTTATGATAATTGAAAAAATCAATTTTTTCGCAAAATTGATTTTTTCAAAGTTATCTTGCAAAACATTTAAATATACTCCTAAAAATCTTCAATCCCAAGATTAAAGATTTTTATATAAAAGGGTGATTAAATGAGCGATAAATTTCTTCCGTTGGCTGCCATGGAAAAATTGCTCAAGCATGGAGGGGCACAGAGAGTGTCAGATAAGGCAAAGGAAGCATTGAAGGAAGCAATAGAAGACAAGGCAAATGAGATATCCGTCAAGGCGATAAAGCTTGCCGTCCATGCAGGAAGAAAGACAATAAAGGCAGAAGATATAAAGCTGGCAGTAAAAGAATAAAAATGAGTACAAAGACGGTTTCCGCTAATAATGTCCTGAAGGGCAGCTTCATAATCCTTGAAGGCGCGGCATGCAAGGTTGTTGATGTCGAGATTTCAAAGCCCGGAAAGCACGGGCACTCGAAAGTTCGGGTTTCTGCAGTAGGATTGGTAGATGAAAAAAAGAGGATTGTGGTAATGCCCGGCCACGATAGTGTTGAAGTTCCAATAATTGAAAAGCGCACTGCGCAGGTTTTATCGTGTCATGGCGATAGTGCAAATGTCATGGACTCTGAAACTTATGAGACATTCGACCTGAAAATCCCGGAAGAATTCAAGGGAGAGGTTGTCGAAGGCTCATCAGTGCTTTATTGGACGATTTTAGATGAAAAAGTCATAAAACAGGTAAAAGGCAGCGATTAAATGGTAAAATTCCCGGAAGCAGAAGTAAGAAGGTTCAGGAACGTTTTTATTTGCAGGAAATGCAAGACTAAAATAAAATCCCCCAACATGAAAATCATACAGGGCAAGGTAAGCTGCCGAAGATGCAAGAGCAGGATGTTCAAAGCTGTCAGGAAGAAGTAAAATGAACTTTGTTTTAGGATACATTCTCAAATACAAATATGCATTCATATTTTATGGAATAATCCTGCTTCTCGTTTACCTAAACAGGAAAAAATTCGAGATTCATGCGAAAATAATCGCGCTTTACAAGACAAAAGTCGGCCTGAAATTAATGGACAGGCTGGCCAAAAAATACAAAGGGTTCTTCCAGATTTTTGGCTACTGCGGCATAGGGTTTGGATTTGCAGCAATGGCCGTTATTGTAATAATGCTGGTGATGAACCTGTTTAGCTTGCTGACTGAGCCGAATGCAGTCTCAGGCGTTTCTCCTGTAATACCCGGCATAAAAATTCCGGGAAGCGCAATTGCAGTTCCGCTGATTATCGGCTGGATTTCTCTTTTCATAATAATTCTCGTGCATGAATTCTCGCATGGAGTCGTTGCGAGGGCGCATGACGTAAAAATCAAGAGCTCCGGAATACTGTTCTTTGGCCCCATAATGGGGGCATTCGTTGAGCCTGACGAGAAGGAATTCCAAAAGAGGGAGCCTTCGGTGCAGTATTCAGTTTTTGCAGCAGGCTCTTTTTCAAACATGATTCTTGCAGTTTTTGCTTTTATCATTCTTTTGGGAGTTTCCCCGCTAAAGGATTCATTGACAGAGCCGATTGGATTCTCGGTAGGCAGCATTGTTAAGGATTTTCCGGCGCAAAAGGCAGGCATCAAGGCTGGCGATATAATAACGGGCATAAACGGAAAAGAGATAAAAACCCATGATGAATTCCAGAAGGGATACCAATACACAAAGCCGGGCGAGGAAGTTTCAATAAAAACAAAGTCAGCCTCTTATAAAATAAAAACTGCCGAGAAAGACGGTAATGCTATGATTGGCATTGCCGGGCTTAAGGACGAAAGGGCATTAAAGAGCAATTCTTTGGCTTCCAGAATGGCTTTTGAAATTTTGGGGTTAATCGAGGAATTTCTCAGGTGGATATATGTGCTAAGCCTGGGCATCGGAATAATAAATCTGCTGCCGCTTGGCCCCATAGACGGCGGCAGGATGATGAAGACTGCATTGGACCAGACTGTATATGACAAAAAAAAGGCGCTTGCAGTTTTTAGCAAAGTTACTCTTTTTTGCCTTGCCCTCCTGCTTCTCAATCTTTTTTATCCGGGCTTGAAGTACCTTGCCGGAAAAATATTTTAAAACTAAAAAAATCACACCACAACCCAGCCTTCGGGGTGCTTTTTCCAGTCCATTATGTGATTTAGCTGCTCTCTTGTGATGTATTTTTTCTCAAGGGCTGTTTTTACAAAGCTTGTAAAGCCGGTAAGCGCAAGCAGCCTCACACTTGAATTTTCAAAATTGATTCTTGATTTCTCAAGCTCGTAAGTAAAGATGGCTATGCAGTTTTCAACAATGCCTTTTTTTGTGCGCACGGCATTTATCGTGTTTATGGAGCTTGTTCCCGTGCTGATTAAATCCTCGACGACTATGTAGCTTTTTCCTTCCTCTATTATTCCCTCGACAAGATTTTCCCTGCCGTGTCCTTTTGCCTCGTTTCTCACATAAGCCATTGGCTTTCTTAGCTTTTGCGAAAGCCAAGCCCCCCACGGAATGCCCGCCGTTGCAGTAGCCGCAAACCCGTGGAAGTTTATATTATTCTGCCTTATCATCCCAATCAGGGAATTTACAATTACTTCCCTCTCTTTGGGATAGCTCATCAATATCCTGTTGTCGGTGTAAATAGGCGATAGAATTCCGGACGCCCACCTGAACGGCGGCTTTGTCCTTAGCATCACTGCATTTGCATCCAGCAGTATTTCGGATATTTTGTCTGGCATTATTTTTACCTTATTTGAGTTTGATAAATACTTATTTTTCGTAACTAATTTCTTTCCCCTTCACATCAAAAATCCCGCCCTTGTCATAGGCGACATTTCCGTTCACAATCGTAGTCACGGGCCACCCTTTTAATATTTTGCCGTCATATGGGCTCCATTTGCATTTTGTAAGCAAATCCTCGTTTCTTACTGCCTGCCTCTTGTCCAAATCAACGATTACAAGGTCTGCATCATAGCCTTCTTTTATGAATCCTTTGCTTTTTATCCTGAAAATCTTTGCGGGGTTTTCGCAACAAAGCCCGATTATAGACGGCAAATCAATCCTGCCTGAATTAAAGGCATCGAGCATAAGTGGGAGCATAGTTTCAACTCCGGGAACTCCAAAAGGGTAATTTGCCGTTTCTTTCTCCCCCCTTAAATGAGGCGCATGGTCTGTTGCTATAACATCGATCATGCCGCTTCTTATTCCTTGCCATAATGCTTTTTGGTCATGCTCTGTCTTTAGCCTAGGCTTCATTTCGGCGAATGCCCCAAATTCCTGCAGGCTTTTTTCGTTCATGAACAAGTGGTGGGGGGAAACTTCCACGCTTACCTGCCTGCTTATCTTATTCTGCTTGGCATAGATTAATTCCTTTTGCGAGCTTGCATGGGCAAGATGAAGATGATTCTTTATTTTATTTTTAGCCATAATGTCTACTGCGCTCTTTACATTTTCGCCTTCGGCGTGGATAACCGTAATTCTGGATTCCTTGAGGACATCACAAATTGCATCAACATCATCAACCTTTAAATCGCCCGTTGTATAGTCCATGTAAAGCTTCACGGCAGCAATGTTTTTTGCTTTTTTTATCTCTTCTATGTTCTCGTTTGTTGCGCCGAAGTAAAGCCCGTAATTTACAACGCTTTTTGCCGCAAGCTTTCTTTTTTCACTAAGGGCTTTGGCAGTAACCGTCGGAGGAATGGTGTTTGGCATATCCAAAAATGTCGTAACTCCGCCTTTGGCGGCAGCCATAGAGCCAGTAAGAAAATCCTCCTTGTGCGTAAGCCCGGGATCTCTAAAATGCACGTGGCAGTCAATTAGCCCCGGCAGCACAAAATTGTTTTTTGCGTTAATAACATTATCGGCAAAAATTTCCTTTTTTGAGGAAATTTTTGCGATTTTCCCATTTTTTATGAGGATATTCTTAGAATAAACCTTGCCTTTTATAAGCAATCTGCAGTTTTTTATTAAAAGCGGCATTTTACAGCAAATCGGCGAGCTTATTTATATTTTTATTTGAAATGTGAGTATAAATCTGCGTAGTCTGGATGTTTTTATGCCCTAAAAGCGATTGTATGTGCCTTATGTCTGCGCCGCCTTCAAGAAGATGGGTTGCAAAACTGTGCCTTAATGTGTGAGGGGTTATTCTTTTTTGAATGCCTGCCTTTTTTGCAGAGTTTGCAACAATCATCTGGATGGTTCTTTCATTATAGAGGACTTTGAATAACCCCCTGT
>CAYWNO010000065.1:0-8381 GCA_964459665.1 uncultured Methanosarcinales archaeon
GCAGCCAAATCCAATGTTAAGATAGGGTCGCAGGACTACGGCCTTGAGGATAAAGGTTCCAAGGTAGCAGTAAATTACGTTGATGGCGGCATGCTCATAAGATTGGATAATGGCGCAATACATGAGCGAACAGGGTTAAGATCAGATAAAAATGGAGGAACATTAACCTTTAACAGAAATATTGATGAGTCCCTGTTATCAATCAAAGGAGAACGAGTATCAACAGACGACAAAAAGAATGCGAATATTTATGAAAACAGTATCAACCTGAAATCTGCGCGCAGATTCGAGTTAGACGTTGAAAAAAAGACGATAAGCGTTATTGGAAATCCAGATAAGGATATTCCATGGAGTTATGTTGACTGTGCAAAAAATTTTATTTGCAGCGGCTCATTATATACAAGACTCCAATCGCCTGATGGAATAATGAGATCATTAGGTAAAGATGAAGTTAAAATTGATAGAAGAGGCAATTTAGATTTTTTTATATCAGATGGAAAAGATAACACTTTATTTGCATCGAAAGTAAATGGAGATGCTCTTGACAGAATCTATATTGAAGGAAAATTTGAATATATTCCATCCAAAGTTATTGGACTCGGTAGTGGGGCTCATGTAATTTTTGACAGAACCAAAAATTTTGTAATATCTCCTACGCTTATAGTGCAGGCGCCAGATGATGGAGACCTATCATTGCCATTAAGCGATGTGGACATGGAAAAAGGGGCTGTTGCCTTTAGAGGAAAGGGAAGCGCGGGCTCTCATACTGAAAGAGAGGGATTGATACAAAAGACAACAATCTTTTCCACGAATCCTGAAAGTATTGTTTATTACAAGCACGAAGCTGATGATAAAAAACCAGTTATTTTGGCAACTGATGTTGAAGGTACCACCATTATATACAGTGCAAGAAAAGGCGATGATAAGTACAGATTTGAAATCTTAAGGGGCAAATCCAGATTCAGCTTGCCTAAAACAGTTTCCGGGTCAGGGGAAGGGTTACCTACCGCAAATATGCCGGTAGTTCAGTTTTTCAATGTGCCTACTCAGGGAACATTTCCTGAAAATAGAAAAATAACTCCTGAGTTCTATACTTTTCATGCGGAACACGGAGCTACTACATTTGTTCCAAGAGAGGACGGCAAAGGGTATATAGTTATGACTCAAGATAAAAAACCTTTTGAGGAAAGCTATACTGGCTCGGCTGCCAGAAAGTTTGCGAATTTGTTTGGCCATTACGAAAAAATACCCAGCACAATCATAACAGAACAGGGTACAGAGCAACAAACTGCGCAGGATCTGCTGAAAAGATATTTGGGATTGGATGTGGCAGGAGTGCCTCAGCCCGCTACCGCCACAACGCGAGCACCGACACCTGCACCACCTCCCCCGCCAGTACCCTCCCAAAAACCCACACCATCTCCCGCACCAGTTCCCACTATACCTCCACCACCTGCGACTCCCCCGCCAGTATCACCTGCGACTCAACAGCCTCCAACACCACAAATCAAAGACTACTCATCTCAATTCAATTTTGGAAGCGAAGCAAACAAAAAAACAATAAACTATAACTCACAAGAAGATAGAATCAATAAGTTTGTAGCAAATTTGGAAGCTTCAAATTATCCAAAAGAGGAGATTAAAAAAATAAAAAATAATGATTTGTCTGCGATTGCCATAGCGCAAGTTTGGGTCGGCACGCAAGGGGATGGGTATATTGGCAAACAAACTCTGATAAAGGCTGGAAACAGGCAGGAAAGTGTAGCTAAAGGTGAGCATTATACTGCAGAAAGGATAAGGGAAGTTACTGATGAAAAACAATTATATTCTGCCATGGACATGGATAAAACAGGCACTGAAATATTCAAGCCCACTTATAGAATCGGGATTGAAAATGTTGAAATAGCCGACGTTGCAAGGATACAGCAGCAGATTAATCTTTTGATTGGTAAGGGAATAATTCAAGGCGAAACGCTTGAAGTGAACGGATTTTACGGGCCAAAAACAAGAAAAGGCGTTATAAAACTGCAGCAATTTCTTGCTTCTGAACCCGGCGGAAAACGGGATTTAGGAAAAGGCGGACCAGACGGCAAGTTCGGACTTGACACGTATAATGCTTTGAGAAATTATCTAGGAATCCAAACTGTGCAGGCGCAATCAGCTCCTGCGCTGCAGGCAGCCGCGGCACAGGCACCGCCTTCAACAGCGCCTATAGCAGCTCCGTCTGTAAAGGCGACAGCACAACCAGCAGAATTGCAGCAGGCTACTTTGGATAAATGGAAAGCACTTTATAACTCTTATCTTGAAACTTCTCTTGAAAAAGAACCTAAATTAAGTGTTAGTAGATTAAAGCAATTAACGGATTTTCAAGAAACTCCTGCATTCCAAGAGGAGATAAAAAGGAGAAAACAATTGCTTGATACCGAGCTTAAGCAATTAAGAGCCGATGTAGAATCTAATATCCAATCTGGTTTAAAAATTTCTGGACCTCTTGAAGTGAATAAGTTTGGAAATATAGAATTTGCTGGCCATTATCAAGATATCAAAGTGTCTGACCAATCTGATAAACTAATTGCTGTGATAGTATTAAAGACTCAGTCTTATAGAGACAGTAAAACAATTGCATTATCGAAAGTTACAGAATGGGGTACCGATAATAGACCAACTAAATATGAATATTTAGGCACTTTTCGATCTAAAGATGACCTATTAAACTCAGAACAATTCAAGTCGCTTAAAAAATAAATAAATGAAAAATTCGCTTTTCAAGCGAATTTTTCAAAATCTCTTAAATCCTTACCCTCATTGACTCATACAAAGAAGCCTGCGGTTCCCTTACAAAATAATAGTCTAACCTGTCAACCAGATTATTTTTGAATTTTCTTTCAGGGTCGTTATGCCTTTTATAGAGATGGTAGGCCTCATGCCTTACAGCGCTTCTTTTTGATAACCTTCCCCCAACTACAATAAAACCAGTTCCATTTCTGATATAAGATTTTGCTTCATCAATTCCCTTGTGGTATATTCCTACAATGCCATTTAACCCTAACTTATGCGATTCTTCGTCTATAACACGCTCTAATTCCTTCTTGCTTCTGATTTTTTTAGATAAGAACATCGATACCGGGCTTGATAGCATGGCTGTCCCGTATGCCAAAGCCCCGCCTATAACCAGCCATTTCGTGCTTTCTGCAGCATATTCAAGTATTGTATTCGGGTCCATATGCATGGCTAATTTTATTAATTTATAAATCTTTTGTTACTTTATAGTAACAATCTAAATTTTAGTATTGGAAGAATTTTACTTGATTCATAAAATAAAAATGAAAAGCATGATTTATTTTTTTAATTGATTATTGGAACAGCCAATGAGTTTTTAGTCAATGTTCCATCGTTATTGTTTTTTTAATTGTTTCATAAATTTATCTTCAAACTTCCCCAAAGCTCCCTATGCAGTCATCAATTAGCTTCTATTTAAATCTTCCGAATGGTTACCTTTTTGGACAAAGCCTCTGATGGGAATTGCACCCACGACCTTTGCCTTACCAAGGCAACGCAATGGCTACTATGCTACAGAGGCGCAAAAATTGATGCGGGGGAAGGGATTTGAACCCTCGGACCCACTAAGAGACAGGATAGCTTAATCCCGTTTACATACGGGTGTCTTCTTAAGTCCTGCGCGTTTGACCAGGCTTCGCTCTAAGGATTCGAAAGCAGTTGCTTAAGAACAACCCCCGCAATCGCCCGGTTTTTGCAAACGGGTCGCGCCAAACTTAAAAATGTTTCTCTTTAGAGAACTTTGAAAAAATCAATTTTTTTCGCAAAATTGATTTTTTCATTTTGAGAAAATAATTTACAGATGCCGTTTGCACAAAGCCACTTTAAGCTTTTAAAAATCTAATCCGTACTTGCGCCCTTGCATCTCAAAGAATTGCCTTATCCTCCTGAACAGGTCCTTGCCTGCTGAATTTACCGTACCGTCGTGCTTGTCCGTCCAGAATGAATAAACATACTTGTCAATCAATGCCCTTATGAAAGTGTAAACTGGCTTTGCCTGCAAAAAGCCGCTGTGCACGTATGATTGTATGAATGCATCAACGCTTATAAAAACTTCCCCGTGGTTTATTCTTATTTTTTTTCCGTCCCTTTTTATTGCGGTGTCCTTGATGTTGTTTAGCTGCGCCCTTAGCACAATCACGCCATAATGCAGATCATCAAGCTTCCTGTAAGCTTCAATTGAAAGCTCTATCCTTTTCCCGTCTTTTTCAACATGCTCGCTCTTTCTCTTAGGCTCTTTTTCAAATCCGTTTTCATTTATCCACGCGTCAATCTCGGCATAGAAATCCTCAACCAGAAAAGGGCCTTTATAGGCAGTTGTCAAATCATAAAGCACTTGTTTTTTTTCTACCATGTGGGCATGAAAAATTTTATCTTTATGGTGTTCCTCTTGAAATAACCTTGTAATTGCGATATACGTTAAAAAACTTCTCTATGTGGTCGTGAAGCTGGTTTGTGTCGTGTATGAGCCTCTGCTCAAACCTTTCCGTATAAACCTTGAACACGAAGTAGTCATATATCGTGCGCAAAAAATGAAAGATTGGACTGTCTTCCCACAGGCTGTAATAATCATTCTCTATGAATGCATCAATCACAACTATTACTTTTCCGCTCTCAGCGCTTGTTTTTTTTCCGTCTTGGAACACATCCGATTTTACTATGTTATAGCCAAGCACCCTTATTTTTATCATGTGCCTTACATAGTCGGATATTCTTTTCCATGGAGTAATCTGCCATTCCACAAACTTGCCTTCGGGCGTGTTCTGCTCGAAATCCTTGTCCTGCTTCTTGTCAAAGCCGCGCTCGTACAGGAAGTAGTCAATTGACCTGAACAAGTCGGTTGCATTAAAAGGCCCGCTGTATTCTATCTTTTCATGGTCTACGATTATTTTTACATGTCCCATCTTGAAATAAAAAATTTCAATATCAATGTATCCTGGAATAGTACCGGTGTTCGTATCCCTCTGAGAGCATTTTCAGGCGCTCCCTTATCAATGCGTGAAGCTTTAGCACAATGTTGTAGTACAGCTCGTCCCAGTATATTCCCTCATATCTTTTCTTGACGACGTATTTATTGTAAAAGCTTTTGAGGTGGGCCAAAAACGCGCTCTTTTCCCATGCCTTCTCGTAGTCTGCAGTTACAAAGCCCGAAATCTGGATCCAGAGCCTTCCCTTTGACATCTTTTTCTTTGTGCCGTCTTTTTGGACAACTTCTATGTCGTGCAAATCAAATGTTTCTATCGAGATATTGACTGTCCATTTATAATATTCCTCTACTTCCCTTTCCGCCCTGAATTGGTAAAGAATCTCGGCTCCGAAAGGGCTGGGCCTTCGGTGCCTTTGCATAACTTCATGAAAGTCGAATTTTTTCTGCCAAAAAAAGCGGGCGACGGACTCATAAATGTCCTGCATGTCAAAAATTCCCTTGTATTGTATGTAATTGGTAAATGTGTGCAGTTCCGGAAGGTGCACGAAGTCGTCAGGTTTCATCAAAACTTTTTGAGAATAAATGTATATAAAGGTTTCTATGGCAGCTTTGAAAAATTCGCTTTTCACGAATTTTTCAGCTTGCTATCCTAAAATCCCCTTAGCCTTCATCAGCTCTGCGTTTAGAATTGCAGCTCCGGCAGCGCCCCTTACGGTGTTGTGGTTAAGGACGAGGAACCTGTAATCAAGAATATTGCATTTTCTTATTCTTCCGACGCAAACTGCCATCCCGTTTCCCAAGTCCCTGTCGTATCTTGGCTGGGGCCTGTCAATCTCCTCCTTTATTATAATCGGCGGGTTTGGGGCAGAAGGCAGGCTTAAATTTTTCAAAGGATTGAATTTTTTGAATGCATCCTTTACTTCTTCTAAGCCTGCTTTTTTTCCTAACTCGACATTTACGGCTCCAAGATGCCCGTCTTTTACAT
Organism: uncultured Methanosarcinales archaeon; assembly: GCA_964459665.1. Classification (GTDB taxonomy): domain Archaea; phylum Nanobdellota; class Nanobdellia; order Woesearchaeales; family GW2011-AR4. Next base: position 5,970 of record CAYWNO010000065.1, read on the forward strand.
TCACGCGGTTACACTGGGCGCTTATTTTAATGCCAGCAAGGGAAAATTTATCATTTTTAATTCCGCCAAGTATCTTTAACGGCTCGGTTTCAATTTTTTCTTCCTCTCCGCCGATATAAGGCACTACATTATCGAGTATATCAAGCGATGCAACTCCCGGATAGCCTGCCCCGCTTAAAGCCTGCATCGTTGTGACAAAAACTTTTTTTAACCTAAAAAAATCCTGCAGGGGCTTTAGTGCAATTACAAGTCCCATTGCCGAGCAGTTGGGGTTTGTCACGATAAACCCCTCTCCAAGCCTTTTCTTTTGCCTTTTTATCATTTGCAGGTGCTCAGGATTTACTTCTGGAATGAGCAGCGGGACATCGCCGTCCATCCTGTGATTTTTTGAATTGGAAGAAACAATGTAGCCATTCTTTGCAAAATCCTCTTCAATCCCGCCTGCAACAGATGAATCCAAAGCAGAGAAAACCAGCTTGCAGTCCAAGCCTGTACTGCACTCCTTGACTTTTATTTTTCTTGCTTTATCGGGAATATTTGCGCTAACTTTCCACCTTCCTTCCATGGCTTTTTCATAGCTCATGCCCGCGCTTTTTTCTGATGCTGCAAGCTCTGCTACCTCAAACCATGGATGGTTTTGCAGCAATTCTACAAACCTTTGCCCGACCATTCCTGTTGCCCCTAAAATTCCTACTTTGATTTTCATTTGAAATACTCCTTATGCAGCGCAATTACCGCTTTCTGTGCATCCTTGCCGTTGACGATAAATGTTATGTTTATCTCTGATGCGCCCATTGAAATCATCTCGACTCGGATGCCGTTTCTGGCAAGCGCGGCAAACGTCCTGCTCGGTATGTCTGGGGAGTTCTTTATTCCCTCGCCGACAACGCATATTATTGACTTATTTTTATAGACTTTTGTGTCGGCAATCCCTTTTAGCTCATTCATGACTTCTTCTATGCTTCCGCCGTTTTCAAGCGTAAGCGACACGCTTACCTCTGATGTCGAGACGACGTCCACGCTTTTTTTGTGCTTTGAAAAAATATCAAAAAGCCTTGCCAAAAATCCATAAGCTCCAAGCATCCTCGTGGATTCGATGTTTATCAATGTAACATTCTTCTTGAATGCTATGGCATTTACTGTTTTTTCGCTTTTTTTAGTTTTGCTTAATATGGCGGTCCCCTCACCTTTAGGATTGAACGAGTTCAATACCTTAACGGTAATGTTTTTCTTCATGGCGGGAAGTATAGTCTTTGGGTGCAAGACCTTTGCGCCAAAATATGCAAGCTCGGATGCTTCTGCAAATGAAACTTTTTCAATGGTTTTTGCATTGCGGACAATTTTCGGGTCCGAAGACATTATCCCGTCAACATCAGTCCATATTTGTATCTCCTCTGCATTGATTGCAGAGCCGAAAATCGAGGCGGTATAGTCGGAGCCGCCCCTGCCCAAAGTCGTTATAATCCCCTGTTCTGTCTTTCCGATGAAACCTGTTATGACCGGAACTGCCTCAAGCTTTTTTATGTTCCTGTTTATATCTGCGTATGCATATTCAAGAGGCTCTGCATTCCCGAACTCGGCATTCGTCAAAAAGCCAAGCTCCCAAGAATTGAACGGCTTGGCATCAATTCCTACCTTGTTTAGATATGCTGCAACAATCTTTGACGACATTCTCTCTCCAAAAGATTGAATTTCATCCAATCTTTTGGCATCAATATTCCTTTGGGATTTTATTTCATCTGCAATGTTGGATAATTCTTGAAAATCATTTTCTAGCAAACCATCGCCTATACCCATCTTTTCAAGCATATCCTTGTGGATGTTTTTTATTTCAGACAAAATATTGTCGCCCCTGCCTTGTGCGCATTCTTCAGCCAGCTCTATGAGCATGTCCGTTATTTTCGTAACTGCCGAAACGACAACGACCGGCTTTTTTTTAATTTGAGATTTTACTATCTGCGCTGCATTCTTTATCCTATCAGCATCGCCTAAAGATGTCCCGCCGAATTTCACTATTATCATTTTGAATAAAAATTTTCCATCCGATGGAAAATTTTTGTTTTATATAAACATTATGTTATTAGGATAACAAAAATTAGAAATGGGTTTTTTCATTATGCGTCAAGGGTTGTAAGGTATCATTACATTAACCTATTTTGTATGTGCACAATATATGGTTTATTATTTTTTATTGTGCCCGTAACTTCTTATTTGATCAATAATCAGCTGAAAAATTCTGGAAATGTATCCTTTGTAATCGCCCTTATCCGCGATATCCAATGACTGATAGTACTCCTCTCTTTTCTCGAATGGTATAAAAAACATCGGGAAACCTTAGATAATTATGAAATTAAACAACATCCATGAGAATTCTTTAGGTTGAACAAGAAGGAAATTTCCTTCTCATCCAAC
>CAYWNO010000066.1:0-8332 GCA_964459665.1 uncultured Methanosarcinales archaeon
CCCACAGATAAATCAGTGGGTATTCGCCCTACATTTTTATACTTCCCAATACACGCTCTAAAGACTTTTGCCTTGATGCACCTATTATGATTAAATCCAAGGAGTTTGGTATGTTATTTCCTTGAGTAATGCTATAAGAAAGTATATTATCATCAAGTGGGATTATCTGGCCGCCGCCAAAAATGCCAACCTCGCTACCATGTTCATTATCGTACATGAATCTTTTGAATTCTATTACATCTGGGATTCCGGAATTTTTGCTTTCTAATCCCTTTGGTGCGGAAACGGACAAGATTACTCCAATCCTATTATCCGGCAATGTAAAATAAAATCGATTCATTTTATTTGTAGTATTAAAACATCATTTTTAAATCTATCTTTATTTTGTAATCGCTCAAAATAAAAGCAAAATTTATATAAGCCATAAAAACCAAAGCCTTTTGGGTTCAAAGATGAAAATGAATAATGTTTGGGCGGTCATTCCTGCGTATAACGAGGAAAAGAATATTTTAGGCGTAATCAGTAAAACAAAAAATTATGTTGGCAAGGTGATAGTTGTTGACGACGGCAGCAGGGATGAAACAAAAAGCTCTGCAGAAAGCTGCGGGGCAATTGTAATCAGGCATATCGTAAATCTGGGCAAGGGCGCCGCATTAAAGACCGGCTGTGATTTTGCCGCAGAAAAAGGCGCAAAATTCATAATAACTCTTGATGCCGATGCACAGCACAATCCAGACGATATACCAAGGTTCATTGAAAAGCTGGCCAAATGCGACGTTGTTTTTAGCTACAGAAAGCTAAGCGGCAAGATGCCTTTGGTGCTTCGCTTCGGAAACTGGTTCATATCAAAAGTAGTAAAGGCATTGTACGGGGTAAATCTTGTTGACACCCAATGCGGCTTTCGGGCTTTCTCAACCCCGGCTTATAAGAAGATAAGGTGGAATGCCTCGGACTACTCAATGGAGTCTGAGATGATATCAAGGACAGGAAAGCAAAAGTTAAAATATGTGCAGATTCCAATAGAAACTATATACTCTGACAAGTACAAGGGCACGACAATAATAGACGGGGTAAAGATTGTATTGAGCATGTTTTGGTGGAAAATCTGCAATTAAAAAAATAAAATGGTACTGGGAATTCAAATAGCGGGCTCTTTGTTTGGAATATTCATGGCTTACTACTCTTTCCTGAACTACAAAAGAAAAGAATTTACGGTAAAAGAATTCAGCTTTTGGGCTTTTTTATGGACGCTATTTACCATAATTGCGCTGTTTCCTTTTTTGCTTGAGCCGATTGTCAAGAGAATCGGCTTTTTAAGGGCACTGGACTTGCTTACCATAAGCGGCTTTTTGTTCCTCACTACCGCAGTTTTCTATAACTACACGCTTACAAGAAAGAACCAAAGAAAGCTCGAGACAATCGTGAGGGAGATTGCTATGGAGAAAGATAAGAAGTAAATTTAAATAGCGTATATTGTTCCTCTCGTCTATGGTGTTTATCATAAAATTAATTGACAAGTATGTTGGAGGGCTTGCCTGCAATTTTCTAGGATTGTTCAACAAAAAAAAGGATAAAATAAACCATGCTGCAATCGGCAAAATGTTGGTGATACAGCTTTGGGGCATTGGAGAAACAATCCTGACATTGCCGTCAATAGAAGCGCTGAGGAAAAAGTTTCCCGTCGCTGAAATTGATGTTCTGGCAACTTCGAGGAACAAGGATGTTTTTTTTGGCAACAAAAATATCAATCGTGTTTTTTCATTGAGCCTAAGCCCGTTTTCAATCCTGAAATTTATGATAAAAAATTTTAGAAGCTATGATTTGGCAATAGACATGGAGGAATACCTCAATATCTCGGCAATCATATCTTTCTTTGCAGGCAGCAAAACTATCGGCTATTCCCACAACTTAAGGGCGAAGCTATACACGGAGAGGGTAAAATACAATGACAAGCAGCATGCCGTGCAGACATTTCTGGACCTTGCAAGAAAGCTAAATGCAGATTATGGCGCAAATAAGCTGCCAAGGCTGGATTTTTCAAAAAGCGACAGGAAGATTGCAGACAAATTTCTTGAAAGCTTCGGGATAAAAAAAGGCGATTTTTTTGCCTGTGTTGCTCCCGGAGTTGCCGAGTCCGCAAAATCCCGTATGTGGCCGCATGAGCGGTATGCGCAGCTTTGCGAGGAAATAATAATAAGGTATGATGCAAAGGTAGTCTTTGTCGGAGCCCTTGGCGAAAGCGAGCTTATAGGCTCCATTCAAAAAATCATGGAAAACAAGGATAGCTCAATAAATTCCGCAGGAAAGATAACGCTAAGCCAGCTTTTTTATTTGTTAAGCAGGTGCAGCCTTTTCATCGGAAACGACGCGGGCGCCATGCATGTTGCGGCAGCCCAAGGCGCAAAAACAATAGGGTTATTCGGGCCTAACCTTCCCACAAGGTTCGGGCCATACGGCGATGGAAATATTGGATTGTACAAGGGCTACAACTGCGAGTTCAGCCCGTGCATAAACGTCCACAAGGGAGAAGTTCCGGACTGCTTATATCCGAGAGACAGCAATGACTACCAAAAATGCATGAAGAATATAAGCGTGGATGATGTGCTAAAGGAAGTGGAGAAGATGGTTTAGAAAAATCATTCACATATTTTATTTAATATAGATACCAAAGTTTAACCAAATTTCCCTTATCATTACGCTCTACAACAGCTTTGTATATTTTAAATTGCCATATCTCTGCCATTATCCTCGATAAATTGTGCTGTTATATAAATGTTACTACTATCTAGAAATTTCAATTCTGTTGTGTTGAAATGATTTTAGAGAACTTTGAAAAATTCACTTTTGAGTGAATTTTTCATAAACAGAAAAAATTTATAAATAAGGTATGAAAAATTCATACCAAATAAAAAATGAAAAGCATAATACGCCAAAGACTGCAGAAACACAGCGATACAATAAGTAAATTATCGTCGGAATTGAAGGTTATAGAAAAAATAGCCAAAACTATTATTAAATGTTACAAGAATGGCGGTAAGGTTATATTTTTCGGCAATGGCGGCAGTTGTGCAGATAGTATGCACTTGGCAACTGAGTTAGTATCTCGTTATTATTTTGACAGGAAATCCCTGCCAGCTATGGCTTTAACTGACAATGTAAGTTTAACTGCAATTGGAAATGATTACAGCTTTGAAGAAGTTTTCAAGAAACAAGTCGAAGGTTGTGTAAGAAAAGAGGATGTTGTTATAGGAATTAGCACCAGCGGCAATTCCAAAAATGTAATTAAGGCAATTGAGAAAGCTAAAGAGTTAGGCGGAGTTACAATAGCGTTTACAGGCAAAAGCGGCGGATTGTTAAAAAATAAAGCAGAGATTTGCCTTAGTATACCGTCTGACGACACACCAAGAATCCAAGAAGGTTACATGTTAGCAGGGCATATTATATGCGAATTAGTCGAAAAAGAAATATTTGGAAAAACAAGAGAAAAAACTTTACACAAAGTGTGAAGTTTTTTCATATTCAAAATGCTTGACTTCAACAGGATAAGGACAATATCAATAAGCCAAAGAAAGAACAAGGTCGGGCTTTCCGATTTGATCAAGCCCGAAGACTCAAAAGAGCTTATCGAATCAGAAGACCTAGCAGAGCTTGCGCAAAAAGTAGTTGATTCTTACAAAAGCGAAAGGCAGGTGATGCTTTCAATGGGCGCCCACGTGATAAAAGTTGGAATGAGCCTTCTTGTGATTGAGCTTATGAAAAAAGGGATTTTAAAGCACATAGCGCTTAACGGCGCAGGCCCTATTCACGATTTTGAGCTTGCGCATTACGGAAAGACATCGGAGTATGTCGAAGAAACAATTGAAGACGGCTCGTTCGGGATGATAGATGAAACCGGAAAAATACTAAATGACGCAATCAACGAAGGGGCGAAAAATAATTACGGGATGGGCTATAGCATTGGAAAGAAAATAAGCGATATGAAAGCACAGCACAAGGAATACAGCATTCTCTACAACGCCTACAAGCTAAATGTCCCGATTACCGTGCATGTTGCAATCGGAACAGACATAATACACCAGCATCCGAATTGCGACGGCGCATCGCTTGGAAAGACGACATATCAGGATTTCAAGATTATGGCTGAAAGCGTAAGCAAGCTTGAAGGCGGAGTGATAATAAACGCAGGCTCTGCAGTCGTACTGCCTGAAGTATTCATAAAAGCGCTCACAATTGCAAGAAACCTCGGCCATAAAGTCGAGGACATAACAGCTGCAAACCTTGACATGATAAACCACTACAGGCCAAGGGAGAATGTAGTTACAAGGCCAACCTCATTGGGCGGAAAAGGCTACATCATAATCGAAAGGCATGAGAAGACGATTCCTACTCTGCATAGAAAAATTCTCAACGCTTTGCGTTGAGAATTTTTCCAACGGCAAAAAATGATAAAAGTTATGCACAAAAATAGAAAACTCTGGATGTAGCGAAGTGAAATCCGGAGTATCATTTGAATTTAAGGAGTTTTCTATTTTTGGCATCCTAAAAATCCGACCCGAGCCCGAAGGGCGAGCAAACTCTGGACGAAGCGGAGCGTAGTCCAGAGTAGTCGGATTTTTATGATTAGGGAAAAAAGGAGAGCGCAAACATGAAGCAAAAGCTGCTTAAAATCCTGGAAAAATTCAGCAACAAAAAAATCCTCGTCATAGGGGATATCATGCTCGACAAGTACATATGGGGGGATGTTTTGAGAATAAGCCCGGAAGCTCCCGTGCAGGTCGTTAATGTGCTAAGGGAAACTTATGAAGCTGGGGGCGCTGCCAATGTTGCAAATAACATATCTGCGCTCGGCGGAAAGGCGTTTATGGCAGGGATTGCAGGAAACGACGAAGCAAAAGACATTCTTTTGAAAGATATGGATAAGAAAGGCATAAGGACGGACGGCATATTAATAGATAATGACAAGCCGACAACCCAAAAAATAAGGATTTTAGGGAGAGGGCAGCAGCTTTTAAGGGTTGATTATGAAAACAGGCAGCACGTCCACAATGACATCGAAAAAGCAATGATTGATTTTCTGGAGAAGAACATAAAAGATGCAGATGTTTTAATCATATCCGATTATGCAAAAGGCGTGATAACCCCGAAACTTAGCAGCAGGATTATTCAAATGGCAGGAAAATTAAAAAAGCCCGTAATTGTGGATCCAAAGCCCAAGCACAGCAATCTTTATTCTAATGTCCTGCTCGTTACTCCAAACAATGCCGAGGCAAGCGAGATGGCAGGCATTGAAGACGGCAGCGATGATTCTGTCCTAAAGATGGGCACTAAGATTTTAAAAAGCCTTAACACGAATGTATTGATTACAAGGGGGGAAAAAGGAATGTCGCTTTTCCAAAAAGACGGAACCGTAAAGCACATACCTGCAAAAGCTAAGGAAGTATACAGTTTGATAGGCGCCGGCGATACCGTTGTTGCGGCAATTGCCCTTGCATTGGCGTCGGGCGCAAGCCTTGAGGAATCTGCCATATTGGCGAACATTGCAGCCGGAATAAAGGTAGGGAAGATAGGCACGGCTTCTGTTAGCGTAGATGAGATTAAAAAAGAGATTGAAAGTAATGAAAGCCAATGAGCGGCAAAGCGGTATTTCTTGACAGGGACGGAGTGATAATTGAAGACAAGGGGTATCCGCATAAGATAGAAGAGTTTAAATTAGCGAAAAATGCAATCTCGGGCTTAAAATCGCTTAAGCAGTATCAACTGTTTATAATAACAAACCAGTCGGGCATCGGCAGGGGATTATATACTGTGCAGGACTTTTTCAGGCTTAATGAGCATTTATTGGGCGAGCTAAAAAAGCACGAAATAAAAATAGAAAAAACATATTACTGCCCGCATAAGCCCGAAGATAACTGCGAATGCAGAAAGCCGAAAATAAAGCTCTTAAAAGAAGCTGAAAAGGATTTTAATATAATCTTAAAAAGCTCTTTTGTTATAGGGGACATGAAAAGCGACATTGAGCTTGGGAAAAATGCAGGATGCGGAACAATTTTGGTTTTGACTGGAAACGGAATTGGCGCGAGGGATGAAGCCGACCCCGATTATGTTGCAAAAGATTTGCTGGACGCCGCTAATTGGATTTTAAAGAGAACTTTGAAAAAATCAATTTTTTCGAAAAATTGATTTTTCACTTATATTATGCAGATTGCGAGAAATTCAATTGCTGCCTGTGATCTAGCCTTTTTTTTCATTCGGTATCCGAAAGTTATTTATTTGTCCATTCCTATTTAAACATTGCTAAAATGATTCAAAAATCCCATCCGCGCTATGCGTCGCTAAAAACCAGAGAGCTGATTGCAAAAGGCGTAAAGAAAGGCATAACTTCAATGCACGGCTTGATAGCACAAGGCAGAGGGGAAGCTTTTGATTACCTGATTGGGGAAAAAACAAATGAATTTGCCAAAGAATCAATAGGGGCAGCAGCAGCATTATTGCTTCTTGCAAAAAATCCGGTTATTTCCGTAAATGGAAGCGCCGCAGCTTTAGTTCCAAAAGAGCTTGCTCGGCTCTCAAAAATAATAAAAGCGCCGCTGGAGGTTAATATTTTCTACCAATCAAAAAAAAGGGAGTTGAGAATAAAAGCCCATCTTATTAAACACGGGGCAAAAGCCGTTTTGCTACCCCAAAAAAACACAAAAATAAGCCATCTTGATTCCAACAGGAAGCATGTAAGCCCGAATGGAATCTTAAAATCTGATGTAGTCTTTGTCCCGCTAGAAGACGGCGATAGGACCGAGGCATTGGCAAAAAACGGGAAAAAAGTCATAACCATAGACTTAAATCCTATGTCAAGAACAGCGCGCAAAGCCACAATAACTATCGTAGATAATATTGTGAGGGCGGTGCCCATGCTCATAAAGACGATCGGTAAATTCAGGAAATACGACAAAACCAAATTGGAAAAAACATTAAGGAATCATGACAGCAAAAAAAATCTGGCAGGCGCTTTGCACCGTATAAAGCATGGAGAAAAATCAAAAGATTTTTAGGATGCCAAAATCATACTTCCCTTACCCACCAGCGATGATTCATATCATGGCCTGAACTGTGCTGGGGGCCGTTGCATATATAGAGATAAGTGTCTTGGTTGGTTTCGCTCATATAAAAGTGGTGCCATCCCGGATTTGATGCTGACCCCATGTTAATATTGCAGCCTGCGCCTCCCTGCGGATTGTTGTCCAGAACAGTATAACAATTAATGCCCGCGCCGCCCCCACCACATCCCAAATTTCCTGTCCATGCAAGCGCGTTGTCCGACGCTCTGTATGATTGGAATGTGGTCGTTGAGCTCGATGGCGCGACCGCGGTGTCAAATCTCCAGTAGCCTGTGTAGCCTCTTAGGATGACATATTCATAGTTGCCTGTGGAATACAATGAGTTGTATCCGTTCTGGTCCACAAGAATGTCGAATTTCTGGCTCGGGCCTATTATCGCGCGGATGTCTGCGTCCGACAGCTTGTAAGCATTTCCTTTCCTCGTCGTTGCATCAGCCACAGTCCCGACTGCATTCACGTTTCCCATCACACCTGCCGGGTACCAATTTTTCACTATCATGGTCCACCCGCCGCCGTCGCGCACCATGTCACAATAAACGCTTATGTCCGCTCCGCTCGGATTTATCGTATAAACTCCGCTAATTATGACTCCGCTGTTTAATACCTCTTTGCAGGACTTTCCAATCGCGATTCCACTTGTGGATTTAACGGTGGAATACAGCTCCCCTTGCACCTCCTTGCCGAAGGCTGCGCTGCTTTTCGCCTCGTGATACGTCATCTTTACGTTGAGCTTGCCCTTGTCGCCCTGAATGATGTCGGAATTTGCGAAGTTGCAGGAGATGGGTATTATTTTGACTTCCCCCCTTCCCCAAAGAACGCCTGCGATGCTTGAAGTGCAGGACAATTGCGATTTTTCCGTCGAGACTGACAACGAATCAACAATGACTGACGTGCCAAGCCCGTTCCTTAGTTTTATCACGAAACCCTGACTCCCTATGCCGTAATCAACGCATCCGAACTCTGCCCCAAAATTGCACCTGTCGGGAAGCAGCTTGCTGGGGCTTAAAACCCCAAAATACGACAATGCCCCTATAACAATCAATATGATTAAAAAAGCCCAGCCGTAAGTCGCGAGAAATTCAATTGCTGCCTGCGCCTTAACCTCTTTTTTCATTTTTATTATGGAAAGTTATTTATTTGCACATTTAATATTTAAATCTTTCTAAAACTAAACTTTTGAAGCGATGAGAATTCTTTTAAGCATTTGAGATTAAAAATAA
>CAYWNO010000067.1:0-8063 GCA_964459665.1 uncultured Methanosarcinales archaeon
GAGTTGGTAAAGGATTTTGACGAGCCAACAGCTGCGGTCATAAAACACACTAATCCAAGCGGAGTCTGTTCCGACAGAAAAATCGAGGATGCTTATAGGAAAGCCTACGAGACCGATTCCAAATCCGCTTTTGGAAGTGTCGTTGCCTTGAACAAGGAATGCAACAAGAAAATAGCGGAAATAATGAAGACGCTGTTTGTCGAATTGGTAATCTGCCCGAAGTTCGAAGAAAGCGCCATGCAGATCCTAAAAGACAAAAAGAATGTAAGGCTTCTTGAAACAGGACCTATCATAAAAAATTACAAAAGCCCGGACATGAGGAGAGTTGTAGGTGGCTTATTGGTGCAGACAAGGCAGCAGCTGAGCATAGACAGCAAAAAACTGAAAATAGTGACAGAAAGGAAACCGACAAAAATGGAGATGGATGACATGATCTTTGCATTAAAAGTAAACAAGCATGTAAAATCCAATTCGATTGTGCTTGCAAAAGATAAGGTTACGGTCGGGATAGGCGCAGGTCAGATGTCCAGAGTCGACTCAGTGAACCTGGCAATAATGAAGTCAGCAAGAAGATGCAAAGGGTCTGTAATGAGCTCCGATGCCTTCTTTCCGTTTAGGGACAGCATAGAGAGCGCTGCAAAGGCAGGTATAAAGGCAATAATACAGCCCGGGGGCTCGATCAGGGACAAGGAAGTCATCAAAGCTGCTGACGAACATGACATGGCAATGGTATTCACGGGCATAAGATTGTTCAAGCACTGATTCGAAAATGATAATTATAGAAAAGACTATAGAGATTCTCATCAAAAAATTTAAAATAAAATGAACAACTGGATTTATTTCGTATTGATATCACAATCAATTTGGGCGCTTACTTCATTTATAGACAAGATAGTGATTTCAAAAGGTTACATAAAAAATCCCTTGGTATATATTTTGCTCAATGGATTCATGAATATTTTAGTCATATTTTTGATTCCTTTTTTCAATCTGGAGCCGTTGAGGTTCATAGACATTGCCATAGGAATTATTGGAGGGATAGCATTTAGCGCATCAGTTGCTTTTTATTACAAGGCTGTCCATTATGAGGACATATCGAAAGTGGTAATTCTAAACCAGCTTGCTCCAGTCTTCATTTTATTTCTCTCATTTGTCTTCTTGGGGGAAGTTTTAATTTTTACTAATTTGATAGGATTTATGTTCCTGATAATGGCAGGGGTTCTTGTATCATACAAAAGAGTGAATGACAAGGTCAGCCTTAGCAAGGCTTTTACTTTGATGTTCTTTTCCGCACTTATAGGGAGCGTAGGAGCTATCATTGCCAAATACTTTTATGGTGTATTGTCATTTTGGAGCGCATTTCTCTGGATAAGAATCATGGGATTTACAGCATTGATATTCTTATTGATGGGTTCTGTCAGGCGAGATGCTATAAAAACTTATAATGTCATGCCCGGAAAAATCAAATTGCTGATGGCTTTCAAGATGGTAATTGATTTTTCAGCCTTTATTTTTCTAGGCTATGCCTTGGCTAACGGACCAGTGTCATTAGTAAGCGCCTTATCCAGCGCAATTTTGCCATTGTATATTTTTGTCTTGACCCTTGTTACATCGATTTATCTGCCCAGCTTGATAAAAGAAGAAATCGATAAGAGATCAATTTTGATAAAGATATGCGCTTTCATGCTGATTATCATTGGAATAAGATTTGTTAACATATAGTTTATCATGATTTTATTCACAATATTTATAAATGAAAATTTAATTCCATAAGGAATCCCCGTGTAGCTCAACCTGGTGGAGCGCTCGGCTGTTGAAATGCAAATTTTCGGCCAGAGATGCGCTCTAGGACCTTAAGCTAAATGCGGGGAATGATAGAGAGCCAGTCGGGCCCGAGCGGTCGGTGGTTCAAATCCGCCCGCGGGGATTTGGGTCAGCATTTTGCTGGCCCTTTATTTTTTGATTGATACTTATTTAAATAAAAACAATTAGATTTTAATACATCAAAACCAAATCCAACCTATGAATCAAAAAAGACATAAAGCTATTAAAGACGAACATTTCAAATTATTAAATGAAGAATTGAATAGAGATGAAGTGAAAGAAGAAAATAATATAACAAAATTCATTAAAAGATTTTTCTTGTTGTTTATTTTTGTATTTTTATTGTTCTTATTCCTAAGCTATTTGCTTCCAAGCTACAATTTATTTGAATTTATTCCAGCACATCTTGACAGTTACAAGATAGAAAATAATTTTATTGATTTACATAACGGCAACAAAATCTCTTTTCGAAATGATTCCTATGAGGACTTACTAAATATCTATAATCAAAACCAAAGGCATGAATTCAAAGCATGCCTGATCGGTAAAAAGATCGGAAATGATTATATTGTCGATGGCATAAAAATTCCAAGAATAATCTCACAAAGCTTTTTTAGTGTAAGGGCAAATCCATGCCCAAGAGAAGCCATAATTTCATTGCACAGCCACCCGTATAAAAGCTGCTACCTGTCTGTCCATGACACAACAACCTATGAAGTAGTCAGGTCGATAAACAAAGATGCAATCATAGGAATCATGTGTGAGTCAGGGCGGTTCAATTTTTACGGCCAACAGTAACAACAATAAGACGACATAAAGTTTATAACTCCGCTTATTACGTCACATATCAACAGGTTTGGCAAATTCAATTTTGATATTTAAAATGGCAGAATCCCTAATCTCAACCATAGAATTCCAAATGAGTCTTCTGTTATTTGTAGCTTTAGCAGGCTATTTGCTTGCGGCAAAAATAAACCAGTCAGCAGTTATTGGAGAAATTTTAGTCGGGTTGGTAATTGGCCCTAGCCTGCTTGGATTAATAACTTACACTGATTTTGTCGCCAGCGTTGCGCATTTAGGGGCAATTATTTTGCTTTTTGTAGTCGGATTGGAGTTTAAGCTGAAGGACATTTTTAACTTAAAATACTTATGGATTGCATTGTCAGGAGTAATTGCCCCGTGGATAATGGGATACTATCTTGCTAAATTTTTTGGGTATGATTTTGGAAGCGCCGTATTTGTAGGAACTGCGTTGACAGCGACAAGCATCGCGATAACTGCAAATGTCCTTCGTGAAATGGGTAAATTACAGACAGAATCGGCAAAAGCGATTATCGGCGCTGCGGTAATTGACGACATTTTGAGCCTTCTTGCCCTGTCAATTTCGACCCAGATTGTAGGTGGAACTTTCTCAATAGGGTCAACTGCAATTATTTTATTAAAAGCAGTAGCTTTCCTTGCCATTGGCTCCTATCTTGGACTAAAGTTCCTAAGCCCGATGATAGAAAAAGTCGACAAAAGCAAAATCGCCAAAAAATTTCCAGAGTTTGTTTTCATCTTTGCAATGATGCTTGCATTTCTTTACGCCATGATTGCTGAGTTGATTCATTTATCTGCAATTGTTGGCTCTTTCATAGCCGGAATGGTACTTGAAAGCGCATTTGTAAAGCACGGAAAAGACTATAGGGAGGGTGCAGAGTATCTTCACATTATTTTTGCATCAATCTTTTTTGTGTCGCTTGGAATACTTGCAGATATCAAGGCTCTGTCAATTGGGGTGATATGGTTCCTGATAGCGCTGACTGCCGTGGCAGTAATTTCGAAATTTGTGGGTTGCTACATTCCTGCAAAACTACAAGGATTATCACATAATGATGCTTCCATTGTTGGATGGGGAATGTCCCCTAGAGGAGAGGTCGCAATGATTGTTGCCTTGATTGGATTAAATGCTGGTTTAATCAAGCAAGACATCTATGTATCGCTTGTAGTTTTCTGTTCTTTGTGAAAGGTAAAAAGTATCATTGGAAGATTTAAGTGCTCTCAGGTTCTGCTAAAATAGTCAAATCCTTCACTCCATCAATTCTTCTCGTAATTTCCTGCTTTATTTTATTTTTCACAGTATAAACTCTTTCAATTGTCATGTTATTGTCTACGGACACTGTGATCTCCCCAGTTATGTAGGGTCCTGTAATTCTGAGCTTTAAGCCTTGTAGCTTGACTGATGGATGCTTTCTTATAATCCTTGTAATATCTCTTACAAGCTCTGGGTTGTTAAAGCCATCTATAAGAATTAATGAAGCCTGTTTTATTGTTGAAATGGCAATATAAATAATGTAGATAGATACAATAAAAGCGCCTATCGCATCTCCCCATTTAAATCCAAGATATGAAAGAAAAATTCCTATAAGTATAACAAATGAGCTTGTCCAGTCTTTTGTTGATGTCTTTGCATCTGCATTCAATGAAAGCAGGTTGTATTTTTTGGCAAGCCTGTTTTTGACAATGGATAAATAAAAAGAGATTAATCCGCCTGCTGCCAAGATTATCATCCCTATTATCGGGTAATCCAACTCAACTGGATTTTTCAGCCTTAAATATGCATTGTAAATGATGTAGATGCTCATTCCAATCATAAGCACTGCCACTATGAATGAAACTAAAGTTTCCACCCTATAGTATCCAAAATGGAATTTTTTGTCCGCCTGCCTTCTTGAAATCCGAAGGCCAAACCATACCATAAATGAAATTACAGAATCGCTCATTGAGTCTGTTCCATCTGCTATCAAACCGACGCTATTTGTATAATAGCCAGCAATAATTTCAACTATTCCAATCAGAACAAGTATTATTGCAGATATTAAAACTACCCTCTCTATTTTCTTTATGTCTTGCTGCTTCATTGCGGAACAAAAATAAACATGGGCTTAAATAACTTGTTAATCATAAAATATGATGATTTGAATTGCTCATTGTTTTTATTGTATAGTGGCATAAAAATAGATAGAACTTCTAACTATCTTTTTTCTTATCAGAGCCAATCATCCAGTTGCCAATCCTTAAAAACCATTCAACAAATGCTATGAAGATGAGGTATTTGGCAACGTTTGGAATTTCTTGCATAAAACTGTTAAACGAAGCTTGAACACTTCCTATAGTAATTGATTGTGGATCTATCAGGAAAACTATTATTAGTGCCCATGGAAGCAATTTTGCCATGTCTTCTGCCAATTTTGAGCTGACATAAGCAGATATTCTTGTAACTGAAACAATAACTATCCCAAAAAACATAATTTCTCCTATGGGCCTTGTCTTTGCAATCAACACTAAGAGAAAAGAGAAGATAAGAAACCAAATAAATGAATAAAGAGGAAAAATAATTATGTACTTGAGAAAGTAAACAAAGCGGTTAATGAAATTTACGAACTTGCTATTGGAATCTACTTTTGGAATCTCAAATAAATTTTTTTTGGATAACTGCTTGTGGTAAAAATACCACATGATAAAAATTGCCAAAAATAAAATTATAGTTGAGCTTAACAAAACCAAAAATTGCCTGTCCACAAAAAAGTCTTTCAGAAACTGAATGTAAAGATTCCAATTCATTTTCATAAACCCTTCCCAATCATCAATATAACAAAAATCCCTGCTGTATTTAACACGTAAGAAATAACAGAAAACACCTTGGCCGAGATAGACTTTGAGGCTGCCAGCATTGTGACTCCAATCTCATCAGGCAGAGGAGAGGCTATTATGAAGCCTGCAACCACAGGCAAGAGGTATCTTTTGAGGAAGCTTGGGGTTTTATGGTTAATGTACATGACTAATTTTTCCCTGTACATTTTTTTTACTTCATCCTTGAAAGAGTATCTTATAGCAAATCTCCTCAATTTTGGAACTTTTTCTTTTGAGTTTATAGTCGGTGAATGTTATTAATTCTTGCTGTAAAAGTTCTATTATTTTTGAGAGATGCTATTATAAAATTAAATATGAATAAATCTCCGAGCAATGCGCCCAATCCGCCAATCAATCACGCAGCTATGATATTTTGCTCTTTTGCAAGAATCAGGAAAATTGCCGTTGCAGGAGCTGCTGTGAATCCATAGGTGAACAATATTCCCGTCAGGAAAGTGCCAAAAAAGCCAAGGGACAATATAAACAGATGAAATTTTGGATTTGTCCTGCCGCTGAATAGCAAGTAAGCTATCAAAAACGTGATAAACAATAGCAAAAATTTTGGATATTTGTTTACGTAGGATGAAGCAATCTTTAGAGTGGAGTTTTGGTGATGCATTTTGGATTTATTGTTTTAGGTCGTATTTAAATGTTTCTTTTTTGTATACTAGAATAGTAAATCCTATATTAAAGATTGGTTTAAGAATAGTTGCAATTTACGAGGTAAACGGTTACATAAAAATAAAGCAACCAACGCAAAGGTCTATATTTTAGTCAAAAAAGTTTTATTTGTGCTTTTTAAGATTAAATTTTAGGCAGATGTTGGATTTTTGAAGAGATTGCTGTCGGATATACTATAGTCATCCAAATTCCTGCTAATATAAATAAAATGCCTGCTGCCCTGCTCAAATACCTGCTTTTTATCATTTTTTCCAAAAATACAAACAGCGCAATAATCGTAATCCATAGAAGGTTCATTATGCCGGCAACAAACAGCAAAGCCATCAATGCCCAGCAGCAGCCTATGCAGTAAAGGCCATGCTTAACTCCCATTAAAAGCGCGCCGATTTTTCCTTCCTTCCAATGGTTTAAGACGAAGCTTAGGGGAGACTGGCAGTTTTTGAGGCAGACATCCTTGGCGTTTGTGAACTGGTAAATGCCTGCTGCAATAAGGACGCCTGCGCTCGCGAAAGGATTCATCAGCTTTAGCCCGTCTGAAATGGCCGAAAGGTTGTGCAAAACAAGCTGCAGCAGTGAAGCAACAAGGCTAAATAAAGTCAAGACAAGCACGTATCCTAAAACAAAAATCCAGGTCGGCGCAAAGCTTTTTTTGCTCTCGCTTCTTTTCCTGTTTACGGCAAAAAAAACGAGAATCATCGGCATTGCGGAAGGAAGCATCATTGCGACCATCATCACAGACCACATCGCAAATGCCGCAATAAAATCGCCAAATGACCATTTAATGACCTGCACCATGGGCATTTCTTTCATGGATGCAGCTGAATTTGATAAATGAAACATGTATGCCCATGAAATTGCAATTAAAAGAATAAGGAAGAAGAAAACAATAAAATGCTCTTTCTTAAGGGCGCGCCTTAAAAAAATATTTCCCGCAGGCATTTAACCCTAAACAGTGGAGCTCTTAAGCCCGTCCTGTGTATGCTCGACAAGCGCAAGCGAGCTGTGGCAGTTTTGCCAGCTGTACTTCAAATCGCCCGTTCCCTTGAGGACTTTTGCAACCCCTGTTTCTGCAATCCTGTACTCCATTCCTGTCGGAAGCTGGACAAGCGCATGAAATATGTTTCCCGTGGCAAGGTTTTTTATGGGCTCTGTTACAGTCTCAAAGTATCCGGGAATCACAACCTTGGCAGTTACATTTTTGATGTCGTGCTCAAAATGGATTGGCGCTGCTTTTGGCTCTAGAACCTTGCTCACAAGAGATGCTACAACCTCAAACCACACATTGCCTGCCTTTCCCATTAGTATCTGGCCTATGGCATCCATCTGCTCTTTTGTCATCTTATCGTCAAAAAAAGGCTGCACAACGCCGTTTCCCTCGTGCAAAGGGCCTGGAAATTTAAGCGTAACCACAAATTTTGCCCCTTTCAAAGAAACATCGCCGAAATTGCCTTCGTCAACAATCATTCCAACCATTCCCTCGCACTTGTGATGCGTTGGGTTTGCCCAGAAATCGCAAGGGCATCCTGAATCGCAATTGCAGTTCTTAAGCCATTTGCCCTTCATTCGCCATTTTACTTTCGCAGAATCTTTAACATCATTTTGTTTCGCCATAAAATCACCCCACTATTCAAATATTAAGAACTTTGAAAAATTCACTTTTGAGTGAATTTTTCAACTTAAGTCCTCTATTCTTAATTGGAAAAGATATAGGGCAAGTATATAAAGTTTGCTTTTGGGAATTTTAAAAATAAATGAAAAAATCAATTTTGCGAAAAAATTGATTTTTTCAAAGCTCTCTTTTAGAACTCGGCGATATTGAAAAGTTGAAGGTTGCCATCAAAATGTGAGCATTATAAAAAGAAAAAATCCACAGCCAAAGGAAATTG
>CAYWNO010000068.1:0-8020 GCA_964459665.1 uncultured Methanosarcinales archaeon
GAATGATCCCGTCGATTAAATGTGTAGTGACCATTTTTTGTGAAAAACTTAAGTAGTAACGCTTGTGCAGAATGGTAAAGAGAATTGGTTTACTTGTGTGCTGCATCCTGAAATTGAACCAACCAATAACCGTGCTGAAAGAGGAATAAGAAAGTTTGTGATTCTGGAAAAAATAATTGGGTGTCTCCGCTCAGAGCAAGGCAAGAGTTCAACCCAAATCATGATGAGCCTCTTTGGGACTTGGAAACTGCAAGGTTTGAACCCTTACAAGGAATTACGTGCTATCCTCTAGAGCTTAATACATACGGTTAAATTAATAACTTAAAGTATAAGTGCGGGGATATATACATCTTTCTGAAATAGAACCATTTATAAACATTTTTACATATACCCGATAACTATAATGATTGACACAACACTCATTGATACACTTAAAGTTCTCGTTGATAAAGAGAGAAAAATAAAAGAATATAAAAGACGATTGAGAATAAAAGGCAAGATAATAACAAAAACAATAACCAAAAAAGGCAATATAACTTTAAAGATAGAAAAGGATGGAGAGGATTATGGTTTTACAGTTCTGAAATCACATAAAGAAAGATTTGCATTAGCTGAAAAACTGCAAATAGGCAAAAACGTATCAGCCGAAGGAATACCGAAATTCAGAATTACTATATGCACACGATTGAAAACACTTGACAAAGTCGGAAAAGATGGCAAACAGGCAAAACTTGACTTTTTTAAATAAAGGTTTATAAACTAGTTCCGAATAAGGATATTCTGGGGGGGTTTAAATGAAAATTCCATATTATTGGTGGTATGTAATTATACCTGCACTTGTTTTAATTCTCTGCTTCATCCTCTCAAAAAAGTTCCGTAAAAGAACTGCTCAAGGTGGAAGAGAATGGATTGAATTTTACACAAAACCAAAAAACCTAAAAAAAGAACGAATCTGGGAAATTATAGAGTTTGGCTTTTTGCTTTTCATTTTCACATTTCTTATTTTGTTATTAAAAATTGACCTTATAGAGATAATTCCAAAAAATTTTGAGAAAGTAACTTATAGCACTGTGGCAGTTTTATTAATAAGTTTTTTTCTTATCATGTATGTTTATATGTATGTTCTTTCCCAGAAACGCAGATGGATTACTCCTTACCTTATCAGCATAGCACTTATCTTTATTTATGATTTCTCACAATGGTCAACTTTCACTAAGGTATTAGTCACTCTTCTTATTTCGTTCATAACACTTCCTGACATCCATAATTCGTGGGAAAAACCGAACTGGTGGATTCTATGGACAATAATCATTATTCATATTTTCTTAGTCATTGGGCTTTTCTTTATTGACGCAGTAACAGGAGCAGATAAATTGGATTTTACTCTTAACTCATGTGATAACACCAGCATTAAAAATCAAGAAATGGTTATTGAATGTGACAAAAATAGTTTAATTGTAGGATACCAAATTAGTTGCGGACTTAATTATACTCTTAAACAAGTTAGAAATTCAATTGAAATCAGATTTGTGAATGGAAGTACAGAACGGAAAACTGGAAACCCAATAGAGTTAATTGCTCCACCTAATGTAAAAAATTTAGCTTTTACAATATCTGGAATTGATAACCTAAACCAAACAATTTGTGTATCGTCTTCTCACTCTTATAGGTTTCCAACTTATGAAGAATACACACATAAAAGAGAGACTTTTTTGGCGTATTTCTTTGGGCTTCTCGCCATTGCATTATTTTCTATCCCATCATTAATGACTAATTTAAAAAATTTAAAAAAATAACATTAAACAATTTCTTTAACTTTTTCATAGTTTTCCTTCTTAATTTTATTTCTTTATTATTTTCTAATCTTTTCTTAATATAAAACCACGTTGTCTTTGAAATTCCTATCTTTTTTCTTTCTATTGGAATCAATTTTAGCAATTTCTCCCTTAACTGCTCCTGACTTTCATAAACCAGATAGTCTGGCTTATTCAAAGTCCCAGTAAATTCCAAATTCTTTGCTTCTTTGCCAATAGGAATAACTTTGGTTACGATAATATTCTTTCTTTTAAGCTCTCCAATCTCACCCTCAAACTTGAATTCCTTTTTATTTATGAAATCCAAGAACAAGTCATCCATCTGCTTCCAATATTCTTCCCCTTTCATTCTTTTGCCAGTTTTGTAATCTATAAACTCTTCATAAACTGCTTTTTGTGTGTTTCTTGAATAAGGCGATATTGGCTTGAAATCTTTATCGTTGCTTATGCCTACAAGCATAAAGCTAAATGGTTTAATTTGTTCATGTATGGATTTTCCTTTATTCATTTCCTTAAACCTCTTATGAACATCATAACCCGATACTGAAAGTTGGCTTATTGCGTAAGAAGCTCGGTATTTTTGCATTGCTTCGTCAATATTTGTTAAACCATAATGAACTCTCAATATATCCTCCCAAAATGTTTTCTGCCAATCTCTGTTCACGCCAAAAGGATTTTTCAAATGTCCTAATCCATGAAGCTTGCAGTCCTCAATAGTTATTTTTTCATCTTCTTTTTTGTATAAAACATATCTTTTTGAGCAAATCCCATAAAACCATATTCCTTTTCTTTGTATTTTAAAAATTGAAGTCTCAAACGAATAGGGGTTAAGAGACATAAAAAATTCCTCTACAGATTCTGCTAAATATGCAGGGACTACCACACTATCAGTATCAAAATAAGCTGGAACAACTTCGTATTTAGCCAAGAATGTTTCAGCCATAGCTAAAAGAAGCCTTGCTCCTGCCACTATTGTAACCGAGATTATTGGATTAAAGTATTCACCTTCCTTTTCATAATGCTTATTATTGACAATAAAACTGGTGTTGCTATAGACTTCCAGTTCTTCTTCTATTTCCTGCTCGTTCATCTCAATAAAAATACCATAAGTCATGGCATTAAGAAGTATTTTAAGTGCCTTTTCTGCACTTTGTTTTTCTGGGTTTTGTTTTAGCTGTTGCCTTTTTTCAGCCAAAAGCTGGATAAGGTTGTCTTTATTGGGATTGACAGAAATTCCAAATAAATCTTTTTCTTTTAGTGATTTTTGTTTCCCTATATCTTTGAATCTAACAGCTTTCTTAATTTTTGGTGTTTTTTCTGATAATAATTTTGAAGCTATTAAATCAGGCAGGGCATAATAAATCGGAATTTCTGATGTCACTTGGTTTATAGCAATATTGTATGCTTGGGACTTTTCATCAAATCTGCTTCTTATAGGCAAAATATCATTTTCTGGGCAAATTTCAACAAGAACACAAAAACTCTTCCATAATTCTTTATTCTGCAAGTCTTTCAGAGTGATGTTGTCTAATAATTTTTGCACATTTTCAGTATCATCTTCACATTCAATTCTTTCTGCTATAAGGTAATCCCATAAACCAAGCAAAGTAAACAATGTTGGATAGCTGCTAAAGAAATCCAAAACAGCACAATAAAGTGGAGTTTTTCTTATTCTTAATTCACATCTTCCGCCATAAAAAGCAGACATTAACTTGCCTAACAATTCTGAACTAAAATTCGGATTTTGCTTTAGAAATGGTTTTATGTTTAATTCTTTTAGAAATGATTTTCCTATTGAAGCGGCTGAATAAACCTGATTGACTGGAATTTCTAAAGAAAACTTTTTTAATTCTTGCTCTAGCTTAAGAAATAACTCATAAGTTGCTTCAACGTCATTCCTATTATAATTGATGTAGTTTTCTGTTATTATTCCATGCTCATCTCTTACTTTCTTTTCTCTTTTTATTCCAAAATGTTTGGTTGCTTCTGCTAAAGTAGGATGCTTGATAGTGCTTAATGCACAAACCAGAGTTTTGACATCACAAAAATATCCCCTGAATTTTTCTTCTGCCCCGTATATTTGCCCCAATTCAATGAAGCTTTTAGTAGTGTCCAGATGCCTGATTTTTATTCTTGGATAAATCGGTTTTTTGCTTAAAGTAAATGAGAATCCTCCATTGAAACTTCCCCTTGCATAAGAGTTTTTAATCTCCAATCTGGATAAGTCAAAAGGTAAATTAAACCCTATGCAAAGCGTTCCTTTAAGAAGATGAGGATATAGGATTTCATCAACAAATTCTTGCTTTTTGAGTAAAAGAATACCATGCTTCTCGCAGTATTTTTTTAATTTCTCAATTTCTTTTTCTGCAAGAAATTCATCATTGTAAAATAAACCATCTTCATCCGACCAATTTTCATTTGCTATTTTGTAAGAGCCAAAAAGCAGATTTTGATATTGGTCTGTAGTCGTTTCTGTGTCAAAAATCAAAAAAGTGTCAAATTGCGGAATTTCTTTTTCAGCAAGTTTCTTATTGACTTTATTTTCTTTCTTTTTTGTGTAACTTCTCACACCAATTGTTGTCATCTATCATCAACCTCAATTTTTCTGAAAATTCTATCAATATTATGCCCATAAGTTTCAGAGTCTCGCCATGAGTTCGCATAAGAAAAACTATTCTATGGAGCAAACAATCACAGGCACGGACTTTTGGTGGCAATTGGTTTTGTCCTCTTGTTATAACGCTATGACAATTCAGGCAATGCGGGTATTTTTCATCACTAATTTTTCTTCCATGTAAGTGATGTTGCTCTATTGAACAAACAGGTCTGTACTCTCCGCAAATCCTGCAAATATCCCAATTGTTATAGGGAGTTTTCCTTTTTCTTTCTCTGTGATATTTGGCTAGAAATTTATCCATAGTCCTCACTCTCATAAATTTCATAGAATTCCAAATCTTCCTGCCTTTCATCAATCTCAAAAAGCTTTTCAGGTCGGGTTTCCAAAATATGATTCTTTCCTTTAGAATCCTTAACTTGCTTTTTCCTGAATGGCTTTAGAACTTGTTTATCTCCAGTTGCCAAGAATTTCTTAACAGCATTTAGATAAGTTCCAATAAGCGAAGCATCTATTGATGAAACAAGAACTATAGTTTTACGCATGCCTTTTTCGTAAATAGTCATGCTCCTTTCTATGCAGTCTTTTTTTGAAGAAACCCATATTCTTCCTTTCTTTCTGATTACTCTTCCTAAATGCCGTTTAACCTTATTTGAGGTGATTCCCATCTCTTTTGATGATTTAGTTAGGAATTTACCTTCCCTCATTGCAGAAAGGACTTGTAGTGCTTTCTTGCGTTCATCTTTCTGGTCTGATGTGAGGTTATTCCACTTTACTCGTGAAAGGTATTTTTTGTTGATTTTTATCATTCAAATAATTATGAACCACAATCTTTATAAAGATAGGGATATTTCATGCTACCAAATATGATACCAAAATTTCGACGAGATAACTATTAGACGATACCAAAGATGATACCAAAATTAACTGCATTAGAAGAAGAAATCGTACGTAGAATCGGTAATCGTAAAGTAAGAACTGATAGTTTCATACAAGAAATTTGTCCTAAAGGTAATAAGACTCCCTCTCGTTCTAATCTTAAAAAAGTCATTTCTAAAATGGTTGAAAAAGAAATTTTAGTTAGAGTTAAACCAAAAGATTTTTATAAATATTTAATAGATGATGATGACAAAAGGGCTAGGTTTTTATTATTAAAGAAAAAAGAGAAAGATTCTTTTTTACTTGCAAAAACACTAAAACTGCTCGATAGTGATAGTAAAGAAGAGCAGGAAATAGCATTGCGAGAATTGAATAGCAACTATAGTTTGGAACTTACTTCAGAACAATTAACAAAAATAATTAACATATTAGCAGCAGAGCAATATTGGGGGGCGGATATAGGTATGTTTGCTCTTTCTGTGATACAATCTCATCTTGTTAAAGCAATCTTTCCTTTAAGGGAAGAAATAGACCACCTTGTTACAATAATTTTAAGAAAGATTAGGGATTTGGAATTAATCAAAGATAGCAAAGATATTAAAATAGGGAGTATAGATTTAAACAAAAAAAATGATACTTGGATTTTCTCTTCTTGTATTGATATTTTAGGTTTGTTAGATAGCCCAAAGATTTTAACTATTATTGAAGGCTTAGCATCAAAAAAACTTTTATCACGATATGAAAATATTTTGTTTGATAAATGGACTATTTCTCACGTTATCAGTGAGAACAATTTGAAAGTGTATGATTTAGAAGTTAAGTTTAAACATGATAAAGATACTGTTAAAAAATTGGCGGAACTTAGAAGGAGAGCTGAACAAAATTTACATCAATATAAATTAAATTATGAACCTATATTAAGAGCTTTAAAAATTCTGATGAAACAAAAATGAAATTACTTCTCCTTAACGGACATGGAATAAATATGCACGTTGATGGTGCTAAACTTTACATCAAAGACGGAAGATTTTCTACGCAGGAAGAACCACAACAATACATATTTGCTCCAAAAAGAATTGATTTGGATAATTATAATCTATGGAAGAAGCGGAAATATAACATTAGAAGCAATCAGGTGGCTAATCAAGCACAATGTTCAAGTAACTATCCTGAATTGGAATGGAAAATTATTGACAACAATGCTTCCTCCAGAAAGCGTGCAAGTTAAAACAAAATTTGCTCAATATCATTCCTATTCTGATAACAATTTAAGATTAGAATTAGCAAAAAAGTTTATCAAGGCAAAATTTAACAGAACAAAGATGGTGTTGGAGTGGTTAAATTTAAGATATGACCAGATAAATGAAGATTTTTCTTCTGAAGAAAAGCTCTTTGAGAAAGCGAAATCAATTTCAGATATTATGATGGTAGAAGGCAGAGTTGCTGGTTTCTACTGGCAAGAATTAACAAAAATATTTCCAGAAAAGTATGAATTTGAGACAAGAGAATATCAGAAAAAGCCAAGAGGAGCTGGAGATGCAATAAACTGCATGTTTAATTATGGTTATGCAATCCTTGAATCAGAGTGCTTGAGGGCAATAAATTCAGCTGGTTTAGATGTCCATGTTGGATTTATGCACGAGATGTGCATAGGAAAGAATAGTCTAGCTTACGATTTGCAAGAGCCATTTAGATTTCTGATTGATTTGTCTGTGATAAATCTTATTGAGAATAAAAGCATGGAAAAAAGAGATTTCATAAGAACAGAAAATTACAATTTGAGGTTAAGACCGACAGGAGCAAGAAAACTAGTCAATGAAATACGGAATCAACTCAACAAAAAAGTCCTCTATAATGGTCAAATGTGCTCTTGGAGTTATGTTTTGTTGACTAAAACAAGAGAATTAGCACATCACTTGCTTGGAAAGAAAAACAAACTTGACTTTGAAGAACCTCATCATGAATTACAAAGACAGGATAATGAAGAAATAAGAAGGAAAATTTTGTCCCTACCATACTCAAAGTGGAAAAAATTAGGTTTCTCTAAAGGTACACTGCACTATATGAAGCAAAATGCTAAAAGTGATAAGCCATTCTCACTTAATAAGCATGTGGTTGAGAGGCTGGATACTATAGAATTAAAGTGATTTTATCACTATAGCCAAACTGATAGGTGTCTTACCTATGAAACTGGGCATACCATTAGCATTTTATCTAGGAGTTTGGTATAAACTTGAAGCTAAAGTTTGGTTGTTAATACAAACCTAAAAACCCATTAGTTTGGTTTGAGTGATAATCCAAACCTAATAATAGTTTATATTTCTTTTATTTCAATTTTAAATTGAGCAGAATTTCCAACAAACAAACCACTTGGGTTTTTTAAAATAATACCACCTCCCTTTGGGACTTTGCAATATTCCTGATAAAGCTTAACTTTTTCGCTTTTACAATCGGGATAATGTCTAGATTGTTTCCCTTTGGTGAAAAGTTCATAATCCTCCCTTGATGGAACTACATAAACATCAAGCGGTTCTGTAGATGTTATTTTAAAGGAATAGATAGCAAAATCGTTTTTTGTGCAGACTGGATAATATTTAGTCCAATCATCAGGAAGTAAATCTTCTTCTTCAATATCTATCTCATATTTTGTTGAAATTTGATAATACATTATTCGGTCAGAATTTTCGTAATCGTCTTCAGCTCCTAAAGCATG
>CAYWNO010000069.1:0-8011 GCA_964459665.1 uncultured Methanosarcinales archaeon
ATAGTACAAAATATAGAATCAAGTTGCCATGCAAAAATAACCGTATACTACAAAAAAAGCTTTTGTCTGTTTAGTAACACTATCATGAAAATCATGGATTTTCAGGACACCGAAAATCTCCTATTTTCGCGTGTATCAAGAGGACGCAACAAATACCTCTTTTTTAGAAATAAACTCAGTGTACCTGCAAGAGCCGCATGTCCACCTGTTTGCGTGCTTTGCCATGAAATTTCCCTCTCCGCATTTGGGGCATGACTTGTTTTTTCTTTCTATCTTGCCGCCCTTTTTCTCATAAAGGTTCCATCTTCCCTTCAATTTCTTTTTTGCCTGTACTTTTGCTGCCATTTTATTTTTTATCTTCCTTGGCTTTTTTCTCCTTTATTTTCGGCTCCATAAACTGCTTCTTGCTCTCGTCGCTATATACGTATGCGATTACCTCCGCCTTCTTATTGCCGAATAGGTTATAGACATGCCTTATCGCTATCAATTTTTCATCTTTTTTTGAATGGGCTGCAATCAAGGATGCAACCTCCTGATAGGAAGGGGTTGCTTTATCAAACTCAAGTTCTGCTTTGAGCATCGTCCTTGACAGCAACGGCTCCTCTTTGGTGCTTATGTTTGTGAGTTGCATAGAAATCACCTTACCTTTATGGCATATTCGCCTTTTGACTTGATGCCTATTTTTTCCGCGATTATTGATTTTGTGGCGTCAATTATGTGGAGCCTTCCCTGCCAGTTTGTCGAGAACTGGTTTGTCTTGCATAAAGGGCATTCGCCGCCTTCGACGAACATCTTGCATCGCTTGCATACTTTCCTCTTCATTTTTTATGCTCCTTCTTTTCCTTCTGCTCCTTCTCTTCCTTCTTTGGAGCCTTATCTTCAGTTTCCTCCTTGAGCCATTCGAGCCTTCCTAGCCCCTGCTGCCTCATTGTAAGCCCAAGCTTGGGGTTTAAGATATCCTTGAATGAAACGGCGATGATTCTTGCCCTGCATAAGTCGCCAACCTTGAGTGTCCTTTTGCTTTCCTTGCCTGACAATGACTTGTCCTTGCTGAAAGTTACGAAATCATCCATTGTCTGTCCTATATGAACCATACCGTCTATCGGCCCTATGTTCATGAAAGCGCCGAATTCCGCAATATCCTTTACTTTTCCGACAACTATCTCCTGCATTTCAGGCTTGAATGTCAAAAGCTCGAAAGACACATCGTAATATGCAGCTCCGTCTCCGGGTATTATGATCCCCTCCCCTATATCCTTCATGCCCGACACATCTATTACTATTCCCAAATCCTTTGAAATGAATCCACTGTACTTTGTCTTTATCCTCTTTATTACCGCTTCTTCCAAAGGCAGAGCAAATAAATTAGGAGGCACCCTTATATGATCTCTTAAACCTACTTTATAGAACATTTTAACGAAAGGAGGAAAGATACTGCATTTATAAAACTTTCTCTAATCAGTATCTGCTAACGGGGTTATGTCGTCGGAAGTATTTATCAAAGACACCAAAAAATGGGTTTATTATATAGAGAGTTTTGAATAACCCCATTCCATTTATAAATAAACCGCATTTACTTTATAAATACAGGGGGGTTATTCAAAGTCCTCTATAAATAAAATTCATATGTTTTTGTATGTCTCGTCGGTGAGGGGCTGTTAGCAGATACTCTAATCAAAATCAAAACCTTTATATTCATCCGTCAAATTAAAATATATAATTTATAATTACCTGAGTTTTTCACAAAAAATGGTCACTACACATTTAATCGACGGGATTATTTAAAATAAAACCAAAGTGTAGTGTATATCTTATTCACTACAAGCAGTAAAATTGTGTGAATTAAAAATGATTTATCGACGATTCAATTCGTAGTGTATAAAAACTAGGGAAAACTTAGGTAATTAAGGAGGTGTGCTGCTTTGGAGAAAACTAAAAAATTTATTCTGTGGTTTGATGAGATAAGCATCGAGGATGTTTCGCTTGCGGGCGGCAAGAACGCTTCTTTGGGGGAAATGCACAAGAACCTCACAAAAGAAGGAGTTAAGATTCCAAACGGATTTGCCGTTACTGCTTATGCCTACAATTATTTTCTCGAAAAGGCAGGCATTAAGGACGAGCTTAAGGAAATTCTTAAGGGGCTTGACACTTCAAGCATCAAGAACCTTTCCGAAAGGGGAAGAAAGGCGCGCGAGACTATCCTGAAAGCAGAGCTTCCGCAGGAGCTAAAAGACGAGATTGCAGGCTCTTACACGAAGCTGTGCACGCAGTACGGCCATGATACGGATGTTGCAGTAAGAAGCAGCGCAACCGCCGAGGACTTGCCGGATGCAAGCTTTGCTGGGCAGCAGGAGACATACCTTAACATAAGAGGAAAGCATGCTCTCATGGAAGCTGCCAAAAAATGCTTTGCCTCTCTTTTTACCAACAGGGCAATCTCATACAGGGTTGACAAGGGATTTGACCATTTCAAAATATCCCTGTCCGTAGGAGTCCAGAAAATGGTAAGAAGCGACAAGGCATGCTCGGGAGTTATGTTCTCCATTGATACGGAAAGCGGCTTTAAGGATGCCGTGCTGATTAACGGAGCTTACGGCCTTGGGGAAAATATCGTTCAGGGCTCTGTTAATCCCGACCAGTTCTATGTTTTCAAGCCAACTCTCAAGAAAGGCTACAGGCCTGTGATAAGCAAGAAGCTTGGCAGCAAGAAAATAAAAATGGTGTATACCGAGAACGGCTCGAAAGCAACAACCCAGAATGTCGAAGTTCCCTACAGCGAGCGCTTCAGGTTCGTTCTAAAGGACGATGAAATACTCATCCTTGCAAAATGGGCGTGCATCATCGAGGATTATTACTCCAAAAAAGCAGGAAAGTTCAAGCCAATGGATATGGAATGGGCAAAGGACGGCGTAACAAGCGAGCTATTCATCGTGCAGGCGCGCCCCGAAACCGTTCAGAGCATGAAAAACATGAACGTTCTCGAGGAATACATCCTAAAGGAAAAAGGAAGCATTATAATAACCGGATTAAGCGTCGGCACGAAAATCGGGAGCGGAAAGTCCCATGTGATCAAAAATGTCAGCGACATAGGAAATTTCAAGGCGGGAGAAGTCTTGATAACTGAAAAAACAGATCCCGATTGGGAACCCATAATGAAGATTGCCTCGGCAATTGTCACCAACAAGGGCGGAAGGACTGCGCACGCAGCAATAATCGCGCGCGAGCTTGGAATACCTGCAATTGTCGGCACGGAAAAAGGAACCGAGGCGATAAGCTCTGGCATAGACGTTACGGTAAGCTGCTCGGAAGGTGAAGTCGGCAAGGTCTACAAGGGAAAGCTTAAATTTGACGTGCACAAGATTGACCTGAAAAAATTAGGCAAGCCAAGAACAAAAATAATGATGAATGTTGGAAACCCCGACCAGTCTTTTGATTTTTCCTTCATACCAAATGACGGTGTGGGGCTGGCAAGGGAGGAATTTATCATAAGCTCTTACATAAAAGTGCACCCATTGGCATTGCTGCACTACGACAGGCTCAAGGACGCGAAGGTAAAGAACGCGATAGGCGAGCTAACCTACGCCTACAAGAACAAGGTTGATTTTTTCATTGAAAAGCTTGCGCAGGGCGTTGCAATGATTGCCTGCGCTTTCTACCCGAAAGACGTGATTGTAAGGATGTCTGATTTCAAGTCAAATGAATACGCCAACTTAATCGGAGGCTTAGAGTTTGAACCGAAGGAAGAAAATCCGATGCTCGGCTGGAGAGGCGCCTCAAGATATTATGCAGGCAGCTACAGGGAAGCTTTCGCGCTCGAGTGCTTTGCTATGAAAAAAGCAAGGGACGAGATGGGTCTTTACAACATAAAGCTTATGGTTCCGTTCTGCAGGACGGTTGAGGAAGGAAAGATGGTAGTTTCCGAGATGAAAAAACACGGCCTTGTGCAGGGAAAAAACGGCCTTGAAATCTATGTAATGTGCGAGATTCCCTCAAATGTAATTCTGGCTGACGATTTTGCAAAAATATTCGACGGATTTAGCATAGGAAGCAATGACCTAACGCAGCTTGCCCTCGGGCTGGACAGGGACTCTGAGCTCGTAAGCAGGCTATATGATGAAAGAAACCCTGCCGTTAAAAGGCTGATTCAAGAGGTCATACAGAAGGCAAAGAAGCACAATAGAAAGATTGGAATCTGCGGGCAGGGCCCAAGCGACCACGAGGATTTTGCGCAGTTTCTCGTCGAGTGCGGCATTGATTCAATCTCGCTGAATCCTGATACTGTTATAAAGACGACGCTGAAGATACTGGAAGTTGAGAAAAGGCTCAGGAAGAAATGATTGTTTTGAAAAATTAATTTTTTCGCAAAATTAATTTTTCCATTTTTTGTTTTATATGAAACTTATATTCGCAGCAGAGGACACCGTAATCGGCATAATATGTGGATTGCTGCTTATAGGATTAACGGGCAGGTTTTTCTCGTTGAAGTTAAGCGATGCCGTTTACATGGCGGCATTCGCCATTTATGCAGTCTTTATTTTGTTGGATATTGTCAATGAATTGAGGGACTTGACAACACATTTTGGATTTATTGTTTTTTCTTTGTTGCACAGCCTGGCTGATTTGGTAATTGCGCTTGCTTTCATCTCTCATTTTAGCAAATGGGAAATTCCTTACATAACCTCAACATTTGCGCCGTACCTGCAGAATGAGAATACCATATTTTGGCTAGGCATATATTTGGTTATAGGCAATATTGTCTGGATAGTGTTGTACCCGTTTTTGGATTGATCTCACAGTGTTACAACTAATGAGTAAATAAAATAGAAAGATTTAAATAGTAGAACATATTAATAAATTAAATGGTAGGATTTTAAAAAATGGCTCAAGAAAAACAGGATAATGGGTTAAGCGGATTGGAAATAATAGCTATCAATAATCAAAATTACGAAGGATTAGCAGATAATTTGAGAGTTGCCCAGGAGTTTATCTCGCAAAATTATACTCCCGACAAGGTTTTGCCCCTATCACGGGCGCAAGAATCGCTATCGGATGCCGCTAATGACGCATATACTTGGCTTGTTGCAACTCATAATGGAAATGTTGTAGCAACTATTGTTTACGATGTTTTGCCTGTTCCAAGAATGCCATTGGATAAAAGGTTAGTTGCTGACGGAAAAACGCATTACACTGCGCTTTTTTACGCAACTGCGGCTCAGGGTTATGACAATGCCTTGCAGCAATTGCTATCAAAAGTAAAAGAAGATGCTGTTTCCTATAGCGGCATTAAAGGCAAGAAGAATGCAGGAATGCTAACCGATGACACTAAGCATAAAGATGTTATCGAGAGACTGGGCGGCGTTGTTTTAGGCGAGATAGGAGTTCCAAGCCTAGAGGATATAAGGGATGAAGATTACCCGCAGAAAAACTTTGAAGAGGCAGGAAAGGAAACTTTAATGTTTATTCCGTTTGGCAATCGCAGGATTACAAATTCACTTATAACAAGGATGGCTGGGGAATTCATTAACGGGTACAATGAGAAAGTACCAGGTCAAGATATGTACGTTCCATTAACCAACGCAGGCTATTTCAAAAAATTCGCTGAAAGTATAGGAACAGGCAGCCCCAGAGGGCGCTTCATTCCAAGAACAGTTCAGTAATCGGTTAACTTATTTTCACAATCCTTCTTGTCAGGCTTCTGTGCACGTATATGGAGAACTCTTTTTCAATGGTGAATTTTGCGGCTTTCAGCAGCTTTTTGTGGCTGGCGTAGCTTGGAAATATTATGACGGCATTCTTTTTGAGCTTTTTCCTTAAGGTTTTTAGGAATAAAAGATAAAAATTTTCCAATGACTCCACAAAACCATTATTCTGGATTTTCTTGTTGATTCTGTGTTCTCTCCAATCACCTTTTCCATGCTCCAAAATGATGTTTGAGTTCAGGCCATAAGGCAGGTCTGTTACGGCATAATCAAATTTATGCGAAATTTTTAATGCGTTCACATTGAAAATCTTGTAATTTTTGATTTTAAAATTTTTCAGGTTTTCCCTGCACCCTTCTGCCATTTCCTTGTTTATGTCATAGCCGATGGCTTTGATTCCCATCAATCCGGCTTCAATCAATAATCCCCCTGTTCCGCAAAACGGGTCGAGCAGAATGTTGTTTTCCTGCGCGCCGCTTATATTGACAAATGCCCTTGCGATTTTGGGATGCAAGGAGCTTGGATGCCTAAACTGCCTCAAATGCGGCTTTCTCGACTCGAATTTTTCGGCATTATTATATTCTACCAATCCGCAGAATGCCTTATTTGCCGTGATGAATACTTCAATTGCGGTCTTTGGGCACTCAAGGCTTACTTTCGGATTTCTTAAAGAATTCCAGACATGCGCTGCCAGCTTTTTTTCAGTGAATTTTTTCGGATTTTTTTTGTTAAAGTTATGGACTCTTACGCAAAAATCATCCTTGTAAATGCTATTCCAGTCGTATCTTTTCATTGAACGGGCCAATTCGCCTAATTTGCATTCAAAAAGCAACCTGCAAATTCTTTTTGTCAGAGCAAGCCGCCTGATTGTTATGGCAAACCCTTCTTCATTTGCGCCTAAGTCTGCAACCAATAAGCTGCCGATAACCCTGCAATTCTTGAGATTAAAAAGGCTTATGATTTCTTCTTTTGCCAACGCGGCATAGTCTCCCGAAAGTAAAAATAGATGATTCATGAATATAAGTTAAAAAATTCGCTTGAAAAGCGAATTTTTCAAAGTTCTCTATTTCTTTTTCCCAAATCCGAACATTGAAAATGCCTTTATCCCGAATACAACAAACAGCACAAAGATTATCGCAATGCCGATTCCAAGTATTGTCTCTTTTATTTTCATACTTGGAAAGCTTTTTAATCATAGATTAAAAAACTTTCGTAAGTTATATAAACAAGCAAAAACATTCTGATTTTCATGAAAAAGGGCAGGCCGGTAAAATCGCAGATACGGCAGAATATGCTAGAAATACTGCATTTCATAAAAAAGGCTTACGGGTATGAAATCTACAAAGTTTACACGGCGATATTTCCAAAAGTTACCTTGAGAAGCATCTATTACCATTTAAGGAAAGGCGTTGACTTGGGCGAATTTGTAATCAGCAAGATTGAGAAGGAAAAGGGCGATTATTCCTGGGGCAGCGAAGCTGAAAAAATATACTACTCCCTTGGCCCTAATGCAAAGCCGGCGGGAAATGACAGGGTCAGGGAGTATGCCGAGAGCAGGCAGAAAAAAGAAAATGCCGATAATCAAGCTTAAAAAATCAATAATACCGAGCTGCGATGTTGACAGCCTCGGGAAATTATCAAAACTAGTTGAATCCACCTCTTCAGTGAAGGGCATCGGAGGCTATAAAATAGGGTTAGAGCTTGTAATTGCCTTTGGAATGGAAAAGACTGTAAAGGCAATAAGAAAAATAACAAAGCTGCCGATAATTTATGACCACCAGAAAGCAGGCACAGACATTCCCGAAATGGGGGAAAGATTCATGCAAGCCTGCAGATATGCCGATGCAGTAATCCTGTTCCCGCAGGCAGGGCCGGAAACTGAAAGCTCATGGATTAAATCCGCTCAAAAGGCAGGCATGAACGTGATTATAGGCGGGGAAATGACGCATAAATCCTTCCTAAAATCCGGCGGCGGATTCATAGACGACAATGCTCCAAAAAGAATTTACGAGATTGCCGCTTCAATGGGCGTTACTGATTTTGTTGTACCGGGCAACAAGCCGGACAAGTGCCTTGATTATAAAAATATAATAGAATCCAAAATCAAAAACCCCGTATTTTATTCTCCCGGGCTTGTAACGCAGGGCGGCAGCATAAGCGAACTTGCAGGAAAGCTTAACTCTTGGCACGCAATAATAGGAAGGGCGATTTATGAAGCTAAGGACATGAAAAAAGCTGCCGAGGAGATGGTGGCAAATTTAGGTATTGTCTTAATTAAGATACTTTAATATAGGAGTTCTTTTATATGGTTG
>CAYWNO010000070.1:0-7913 GCA_964459665.1 uncultured Methanosarcinales archaeon
GAGATTACAGGCACTACAAACTAAGCTCATGGCTTATCGAGAGCTGCGCAGCAAAGCCATCGGTTGACTCGGACGGCTCCTGCACTGCATATACTGCAGCCGGCACAGCAACAGACTATACTTCCTGCTCGGCAGGCTTATGCGCAAGCACGGCATATTCTGATTCATGCTCCGGAACAATCCTTACGGAATATTGCGCGAATGGAGCATCTGTTACATCAAGCGCTAAAGACTGCAATGATTATGACACTACAAGCTGCAGATGCGCTTCTTTAGGCGCTACTCTAAGCGAGATTTGCCATGATTGGAATTGCGCAAGCGGGCAGTGCTCAAATTCCGGAAGTGAGTTCACAAAAAGCTCATACGGATGCAGCGCATCAAACCAATGCGGCACTCAACCATGCCAGGGCTCAACGTATAAATGCTACAGGAGCAATGCAGGCTCGTGGAATTGGGCGGGCTCTGCTGAAGGAACAGAAACAAACTGCAACGACGGCTATGACAACGACTGCGACGGTTATGCCGACGTATCGGACAACGATTGCGCATCTTCGTTGCAGTTCCAGTTATCTCCAAACCCGACTGCTCCAAGCCATTCTGTTAGCGCATCAGTTGCAACAGCTTCCATCAGCGGCACTGTCATAATCAAGGACTTTTTAGGATGCTCTTCCGGAACCGAAATATGCCGCTTTACATTGCCTTCATCAAAACGTTGCAGCTTCAATGCCCCAACAGCGCCCGGAACTTATGGATACTTCGCATGCATAGGGCAAGTGAGCGAGAAGCAGATATTGTCGGTTTTGAAACCAGGCGATCATTGCGCATCAGCTGCTTCTCACAGCAATGGCGATGAGCTCAATCCGTCGAGGTATCTGCATTATTATAAGACCTCATGGAATGTTGATGACTGCGATTACCTTGATGATTATAACTGCTGGAATGAATGCAACACGGCAACAGGTGATATAGACAAAAAATGCGACGATTATACTTGCAATAGCGGCGCATGCTCCAAATCAGGCTCAGTATGGACAAAAACCCCAAAAATAGAGGACTGCACTGACAGTTGTTTCGGAGAGGCAGCAGCTTCTTACTTGGTATCTGACACTGATTTGACGGATTATGGATTATGCTCGTCCGGACAATCAAGCTGCCCGGGAGCAAAGCTCCATGATTCCTGCAACGGCGATACATTAAATGAATATTCCTGCAACGGCGATAACGCGGCAGTCTCGACTAAGAATTGCAATGATTATAATGGGCAGTATTGCAACGGCAATTCAAGGGAATTAAGGGATTATTCTTGCTTTGAGCCGGGCGCTGCGAACGGGGCATACTGCAAATATTCTGTAACCTCATCAGAAGACTGCGCAGCAAAAGCCTCTGCCGACAGTGACGGCTCTTCTACTGCTTATACGATCGCCGGAACAGTGACGGATTATGTTTCCTGCTCGGAGGGAAGCTGCACCTCCACTCCTCATCCGGATTCATGCGCAACAGCAACCACATTGACAGAGTATGGCGCCTTAGGCGCATCTTTCACGTCAGGAGTAAAAAACTGCGAGGATTATGAAACCAATTATTGCTCGCTAAACAGGTATTACAGGCAGGAATGGGGATGCTCGGGAAATCCGGGATATTGCAATGATGCCACCGTTGCAGATGCAAGAGCAGGAACAAATGCTGACGGGGACGCAAAAGACAAGGAATGCGGCGATTCCTTGTGCGACAACTCCCCGGGAGTTTATGACGATACAAAGACTTCAAAAGAAACCATCTGCGCAGACGGATTGGATAACGACTGCGATACCCTTACGGATTGTGCCGATCCTGATTGCGCAGCCCAAATAGGCCAAACTGGTGTAATGTGCTGCCAGGCGCCATCCGACTGCTTGCAAAATCCGTGTGTTGCGGAATCATGCGTTAACAACCTATGCCAATACTCGAATAGGGATGCCTGCGATGCCACAGAATGCCCAGCAGGCAAGTTCTGCGACGCCGCAGGAGGCGCCTGCAAATCTCCCGATGAATCAGCCAACGTATGCCTAAATTGCGTTGCCGACCAGACTTCAGGATATTCATGGACGTGGACTCCTCCAAAGCACGAGGATGCAGGAAAGGCTTACTCCACAAATGCAGATGTTTTTACTTCATTATTCAATTCCGATGCAGCTCCCTGCCCCAAGTCAAGCTGCGCAAAGCCGTCATCCCAGACGGACTGCCATTGCTATGACAAGAACGATAATCCCGTAAGCCACAAGCCCGCCCTTGCGACGGGAAACTGCTGCGGAAACGACGCAAACGAGTTCTTTAAGCCTGACTATCATGCAGGCGAATGCACGAGCGACATCAACGACTGCGTGTGGTCATCAGGCTCTGCCCAGCAATCAGACACGGGCAATGCGCAATTTTGGTGCTCTGCCCATGAATGGAGCGAATGCAAGGACTCAACTATTGGAACAAAAGCAGGCTCAGTTATATGCGCAGGCATTGTTAGCAACAATGGATGGACTTCACATCCAAAGCCCGAAAACCAGTATTCCTGCACCGACGGACTTGACAATGACGGCGATGGTTCGATAGATTGCGCTGACACTGATTGCGCAGGCTCAATCAAAGGCAATGTCAAAAACACAGATTCCAAGCCTATTTCGTCAGCAAACATAGATGCGCTCAAAGACTTAAAGCCAGTTCAATCAACAACAACCGATTCAAGCGGAAATTACGACTTAGGCAGCGTTAAGTGCGGCGCTTACGGCCTGTCGGCTTCGCATCCAGACTATATCCCAAAAACTGAAACGATAAGCCTTGCTCCAAACCAAAATCTTGTAAAAGATTTCATATTGGTGGTTGGAACCTCCTGCGAATCGGACTGCACTTTTGCATCCGACAGCATAGTCCATGCTTCCTGCGACGGCAAGAACGGGTGCGCTTTCTGCGACGCCACAGCAAAGGCAGCCTGCGACGATTCACAGCCGGGCTGGATAAGGGATTATGATTCAACCCATTATGTGATATGCGCATCAGGATGCCCGCAGCCAAAGACGGAAACAAAGGCAGACGTAAATTGTGAAAAAGGCACATTAGTTAAGACAACAAGAATAGTTGTATATAATGGCAAGCCTGTAAAATTAGTTGTAGCTACATGCGGGTGATTTTGTATGAATTTTTTGAGCCAGATTGGGGTTTTTGGATTTAGCTCTTTGGTTTTTGGAATTTTAGTTGCCATAATCCTGTTATTTCATAAAAACATGGGCGAAATAATGAAGAGGATAATGTTCTTTTTAATTTCAACAGTTGTTGTTGCCTCAACGCTTTACCTTATTGTAACGACGCTTCATCTTAACATAATTTCTGATACAAAAGGCCCGGTGCACTGGCATGCGGATTTTGAAATATGGGTTTGCGGCAGTAAAGTCAATCTTGCAGAGCCAAAAGGATTGTTGAATAAGCAGGGAACG
This sequence comes from uncultured Methanosarcinales archaeon, assembly GCA_964459665.1. Taxonomy (GTDB): domain Archaea; phylum Nanobdellota; class Nanobdellia; order Woesearchaeales; family GW2011-AR4. The sequence goes on from CAYWNO010000070.1 coordinate 3,462, forward strand.
AACCTCGTGCACTCCCATAACGACAACAGGATACATATAGAGGGAGTCTTGATTGACAAAAAATCGGCAAGCCTTGGGTCATTCTTTAATGCAGTAGGCGGCTATTTGGGAGGTGACGCCCTTGCCCTTAGGGTTCCTACGGAGCAAGGGTTAATATCGGCTTATTACGGCGATAAGTGCAACGGGCAGCCTGCCAGTCTTTATGTTTTTGTAAACGGCAATCTAATCAATAACCCTTCAGATTATATAGATTATATAATATCGCCCTATGAAAAAGTGCCGCCCGGGGACAGAATTAAAATAGTTTTTACTGAAAAGCTAATAGGAGGAATAAATCCGAATATAGGGAAAAATGGCAGTTGAAGCTTACCTACCGACATTGGGAACTGTAATAATTACGGCATTGGTTGACTCAATTAATCCGTGCGCCGTAGGAGTGCTGATATTGCTTATTTCCACAATGGTTGTTTACAAGTCAAAAAAGGACCTGCTGCTCTATGGCTTCATCTACATATTTTTCGTATTCCTTACTTACCTGCTTGCGGGCTTTGGCATCTTATTCTTTTTAAGCTCGATACCTTTGATTGTCAGCGAATATATCTCTATATTTGTGGGCACATTAATAGTAATTGCCGGCCTGATTGAAATCAAGGATTTCTTTTGGTACGGAAAATTTATTGCATTGTCAATTCCTCCAAAAAAAGCAAAGCAGATCCACGAAATGACAAAGAAAGTTACGCCTTATGCCATGATTTTGCTGGGCGCATTTGTTGCAGGGGTTGAGCTTCCATGCACCGGCGGCCCGTATCTGGCAATCCTTACCCTACTTTCGCAAAATTTTAATCTTGCGGCATTTTTCATGCTCATACTTTACAATATCCTGTTTGTCATGCCGCTAATCGTGATTTTGCTGATGGTTCATTTTGGATACAAAATACAAAACCTAAAGAGATGGAAGCAAAACAACAGGGCTTACATGAGGCTTGCGATTGGCGTTATTTTGGTGTTTTTGGGATGGCTTTTGATTTTAATTGCGAACGGAACCATAAACCTGAACTAAAAAATGGAAAAAACAAAAATGGAAAAAATCATAAAGAGGACAAAATACAAAACGGAATTAAAAATAGTAAAGAGGGCGGGGCATACAGAAATCTATGACGAAAGAAAAGTATACGGCTCCTGCTTTTTTGCGTGCAGGAACGCGCATTTAAGCGAGCCGCAAGCCGAAAGCATATGCAGCAAAGTTTGCGCTTCCGTTACAAAATGGGCAAATAAAAAGAAAGTTATTTATTCAGATGACATTTTTAAAATTTTAATAAAAGAATTGAAGAAGCATAGCGAGGATGCTGCATTTTTGTACGAAACCCACAGGGATATTTCATAGAAGAATTTAGAGAAATTTGAAAAAATCAATTTTTATGAAAAATTCGCTTGAAAAGCGAATTTTTTCAATTTCAAAATGGCTAAAAAAATAAAAAAGAAAGGCGAAAGCAGAGCGAAAGCGAAGAAATCCGGCAAGAAGCAGAAAGTATGCGAATTCTGCTGATTTGAGAATTTGAAAAATTTGCTTCAAAAGCGAATTTTTTAAACTTTCCTATACAAACGGAGGCATCAATATATGGGAAAAATCTTAATTTTGGGAATCGTGATATTTTTATTGGCAATGGCATGTTTAACTGCAGCCTGCTCGCAGCAAAGCCCGCAGGATTCTGTCGGGAAAGGAACGCCTGTGCAGGAATCTAATGGGCAGGGAGAATCTCAGGGCGGCGGGTTCAAGGAATTCAAGATAACGGCGAAGCAGTTTGCATTCGAGCCTTCATCTGTTGAAGTAAATAAAGGCGACAAGGTAAGGCTTATAGTTACGAGCATTGATGTGCCGCATGGAATGTCAATACCGGAATATGGAATCAACGAAAGGCTTGAGCCAAAAAAGCCTGTCACGATTGAATTCACTGCGGACAAGCAGGGAACTTTCAATGCATTCTGCTCAGTATTCTGCGGCTCCGGCCACCGGAGCATGAAGGGAAGCGTGGTCGTTAAATGAAAAAAACTCCAAAAAAATCATTTTTTTAAAAAATGATTAAAAAACGCAGATTTGAAAAAAGTTTTTCAAAAAAAACTTTTTTTCTGGTTATTGCGGCAGTCTTGTTAAGCCTTTTGCTCGCAACAAAAGCCTATGCGCAGCAAAGCCTTCCAATCGGGCTGCAAAGGATGGTTGAATATGAGCGTCAGCTCTCGTTAAGCATAACATTTTTGCTTGCATTTTTTGCAGGGCTAATCTCAATGACATCCCCTTGCGGAATCGCGCTTTTGCCGACGTTCTTTTCCGTTGCCTTCAAGGATCGCAAAAAAGCCGTATTCATGACGAGCGCGTTTTCACTCGGCCTGCTGCTGGCGTTTACGTTATTCGGGCTTTTGGCCGGCTTTTTGGGCAATTTTTTCAACGCGTACAAGCTGGCTTTTGCATCAATCTCGGGAATATTGCTTGTTTTTTTCGGCATACTGCTTTTTTTCAATGCCGGATTTAGCATATTTAATTTTAAGCTGGATTACAGGAGAGGAAAGGGATTTTTCAGCGCGGCCCTTCTTGGCTTTTTCTTCGGAGTCGGATGGACGCCGTGCGCAGGGCCAATCTTAGTCGGAATACTGCTGCTTGCCGCAAATGCCTCAACTGTCCTCAACGGCACTTTGATGCTTGTTTTTTACGGAATCGGAACGTGCGCGCCGCTAATACTCATAGCATATTTTTCCGACAAGTATAATTTGTCCGAGAAAAAATTTTTCCGCGGAAAAATTTTTTCTTTTCATCTCTTCGGCAAGGAAATAATAACCCACACATATAACCTGGTTGGCGGTATTTTTTTAATCATCATAGGGATATTAATGGCAATATTTCAGGGAACCTTCTTTTTCCAGACAGAGCTTCCCAAATATGTCCCGTGGTCAATGTCGTTCTGGGGCTACCTGAATGAAATGGCGCTCGAATCAAAAATATTCACTTCAATAATCGGCAATATTTTGGGAATGGCCATTGTTTTGTCATTGCTGGCTTTTATTTTCTGGTATTTGAATAAGGATGTATCATAAATTCTATACGTAATAGCATCTCTCAAAAATAATAGAACTTTTACAGCAAGAATTAATAACATTCACCGACTATAAACTCAAAAGAAAAAGTTCCAAAATTGAGGAGATTTGCTATAAGTTTCTGTTTCATTTCAAGCATCTCCGAAATTTTTAAATTTTTCATAGAATTTATAAAAGTGGAGTTTTCTTATTTCTTTCAGCGAAGTGTGCTTTGAAGAAGCGAAAGAATTAAGTTGGAATGAAGCGTTTTTGAAAGAAAAATCAAAAATGAGGTGTGCTAAGAAATAGAAAATTAAACTCTAAAAAGTTAATACCAAGTTACTTTTACGTCATCAGTGCGTTCGTATGGCTTAATATCTATTGTGTCGTAATTTGTAGTAGCTTGATTTCTTTGGAGTATGCCTAACCAAGCGATTTGGACACCATTATCCACAAGCACTTCATTCGGCGGCGCAAAAAATTTGGCTTTCCTCTCTTCGCACATTATCCTGCACATTTCCTGCAGCCTCTTGTTGCAGGCAACTCCTCCGCCTACGGCCAATTCATTCCTGCCGCAATGCGCCATTGCCCTTTCTGAAACCTCGATTAGCATCGCAAATGCAGTTTCCTGCAGGGAAAATGCGAGATTAGAAATCCCATATTTTCCTGAATCGTATTTTTGCTTAAGGTTCGTCAAAATGCCTGAAAAGCTTACATCCATTCCCTTTACAACATAAGGAAGCCCGATATATTTTTTCCCCTGAAGCGCGAGCTTCTCAATCTTTGGGCCTCCGGGAAATCCAAGCCCGATGTGCCTTGCAAATGAGTCAATGAAATTTCCTATGCCCTGGTCAAGCGTTTCGCCAAAGACCCTGTACTTGCCGGATTCATATGCTATGATTTGGGTGTTTGCGCCGCTTGCATACAGCAAGAGCGGCTTTTTTGCCTTTGTCAGTAATTTTGCGATTTCAAGGTGCGCAATGCAATGGTTTACTCCGAGCAAAGGAACGCCGATATTTTTTGCAAGCTCTTTTGCCTTCTTCATGCCGACTATCAGGCATGGCGAGAGTCCGGGCCCCTGTGAAAAAGAAATCATGCCAATATCTTCTATCTTTAATCCTGCAATTTTTAAAGCATCCTCGACAACCTTGTCTTTTGCATTCTCATGATGCAGCTTTGCATTGCTTGGATGTATTCCTCCTTTTTCAGTCTTGTAGGCATCGGTAACATTGGCGTAAATTCTGCCCTTATCGCCTATTATTCCGCAGCCGAAGGTATGCGCAGTGGATTCAATTCCCAAGCAAATTAAAGTTTTCATTTAGTTTTATCCGTTTATGCACAAAAATAGAAAACTCTGGATGTAGCGAAGTGAAATCCAGAGTATCA
>CAYWNO010000071.1:0-7889 GCA_964459665.1 uncultured Methanosarcinales archaeon
ATGTGTAGTGACCATTTTTTGTGAAAAACTTAAGTAGATTAATATGCTTAATTATTTACTTCGAACACTATATTAGCCCTGCCTCGTTTAAATTCCTTTCGATCCTTTCCAAGACCTCTTCATTCTTTGCTTCAAAGCTTTTTCCGGTTATCATCTCGTAAGCTGTGATGTATCTTTTGGCGGCTTCGATTTTTATTTCGTCAGGTATGCTTGGAATCTTGCCGTCGCCTATGAACCCTTTGTTGGAAAGCCACTGCCTGACATATTCCTTGTCGAGCTTTTGCGGCTCCTGCCCTTTGGAAAAAAGTTTTTCGTATGTGTCCTTGATCCAGAATCTTGAAGAGTCAGGCGTGTGCGCTTCGTCAATCAGCACAAGCTTTCCGTCAAGCTCGCCGAACTCGTATTTTGTATCCACTAGTATCAAATTCTGTCCCGAGACAAGATTTGAGCCGAAATTAAACAGGGCAAGGGCAGCTTTTTCCATCTCCTTGTATGTTTTTTCGCTTACCAATCCTTTTTTTATCACTTCCTCTGCTGAAACAGATTCGTCATGAAGCCCGCGCTCTGCCTTTGTTGAAGGAGTGATTATGGGCTTTTCAAATCTGGAATTTTTCTTTAAGCCTTCGGGCAGCCTATTTCCGCAGAAATTCCTAACCCCTCTCTCATAACTGTGCCATGCAGACGTTGTGGTAACTCCTGTTATGTAGCCCCTTACTACCATCTCAACAGGATAAGGCTTGCATTCATTGACTACCATTACATTCGGGTCGGGAACGCTTATTATGTGGTTTTTTACGATGCTCTTTGTTTTTTCAAACCAGAATGCCGATGTCTGGTTAAGCACCTGCCCCTTAAAAGGTATCGTGCATAAAACCCGATCAAAGGCAGAAATCCTATCAGTTGTGATTATGATTCTTTTTGCGCCAACGGTGTAATTATCCCTAACCTTTCCTTCATGCTTTTTGCCGAAGCTAAAGCTGGTTTTATCCAAGGTGAGCTTTAGCTGGTTTGTTAATATCGTGTCGGATAGCATTTTAATTGGGATTTTTATTTTTTAAATTACCGAATAAACAACTTAAATATAAAATTTTGCATAAATTCTTGAAATATGTTTCCTTTTATAAGTAATCAAAAAAGAAGGGTTTAAATACGCCCATGGCTAGCTGCCCTTATTAGGGAAATTGGATTATACTCACGGACAAAAATAATTAGACAATTGTTGTCCGTTCGTAATAAGCAAATGACATATACATTGTATAAAAATTTGTGTCATTTGCTATAAAATGGGAAAAAATCATGGAAAATAAGAATATTGGAAGAAGGAAAGCAGTAGGATTAAGCGTTTTAGGATTTATTGCAGTTGCAGGCGTTTCAACATGGTCCATTCATAAATTCTTTTCTGAAAATGAGCCGGAGCCGTCTTATTATGAAGCAAAAAATAATCCTGCTCTACAAGAAAAATGGGTTAGGAATACGATGGAAAAACACGGAGTTTATGCCCTTTACAGCGATGTCATAATTATAACAGCAGAAAATGCCAATAAGCATGCGCGTTATTATGACAGGAAAGAAAGGGTAAGGCAAAATAATAGAGAATTAGCAACTTTATCTGAAGGCAAATATGAAGATTTCGGCACGCATTTATGGTCCATGCCTAAGCTTTATGTTCCTACGGAAGCGTTTACTTCAACCGAAGGCGACCTTACTTCAATTATAGTTTATCACGAGGCTAATCATGCCAAAGCTTTTAGAAGCGGTTTTGGTTTCATTAACATCGGTGATTTTAGATTCATAGACAATCCAAGTAAATTTAACGGCAGCATGATTAATGCCGTGCTTGAATTGGAAGGACACAAGGAACAAATAGAAAAAGGAACAAATATAATGTCGCCCCATGGACTGCAATTCGCATATCAAAAATATCTAAGCTTTTACATACAACTGTGGAGGTATGGCCCCTATATAAAACAAGAGGCAACCAAACTTCTAAAAGAAAGATATTTCCAGCCATGGATGAAAAACACAAAATCCTTATGGGTTTATGAAGGTGCTGACCGTTCAATAAAATATGGCGGAAGCGAAGAAATGCCGTTTATTACATCTGAGATTCAAGGCAACAATAAAAAGTATTACATCCAATTTAAATTCAGAAATAATCCAAATCAATTTCTTATCCTAAAGGAGCAATTGCCGACAGGATTATAGCAAAAGACACAAGTTTTTAGACAATAAATAATGTCTTTTGCTTATTACGAACGGACAACTATTGTATAATTATTTTTGTCCGTGAGTATAGATTAAGGCGGATTTACTTATCGCTCTCCAAAACCTTCTTTCCGATTTCCGCCCTGTAATGGAGCAGCAGTTCCTCATACTCATTGTCAATGTTCATTATCTCAACTGCCGCGATTGCCGCATTAACGCCGTTGTTTAGGCCGACCCAAAGCCCGTGATTGGTGTGCTTTAGGAAGTTTAATGCCGCTTCTGCCTTGTCGTCCTTTTGCATAATCAGCGGGCAGTAAATGACAAGCTCGCCTTTTTTCTCGACAGGCTCGTCGAAATATGTAAACTCTATGTTGACTGATTTGGAATCGGGCTTTGCGCTAAAAAGCGGAACAATGTTGAACTTCTTTAAGGTATCAACTGTTTTCTTGACTGCATCATTATTTTTATCCCCTATAATCGTTACGCTTTCATATTTTTTCATGAGCTTTGCGCAGCCCCTCGCGGCAACATCTGCCTTATTTACGCCTACGGCCAAAACAGGTATTCCGGGAGGCATCTGGGCTATTGAAAGCAACGCGTCCAGTCCTTGATAATTGCCCCCGCACGGAACGCCGATTACGGGCCTTATAACTCTTGCGGCGACCGCGCCCGCGAGGTGGGCAGCAAGGCCCGCGCCCGCGATTATTACGGCATAATCCTTTTCCAGCAGCTTGTCCACATCCTTTGGAGTCTTGTGGGCGGAGCTGACTTTTAAGTCGAAATCTATTTTTGCTTTTACGAAAAAATTTTTAATCTGGCTAAAAATTTTTTCGTCGGATTTCGAGCCGAAGATTATCAAGGCTTTTTTCATAAATCAACGGGAACATAACAGATATTTATAAATATCGGTTATGCTAACCCAAGAGAACTTTGAAAAATTCGCTTTTCAAGCGAATTTTTCAACTGTTATAATATCTCATACTCCTGATAATTCTCATTCACAAGCAATTCCTTTGCCGCTTTTTCTGCAATCTTTCCCGCCTCTTTTTCATCTGCTCCTATGTTAAGGCTCCATAACACGCCTTTTTCAGCTTTCCTGATGCCGGAAAAGCCGAGCCTGTCCTTTAGCACAGATAATAAGCCGCTTCCGTCATCATCCTTATTTTTTACTAAAATCTTAACTGAAGCATCTTTTTTAATTTCAAATTCAAAAAAATGCTTGTTGGCATTGACTAGAATATCCGCCTTGGATATCTTATCCTTGAATTTTTCCTCATCGCCTTCAATCAAAAATTTGTAGTAGTCGGCCCTCTTTACGTCTTTTATTTTATTAAACCAGATTTTCTGCAGTGTTTGCAGGGCGGTGATTGCAGTAGTGTCGGGCATTTTCAGGGTTGCAACCATTTCTATTGTTTTTTGGCTCATGATTGTAATCTATGTTAAATCAAATTTTTCAAAGTTCTCTATTCTAATTTTTTTAGTTTACCATATAAACTTTCTCTCGTTATTCCAAGTGCTAATGCAGCCTTTGATTTATTTCCACCACATCTGTTTATTGTTTCAATAATCAATCTTAGTTCTGATTCCTCACGTTTGAGCCGTGGAAATGTTGGATTAACCGGCTCGCTAGTTGTTTTTGGCTTGCTTAAAAACTGCCATAAATAATCTTCTGTCAATATTACTTTGTCTGTGATGTCTAATCCATAGGGATGAATCACTATGCTGCGCTCCATTGTATTTTCAAGCTCCCTTACATTGCCGGGCCAATGGTGCGACCTTAAAAGTTTGGCAGCGTCATCGTCTAAGATAAATTTGCCAGGGTCTTGATAATACTCCTGTGAATACATTTTAGAAAAATAATTCGCTAGCCTATCGATATCATATCCTCTTTCTCTAAGCGGCGGCATTTTTATATCTATTTTGTTCAATCTGTAGTACAAATCTCTTCTAAAATTTCCTTTTTCTATTTCTACCTCCAATTCTTTATTTGTTGCAGCTATGACTCTGGCATCCAAAGTTTGAGTTTTACGGCTTCCAATACGGCTAAAGTTTTTATCTTCTATGATTCTTAGAATTTTAACTTGAAGCGCTAATGGCATATCCCCTATCTCATCTAAAAATATAGTTCCATCGTTGGCGGCTTCAAAATACCCCGGAGTGTCTTTGTGTGCTCCAGTAAATGCTCCCCTCATATAACCGAACAATTCACTTTCTAAAAGTTCTGTGGGTATGCCTGCGCAGTTTACTGCAACAAATGGATTTTTTTGTCTTCGGCTGTTGAAGTGCAATGCCTTAGCCACTAATTCTTTGCCTGTTCCCGTTTCTCCGGTTATGAGAGCTGTTATGCTCATATCTGCAATTCTGTATATAATCCTATAGACTTCCTGCATGAATAGTGAATTGCCAATAATCCTATTATACTCTCCATTTTTATTAAACCCATAAGCAGGTTCTTGGTATATTTGTATTTCCTTGGTCATTTTTACTGCACTCTCAAAACAATCTTCCCAAAGTTCTTTCTTCCTTCCATATACTTGTGGGCCAAGCTTGCGTCTTTGAGTGGAAATATCTTGTCTATTATCGGCTTGAGTTTTCCCACTTTCACAAGCTCGAACACTTCCCTTACCTCTTTGTGCGTTGTTCCGGAAGTGCCAATCATCTTATAATTGTTTCTATAAAAATTGCGCATGTCAATATCAAAGCTGTTTTTTGAGGTCGTGCCCAAGACAACAATCCTTCCGCCCCGCTTAAGGCAGATTAGGCTCCTGTTAAATGATTCTCCGCCGAGCTGCTCGATGACGACGTCTGCGCCTTCGCCGTTTGTAAAGCACATGACTTCCTTGTTAAAATCGGGGATTTTGCTGTAATTGACGGTAAAATCTGCGCCCAATGAGCCTGCCTTTACAAGTTTTTCATCGGTTCCTGCCGCGGTAATCACTCTTGCGCCTGCAAGCTTTGCTATCTGTATTGCACAAGTTCCAACTCCGGAGCCTGCCGCCATTATCAATACTGTTTCCCCGACTTTTATTTTAGCAAGGCTTATCAAAACCCGGTATGCTGTGCCGAAAACAATGGGAACAGATGCAGCCCCTTCATAGCTAAGAGTATTATTCATCAAAAGAAGATTTTGCGCAGGAACTTTCACATATTCGGCATAGCAGCCGTTTACCGTGATTCCAAGCCTTTTTAGGCTCTCGCACAGGTTGTCATTTCCAGCAAGGCAAAAACCGCATTGCCTGCACGGTATGCTTGGCATTACGGCAACCTTGTCGCCTTTATTGAATCCTTGGACATTTTTTCCGATTTCTGCAACATCGCCTGCGCACTCGCAGCCCAAAATAATCGGATACCTTATTGGAAAATTCCCTTCCCTTACCCAAATGTCAAGATGATTTACGGATGCAGCCTTTACTTTGACAAGGACTTCGTTTTCTTTTATTTTTGGGATTTGCGCTTCGCCGAACTTTAATTGATCTGCGCCGCCTTTGTTGTGCAATATTATGGCTTCCATTTAAAAATTAAAATTTTTCTTCGATATACTTTTTCATTGACTTGAAAACATTCATTGCAGGAGCATGGCTTTCCATTAAACTGAGGTTTCCGTAAGATTTGTTCTTTAGCTCGCAAGTATCTGGCAGCTGCCTTATGAAAGATGCCCTTTCAGGATGGGGCATTATTGCCATCACATTTCCTTTCTTGTTGCAGATTGCAGCGATATTATGCACGGCGCCATTCGGGTTTATGGGGAATTTATCCTCTATTTTTCCGCCTTTTGCTGAATACCTGAAGATTACCTGCCTGTTTTTTATCAGCTTGTCAATTAATTCATCATCTTTTGTGGTGAACCTGCCTTCGCCGTGCGCAATCGGAACTGCGATCACTTCATCCTTTTGCATGAACTTGGTAAAAGCGCACCTCTCTTTTTCCTGCTCGCTTTTTACATAAATCCATGTGCAGTAATATCCGCTTATGAACGGGTTTTTGTTAGGGGCAAGCGCCATCTCAACCTTGTTTTTAAGCCCGGGTATCATGCCGCATTCGACGAGTGCCTGCGCCCCGTTGCAGATTCCAAGGACCGGCTTTGCGCTTTCAGCTTCTTTTTTGATTATTCCAAAAACCGGGTCTTTTGCCATTATAACTCCAGCCCGTATCCTGTCCTCGTAGCCCCATCCTCCCGGAATAATGTAGCCGTCGTATTTTTCAATTCCATTTCTTTCATTCCATCTTACAATCTTTCCGTCCATTCCTGAAGCTAAAACTGCCCTTAATGTTTCTTCCTCGCAGTTGTTGCCGGGGAAGTAGATGACGGCTATGTTTGGTTTTTTGAGTTGTGACATTTTTAAAAATGCTTTTTATTATTAATTGGTTTTTATTTCATTAAATAACAATTTCAATTCTTCAGGCGTAGGCTTTCTATTAGTGGAACCTTTTCTGATATAGAGAGTTTTGAATAACCCTATTCCATTTATAAATAAACTGCATTTACTTTATAAATACAGGGGGTTATTCAAAGTCCTCTATAGTATTTTGAATCCGAATAATTTGTAATATCAGCATAAGGTTTTTCTTTGCCTTCTTCAACTTTAATTTCAAGAATTATTTTTTCTCTAATTTCATGCTCTTGGAAATCAAGCGAGATTCCTTTGTTTACATTATCGCTAACAAATTTCCTCATAGCTTTACGGAACTTTTTGATGAACTCTTCTGGATTTTCATTTTTTAATTCTGGATTTTCATTTTTTAATTCTGGATTTTCATTTTTTAATAAGTCTTGTCTTATGCCTTCTATATCTGCATTATCCAACACCCCAACTAAAATATGCCCGCCATTAGTATTTGCAAAAGCAACAATTGTTTGTAATATTTCTTCCTTTTTGTTTTTATTTTTATTATCTTTACTTTTCAAATCAACGAATGGTTTAAATTCTATTTTATCATTTTCTCCGTCATTTATTTTTTTTATAATATCTTTGTTTATTGCTCTTCTAATAAATCTTACTTTTCCTGTGTGAGTTATTTCGTCCTCATAATAATAATCAAGTCTTTCATCTTTTTCTGTGACAATGTTAACTAATGCTTTTAAAGGTTCTATTTCTATCGGAATAGATAATTTAGATTTTCCTTCCTCTAAAATAAAGTTCTCACGCTTTATTTTATCATCAAACATTAATTCAACCTGACAATCTAACTTGGAAAGTGATTCTCGGGTCCCATCTATAGATAATTCAAAGGCATCTTTACTACATACTATTTCTTTAATCATTCCTTTATAATTAGGTAGAAATATTAAGACATTGCCTATTCTGGGGTCAGACCCACCGCGAAAATCTCCTATTTCTAACCAGTCCGCAATTGCATCATAAACAGTTTTAAAAGGTTTAATTTTATATTTAACTGGAGGATGATCTAAGTAGCTTACTTGTTGCTTATAGTTATAAGTTAACTGGTTTTCCAAATATAACCCGGGCCATTCACAAAAAGAATTTCGGCTGTGTAAATAATCCCATTCGTAATAGGTGCTATCGGTAATTATTTTGTAAGTTTTTATTTTTAAATCATGCCATATACTATTTACTATTTCCTTAAACCTAGGTATAGTCACTACTTCTTCTAAAAGAGCAAATACATCATAGAGGACTTTGAATAACCCCATTTTTTGAATTGTTTTGATTTTCAGTCTCGAC
>CAYWNO010000072.1:0-7764 GCA_964459665.1 uncultured Methanosarcinales archaeon
GTTATTGTGAAATGAGAATCTACCAAGAGAACCACTCGTTAAGTTTACAGCTCATAAAATAGAAATATTTAAATATGTATCCTTATATGATTATGAGTAAGGTTAAGTAACTTAGCAATTGTATAATAACATGGAAGAAAAAAGCGTATTTGTGGAATACTTTGGGGATTATCCTCTAATCAGGGTGTTGGACTTTTTGATAGGAGGGAGGGAAATGGATTACAGCATGACGGAAATAGCCAAGAACTCAGGAGTAGGATGGACAGTTTTCTCGGATATATGGCCACAATTAACTAAAAAAGATATTGTAGTATTCACAAGAAAGATAGGCAATGCCAAATTATTTAGGTTAAACCTCAAAAACGCTTGGGTAAAAGAGCTTGTAAAAATGGACAAGATTATAACTAAATTAGAAACAGAAAAAATTATTTCTAAAGAAATCGAGCTTTAAGAGAACTTTGAAAAATTCGCTTTTCAAGCGAATTTTTCAGCTTATTTTCAAATTTCTCTTCACCTAACCCTTGCCCCGTCCTTTGCTCTTTCAGCGCTTACAACTTCATTGCCTGCCTTTAATTCCCTGCCCTCAAAATAAACCTTTCCGCTTTTTACGGACATCTTTATCTTTAAAAAATCCTCGAAAGTTAGCTGTATCTTGGAGTTTTCAAACCCTTCAAAGCGTGCTTTGTCGCCGGGGCTGCTTTCGTTTACAGAAAGAGCGCTTACCGATTCTCCGTCGTCTGCTGCGAGCAGCATTCCCTCGCTTTCTATGCCCCTTAGTTTTGCGTGCTTTAGATTTGCTACAACTATTATTTTTTTGCCCCTCAGTTCTTCAATTGAATAGTATCCTTTCAATCCTGCGACTAGCTGTCTTTTTTCGCCGCCAAGGTCAGCCTGCAAAACATAAAGCTTTTGCGCGTTTGGATGCTCTTTTACTTCCAGTATTTTTGCAACCCTAAGGTCCAGCGGAAATTCTTGCATTTCATTTTTTGCGTCTTGTTTTTGCTCCTCCATTTTTTTTATCAAAATCGCATCTTTCCCTATCTTATGGTTGTTTAGATCGAAGTTTATATCATCCCATTTAAGCCCTTTTAGGTTTAACTGTGCTTGCAGGCCTGATGAAAATTGCGGCAAAATCGGCTCAAGCAGTATGCTTAAAATCTTTACTATATTTGCGCATAACCCTGCAATCATGTGGGCTTTACCTTTATCCTGCACGATCAGCTTCCACGGCTCATTATCCTGAAAATATTTATTTCCAATCGAGGAGATGCGCAAGATATCCCTGAGCGCCTCGTTAAAGTTCAGGCCATAATAATTTTTCCAGGTGTTTTTTGCTATTGAATTGATTTCGCTTATTAGGTTGATGTTATCGCCTATTTCTTTTATTTCGCAATCGAAATTCTTGTTCAGAAAGTTCAATACGCGATAGCAAAAATTCCCGATATTTCCGACTAATTCGTTGTTTGTCTTCTTCCTCAAATCATCAAGGCTAAGGTCTATATCTGACATGCTCTTGCTTAGGTGGCCTGCATAGTAAAACCTAAGGTGCTCTGCATCATGCTCCTGCAAAAATTCCCTTGCAGTAAAAAAAGTCCCCCTGCTCTTGCTCATCTTTTCGCCGTTAACCGTGAGGAAGCCGTGAACGACAATGTTGTGGGGCAGCGAAAACTCCGAGCCCATCAGCATCGCGGGCCAGAAAAGAAAATGAAAATAGATTATATCCTTGCCGATAAAATGGTATATTACTGAATCTTTGCTGTTCCAGTAATCCTTAGTTTTTAATCCGCGCTTTTTGCAATAGTTGTCCGTGCTTGCTATGTATCCAATCGGCGCATCGAGCCACACATAATAATACTTGTCCTCTTCTCCGGGGATTTTAAACCCGAAATACGGGCCGTCCCTGCTTATGTTCCAGTCTTCAAGTCCGTTTTTTATCCAGTTGAAAACGAAATTTTTTATCTGCGGCTGAAGATTGTCATTTTCCTTTAGCCATGAATCCAGCTTTTCCGAGAATTCGCCCAGCCTGAAGAAATAATGCTTTGAGATTTTTCTTACCGGCTTGCTCTTGCAGATTGTGCAGTAAGGCTCAACCAAATCTATTGTCTTGTAAACCGCATTGCACTGCTCGCACACATCCCCGTACTGGTCATGGGCGCCGCATCTTGGGCATTTGCCCTTGACGTACCTGTCAGGCAAGGTTCTTTTGCAATCATCGCAATAAGTAACCTCTATGTCTTTTGTGCAGATGAACCCTTTTTCCTTTAGCCTGTTAAAAATCAGGTCGCTGTAATGCCTGTTCTCGGGGCTGTTAGTCGTGTAGTAATTATCGAAGCTGATTAAAAATTCCTCAAAGTCTTTCGTATGCTCCTTGTATACGTCGGAAATAAGCTGCTCCGGCCTTATCCCAAGCTCCGCAGATTTTATTTCTATTGGGGCGCCGTGCGTATCGTCGGCGCATACATAGGTTACATCTTCGCCTACGAGCCTTAGGAACCTTACAAAAATATCCGTCTGAACGTATTCAACAATGTGTCCAAGATGCAAAGGACCGTTGGCATAGGGAAGCGCGCTGGTTACAAGTATTCTTTTTCCTTTGAATTTTTTATCGAACATATAATCGCCGAATATACTCCTCTTTATAAATATTTATCAGGGAAAAAATTGATTTTTCACGAAAAATCAATTTTTTCAAATAGCTTTAGAAACCTATATAAACAAACTTAAATTTAAAATGTTAAATGAGCAAAAAGAAGGAAGAGCAGGAGAAGCAGGAGAAAATCCAGCAGGAGATTTCAAGAATCCACCTTCCAAGAGGCAGGGAAACTTTTGGAATCATAGAGCAGAGGCTCGGAGGCTCAAGGATGCGCGTTAGGTGCATGGACGCAAAGACGAGAATCTGCAGGATACCGGGGAGGCTTACGCGCAAATTATGGGTTCGGGAAAATGATATCGTGATAGTTGAGCCTTGGGAATACGGCGGCGATGAAAAAGGCGACATAGTCTACAAATACACGCCCACGCAGCTTTCATTCATCAAAAGAAAGGGCTATTTAAAGCAGCTTGAAAGCGTCGAGGAATTTTAAAGAATAAAAAAATAAATTTTTCTGCGAAAAATTTATTTTTTTGACGTTATTTATTTCTCCCACATCAGGATAATCAGCAGGAATACGCTTACGCTAACTGCGCTGTCCGCAACATTAAAGACGGGCCAGATTCTAAAGTCAATAAAGTCTGTAACGCTGCCGTAAAAAAGCCTGTCAATGAGGTTTCCAAGAGTTCCGCCCAGCAATAATCCCAAGGCAAGCTGCAATAATCTATCATTATTTTTTATTTTCCAAAGAAAATAAAAAATAATGAAAATAACAATTACTGAAAAAAAAATAAGAAAAACATTAAACCCCCTGAAAAGCCCGAATGCAGAGCCGGTGTTTGTTACATAGGTTATGTGAAAGGTGTCTTTTATGACGGGAACGGATTGCCCCAGCTGAAAATTTTTTTTTATCAAAAATTTCGTCATCTGGTCGAAAAATAGGATTAGCAGGAATGTATAAACAACAATGATGTTTTTTTTCGCCATTCTGTTAAAACTGGAAGTAAAGGAAATTGACATTTGAAGCGGAGTACACTTCCACATAAATGAAAAAAAGTGAAATGTAGAACACCATCTGCAAATAAAAGTTTTTTTTGTATATGAATGTCTCATCATTTTGGAAGTATTGCAATGATTCATAGATTATCAGGAATAAAGCAGCAACATAAAGGAACGCATAATCAGCATTAAGCAGGCTTGGGATGCTTATTCCAGAAATCAGGCTCTTTGTAAATGATGCCGCCTGAGCGAGGCTCTTTGACCGGAAAATAATCCAGCCGAATGCAGTTATGTGGAACATGATGAGAATTTTGAAAAAATCCGCTTTTCCGCCTAAAAATGCCTTTTTTTTATCTTTATCGCGGGTAAGATTGAACCTGATAAGCTTGAATGCATGGTAAACGAAGACTATGATGAACCAGTATATCCCCCATAATACAAAATTCCAAGCCGCGCCGTGCCACAATCCCATCATGAACCATGCGGCAAGCAGAGGCAATGCCGCCAAAAATTTTGCATTATGGCCGCCTAACGGAATGTAAATGTAATCTCTAACCCAAGAAGAAAGCGTGGTGTGCCACCTCGACCAGAAATCATGCGGGTTTTTGGCAAAATAGGGGATGTTAAAATTTGCGCTAA
Source organism: uncultured Methanosarcinales archaeon (assembly GCA_964459665.1). GTDB lineage: Archaea > Nanobdellota > Nanobdellia > Woesearchaeales > GW2011-AR4. The sequence goes on from CAYWNO010000072.1 coordinate 4,229, forward strand.
GCTCTATTCCAAAAAAATAAGAAATGCCCCTTGCCATGTCAATGTAGCCTGAAAAATCGCAATAAAGCTGGATTGCAAAAGCGTAAGCCGCTATTAAAATCTGCGCGCCGGACGGATTATTCATGGCAAAAACATTATTGGCTATCGCTGCTACCGAATCAGCAATCACTATTTTTTTAAAGAGTCCGTAAATGAATAGGTACAAGCCTTCTTTAAACTTTATATCCCTAAATTGTTTTTTGGATTGTATCTGCGGTATTAGCTTTTTTGCCCTTTCTATGGGGCCGGATATTAATTTTGGAAAATAAGCCACAAATAGGGCAAAATCAGTGAAGCTTTCAACAGGGGTGAACTTTTTGCCGTATACGTCGGCAATGTAGCCGATAGTTTCAAAAGTATAAAATGATATTCCAAGCGGCAGGATAATATTTAAGGTTGAAAAATTAAAGCCCAAGCCAAGCGAATTCATCAATGCCGAGAGATTATCAGCAAAAAAATGAAAATATTTAAAAAATGCAAGTATTGATAAATCGGTTGCTATGGACAATGCCAGCAGAAATTTCCTAAAGCCCGCATTGCCTGACTTGTATATTGCAAGCCCGCAAAAATAATTCATCACTGTTGATATGAAAATAAGGCTTAAGAATTTCCAGTTCCAGCTTGCGTAGAAAAGATAAGATGCAATCAGCAGGAAATATTTTTTGAATGCTCCGGGTACAGTCCAGTACAGAATGAAAACCAAAATAAAGAACAAGACGAATTCGATAGAATTTAGCAGGTATATCATTTCAAAATGTATTGTAAAAATAATGCTTATAAATATTTGTATTTTGAGATGAATGAAAGATAAAATCCAAAATCCCAAGTTAAAAAAATCACAGCAAAGCAGAAAAAAGCGAATTTTTCAAAGTTCTGCAATCATACTTTTTAGGCTGGCCCTTGTATTTGCAATTCTTGAGGCCGGCTTGCGATTTTCCGGCTATGCGCGCCTTATGCAGCATAAAGATTCTAACATTATCCTGCCGGCGCAAACTGACAATTACCGCATATTGGTATTGGGGGAATCGATGACGAGCGGAAATTGCCCGTGCTGGGCCGATGAATTCGAGCGCCTGCTTAATTCTAAAAGCAAAGAAATCCAATTCAAGGTTATAAATGTAGCAAGGGCGGGCTCTCTTAGCTCAACTATGGTGTCTAGCCTTGATGATTATCTCGATTATTACCGCCCGAACATGGTTATCACAATGATTGGCATAAACGATCCGCCCGTAACTGCCGCAAAAGATAATGCTGCCTTCTCTTTAAAGGATTCAAGGTTGGTGAATTTGGATACATACAAGTTCGGCCGTTATTTATTTGGTTATTTTATCGGCAGGCTAAAAGAGATTGGAGGCCGCATAATTAAAAAAGCTCCTGCAATCGCCAGGCAAAACATCCCGATGGATTTAATCAAGTCCGAATACATTGACATAGGTGAAGTGGACAAGTTAATCGGGCAAGGCGAAATTGCAAATGAAAACTTTTGGAAAACAGAAAAATCATTGGAAAAATTCATACAGGAAAATCCCATGAACGAGACTGCAAAGATGCAGAGGGCAAGGCTTTATTTGTCTTTTTATGGCAGCAAAGACGCATTGAAGCGCTTTGAGCAGGAATACGAAGAATACATGAATGTTCGGGATTCTTTTAATGCGGTCGGATGGCACTACCTGCATAACAACATGGCTAAAGATGCAGAGCAATTATTTGATGTGATATCCAAAGAAGACCCAAAAATGCTTGCGCAGGTTTTTATTGATATAGGAAGGCAGTACAGGGGAAAAAACGTTTTTATGAGGCAAGACGTCTATGATTCTTTGCCGCAGGAGGATAAAATTCCAAATCCGCAAGAAACTAAAAAGTACATTGAAATGGGAGAAAAGATTGGAAAGGATTATGCCAATGTGATTACCCAAACTAACTACCAAAAAATCTATGAAACATTAAACAAAAGAAAAATAAGGCTTATAGCCGTGCAATATCCGCTGCTAAGCCTAGACGGCTTGAGAGTCATGTTTAACGGAGACGAAGACATAACATTTGTAAGCAACGAGGAAAATTTTAAAAAAGAACTTAAGGACTCAAAATTTGAGGATTTTTTCAGAGGACCTGACTTTGGGATTTTTGGCCACACAACAAAAAAAGGCGCTGACTTGATAGCAGAGAATGTGGCAGGCGCTGTTTTGAATGACTTAAGGGCGAATGTGATATAAAAAACTTTGAAAAATTCGCTTTTCAAGCGAATTTTTCAAAGTTTAATAATACCTCTTTCTTCTCGTGTCTTCCTGCTCGCCCCTCGCTATTGCCTCGATGTTAGAGAGCCTTTGGTTGATGCTTTCCAAAGACACCCTGAGGGCATCAAGCTTGCTCGATATCACTTCCATATTTTTCGAAGCTATGTAATTGCTATCGCTTGTGTAAGAAGGCTGCGCAAAAGCCGGCTGCTGCTGGAAGCTTTGCTGCTGCTGAAAAGAAGGGTACTTGTTAAAAGACTGCTGGGGCGAGGAAGGCTCAAGGCCCATTCCCAAATCCGCAGACGGCCCCTGCCCTAAATCCATGCCTAAATCCTTGTCAAAACCAAAGTCCTTTCCCAAATCAGCCAAGTCGTCTTTTTTCTTCCAGAAAGCCAGCTTGTCAAAAAACCCCATCCATCCACCTCTTCTTTTTAAAAAACTGTAACTTTGAAAAATTCGCCTGAAAGGCGAATTTTTCAACTTATTTTTTAATGGTATATAAATATTTTGAAATGAATTCCCAAAAACTTTATAAATCATCCAGTTTTGCACGAGAATACAATACAAAATGGGAATGTACAGTTATATAAGGGAAGCCTGGAAAAATCCGAAAGAAAATTTAGGCGGATTATGGCAGCAGCGCATAATTAAATGGAGGCAGGAGCCTACAACTATAAGGGTAGACAATCCCACGAGGATTGATAGGGCTCATTCCTTGGGATACAAGGCAAAGCAGGGATTTATCGTCGTAAGGCAGAGGGTAAATCGGGGAGGAAGGCAAAGGCCGCAGATAAGGCACCCTAGAAGGCCAAAGGCAATGTCTCGAAGAAAGGACTTGACGATGAATTACCAGACGGTCGCAGAGCAAAGGGCTGCAAATAAATATCCTAATTGCGAAGTTCTAAACAGCTATTACGTCGGAAAAGACGGATTGCACTACTGGTATGAAATAATCTTGGTGGACAGGGCAAGCCCATCAATTATTGCGGACCCGGCCATAAGCTGGATTTCAAGCCACAAGGGGCGCGTTTACAGAGGCATTACAAGCTCCGGCAGAAGGTCAAGAGGCCTTATGCACAAGGGCAAGGGCGCAGAAAAAATGAGGCCGAGCCTAAGGGCGCACAAGAGACGGGGGAACTAATTTTCTAAAAAATGATTTTTTTGGAAAAATTATTATTTCTGTTTTATGATTTGATACAATTTCCGTATACTACAGATAAAATTCAAAACTGTATAGTACCGAATTCACGTTACATTAATTCT
>CAYWNO010000073.1:0-7746 GCA_964459665.1 uncultured Methanosarcinales archaeon
CCTCAGCTTATTTTTAATCTCAAATGCTTAAAAGAATTCTCATCGCTTCAGTGCCTGCCTTTCAAAACATTTAAATATAGTGTTGGAAGTAAATAATTGAGTGTATTAATCCAACACTATCATGAAAATCATGGATTTTCAGGACACCGAAAATCTCCGATTTTCGCGTGTATCAAGAGGACGCAACAAATCTCAATCAATTATTTGCGTCCGATGTTATATTATCAAGGAAAAAATCATTTTCTTCCAAGAAAATGATTTTTTCAAGTACAAGATGGCAAACATTGATATTCTGTCGGAATTCGAGCCTGCTGATATTAATGAATTTAAAAAAGATTTCACGCGGGTTATAAATGCAGGATTTGAAGTTGACAGGCTATACGAGGAGTCACGGAATTCTTTGGATTTTTTTATTCCAAAATATGAAAAATTAATTGGGCGGTTCAATAAAAAGTACAAGGGTATTGAGATAGGGACAAAAAAATCAATAGAGCATTTCAAGGTAAGGCTGTTCGTAAAGGAAAGAAGCATAAAAGACTTTTTTGCTAACTCCGCTTCAAGAATTTCGGGCATAAGGTCGGTAGGGAGATCAAATTTTGGGCAGATTGATGCCACAGACTCCGAAAGGTTTGCAATATTCCTTGACTCTTTGCTCGACAAGATTTACATATCATATGCGGATATTGAAAATGGAACGAGCGCGATTGCAGCGCAATTCGACAGGGGCAAAAAGAGCGTGGAGATTATCTACAGCCACGGCGAAATCATAAACGAGAACTCCGCAGGGTTCAAGGTTTGCGCATTTTACGCCCTCAAAGATGGCTACAATAAAAAAATTGACTTCTATAATGAAGCATTGACTTTCGGCTTTGGCGGGCTGCTTGACGAGGTTGAAAAAAGGAAATGGACTGACAGGTTTAGGCAGTGAAAAATCGTTAACGGTGGATAGAATAAAAATACTAAACAGTTACTATCCACCCATCGGCAGCTTTCCGCCGAATTTTCTCATTATCTTGCTTATGTCGCCTTTATTGCCCTTAAACAGCTTTACCATCTTTTTGCTCTGATTATACTGCTTGATTAATTCTTTTACTTCAAAAGCAGGAATTCCCGAGCCCTTGGATATTCTATCTATCCTGCCTGAATCGATAATTTCAGGCTCTTCCAGTTCTTTTTTGGTAAAGCTGTTCATCATGATTTTCCATTTTTTCAGCTTGCCTTCCTGAACCTGCAGCATTTCTTTCGGAAGCTTTAATTGGGAAAATCCCGGTATCATTTCAGCAATCTGGCTCAACGGGCCCATCTTGCTCATTGCCTCCATCTGCTCATATAGGTCAATCAGATTGAATTCGCCTTTAAGGAATCTTCTTCCAAGGTCTTCTGCGTCTTCTGCTTTTATTACCTCTTTTGCCTTTTCCAGCAAAGCTTCCAAATCCCCCATGCCAAGAAGCCTTCCTGCAAATCCCTGCGGATTGAACTGCTCAATATCATCAATTTTTTCTCCCAATCCTATGAATTTAATCGGGGCGCCTGAAACAGAGCAGGCAGTCAAGGCTCCTCCGCCTTTTGCAGTGCCGTCCATTTTGGAAACAATAATGCCCGTGATTGCGCAGCTTTTGCTGAACTGCTCTGCTTGCTTTTGGGCAGCCTGCCCGATGTCTGCAGAAATAACCAGCAATGACTCATCTGGGGCAATTTTTTTAGTTACTTCTTCAATCTCATTGATCAAGTCTTTTGACAAAGCATCCCTTCCTGCAGTGTCTATGATTATGACGTCAAAATTTTTGCATTCATCTTTGTGCCTTTCCCATATCCCAACTGGCTCCTTGTTTTTCCTGTCTGTAAACACAGTTACATTCGCGTGCTTTGCAACCTGCTCAATCTGCTCCATGGCAGCAGGCCTGTGTATGTCGAGCCCTACCAATGCAACCTTAAAGCCCCTCTTGGTAAAGAACCTTGCAAGCTTGCCTGCAGTCGTAGTTTTTCCGCTTCCAAAAAGGCCGACAAGCATTATCTTGAACGGCTTTTCTTTTATCTCTACCTTGTGCTGCTCTTCGCCAAGAAGCCTTACAAGCTCTTCATAAACGATGTTTATTATCTGCTCTTTTTTGGTAAGCCCCTTTGGAGCTTCTTCGCTTAATGCCCTTTTTTTTATTTTATCGGTAAGCTCAAAAACCAGCTTTACGTTAACGTCTGCATGCAGCAATGCCCTTTGGATATCCTTAACCAACTCATTAATCAGCAAATCATCTACAAAAAGGGATTTCGCAATCTTTTGTAGGGTATTTCTCAATGAGTCGCTTAGCTTTTCCAGAACCATTTTTCTCAATACGGCCCTTTCGTTTAAAAATGTTTGGGATAGCCAGAACTTTGAAAAAATCAATTTTATAAGTTGAAAAATCTGCTCGAAAATCGAATTTTTCAAATTTCAAAGCGAAATCTTTATATATCTTAGAAAAAAATTTAAGCCCTGCATTTAAAATTTTTAAAAAAGAGGCTGATAGATATGGCTGGGGACGCTTATGATACGTTTGAATACAAGGATATTTCTGAGCTAAAGAGGGAATTAGAATCAATAAAGGGCAGGAAGGATGTTTCCAACAAGGAGCTTTATGAGGCTGTGCAGAGGCTTGCGCAGGTTATGGGCGGCATCGTCGAGGTTTTCGGAACTGCGGCAGAGCAGATGAATCTCGAGGAGAGGGAATTCGAGTCGAGCGCAAAAAAGCACGAGATGATTCTTACTAAATTAGACAAGCTCATAAGCCAGAACAAGACAATCGCTGAAGGCGTGGTCACTGTTATAGGGATTGCAAAGGAGAATATTGCAGCCGCTCCAAAAGAAAAAGAAGACTCATCAATGTTCAGGCAAAAGGAAGATGAAAGCGAGCTCTTTAAGCCGAAGATTGAGCCAAAGCCTTTCGCAGAGCCAAGCTTTTTTGTCAAGCCTCCCGCCCCGCAACAGGATTGGCAGCCAGCTTCTTCGCAAACAATGCCCAAAATTGAGCGCTTCATGCCAAGAATGCAGCAGCCGACCATGGCGCCGCCCATGATGCCACCCATGCAGCACATGGCTCCTGCGTCCGCGGCGGCAACGCCATCTGATTTTGAATTAGGAATGCAGATGCCTCCAATGGAGCCGGAGCCAGTTCCCGATTTAGAGTTAGATTTTGGCAAAGACCTTGCGCCTTTGGATGAAGAGCCAAAGAAAAAAGGATTATTCGGAATGTTCAAGAAGTGATATAAAAAATGCCATCATTAAATGAAAATGCATCTGGCATTGGATCGGGCAAAGCGCCGTTAAATCACTTTGCCAAGCACCTTTTTCTTACGGCAAGGGTTTATTCAGAAAAGAACAAGGCAAGGGAAAATGTTACAGCCCAGCTTAAAAGGATGAGAAGATCAATCATAAAAATGAGGCTAAGCTATAGCGATATAGACAGGCTCAAGGAAAAAATAGACAAGCTTATAGACTGGGAAAGAAGATACGCAAAATTTTTTATACCCAAGGATTATGAAACTCAGGAATTAAAAAGGCAGCTCAATGCGCTTGAATACGAATTAAGCGCCGAAAAAGAGCAAAAAAAGAAAATCATAGAAGAAAAAGACGGGAAAATCAGGGAGATTTCGGAATCACTGGATAATTTAAGGAATCAGGCAAGATCGCTTTTAATGGAGAAGGTAAAAAGGCACCACAAGCTTAGGGCTTTGGAGAAAAGAATACACGAGAAAGTGGATGTGCACGGATACTACCATTCCTAATCATGCGTATACCAGAAAGAAAGCCTGCCTTTTTCCTTCTTATCGAGCCTGCAAAAGCCGAATCTTGCAAACTGCACAATGTCGCCTTCTTTGAGGCTTTTTACCAAAGGCTCTGCCAATCCCTTTTTTATTTCCTTGTTTGGCATTAAGACTTCGGTTTTTACTAAATCTTTCTGGACGGGCAGCCAATGAATTATCCTATCGCCTTTCTGCCTGTACTTTTCATATTCAAGCGAGTCGAAAAAAAACCTGCGCTTTTTTTTTGAAAAGTTAAGGCAGTCCATCAGCCTGATTAATTTTCCGTCTTTAAATTCCTTGAAGTCTTTTTCTGCGACGTAAAAGCTGTCCTTTGTCCTGAATTCTCTTGAGCCTCTTTCCTTGGATTCGGGATGCAGCTTTAACTCTGCTGTCTGCGACGGGGCATTTTCAACCTTGATCTCCTTTGGATTTTCGACAAAAAAGTAGCGGCTGCACCTTGAATCAAGGAGCCTTCTGTTATGCGCGATTAAATCGTCCCACGTCAAAACGGATTCCGTCTTTGTAAGCCCCGTTGATAGCACAAAATTTCTCACAGCTTCGGGCAGAAATCCCCTTCTTCTCAAGGCAACAAGAGTGGTTAATGAAGGGTCGTCCCATCCTATGAGCTCTTTTTTCTTTACCTTCTCCCGAATTATCCTTCCCGAGCTTTCAACTCCCTCGAGATTGAATCTTGCGAACTCGTAAATTTTCGTTTCGTAAAATCCGGCAAGAGTTTGAATAAGCCTTTGAAGCTCGTTTCTTAGCTCAAATTCCTTGCTTCTTAGCCTGTGTGTAATCCCTTCAATTCCGTCCATTATTGCATTTTCAAAATCGTAAGTGGGCCATAGCCTGTATTTCTTCTTTGTTCTCGGATGCGCCTCGTCTATGATTCTCATTATGACTGGGTCCCTTAAAGTTGTATTCGGGCTTTTCATATGCCCTTTTAGCCTTATTACATACTTTCCTGCCTTTGCATTGAACATATCGCGCCATATCTCCAAGTCCTTGTTGATTGTGCCGTACCTGCATTGGCACTCTATTCCATCCATCCTGTTTTTTTTTATTGTCTCCTGTGTGCAGGAACAGGCATAAGCATGGGATTCCCTAATCATTTTTTCAGCATACTTGTAGAACTCTTCCATATGCTCGGATGCATAATCAACCTTGTCGGGCTTAACGCCCAGCCATTCATAACCTTCTATGTGTATCTTGTAGAATGCTTCTTCTGCAAGCTCGGGGTTCGTGTCCTCGAATCTTAGGCAGAGCGTTCCGTTATACCTCTTTGCAAGCTCATAGTTTACGATTATTGCTTTTGCATGCCCGATATGTGGATATTTGCTTGGCTCGGGAGGAAAAGCCGTTACAACTTTTTCTCCTTCCCTTATGCCCATAAAATCAAAAATGTTTTTTTCCTTTGGCTGCTGCTTCTTTTCGAGCAGCTCCGGCGCCATTTCCATAAGGCTTTTTTGCTGCTTCTCCAAGTGCATCTTGTTTACATCATTGATTATTTTAATGGCTTCTTTGCTTACTTCTTTTGCTTTTTCCCTCAACTCCGGGTTTTCAGCAAGAACTTTGCCTATGACCGCCCCTGCATTCGCCTTTCCTTTGTATATAAAGGCATTTTGCAGGGCATACTTCATTATTAGCTGTTTTAGCTCTTCCATGTTTTTTTTTAAAATCGAAAGTTATATAAATAACTTATGTTCAAAAAAATTCCACTCAAAGTGGAATTTTCTTTATTATCATGAAAAGGAAAATTTCTATAATACCAAAGGCATCTGTTGCAAGGATGCTCGTAAAAGCAGGAGCTAAAAGGGTATCCTCTGATTCAGTTGATGCGCTTACAGAAGTTCTTACGGGAATCGGAGCCGATATTTCTTCAAGGGCGGCCGAAATCGCAAAGCACGCGGGAAGAAAAACAGTCCATGACAGCGATGTAAAGCTGGCTGTGAAGTGATATATAAGTTGAAAAATTCACTCAAAAGTGAATTTTTCAAAGTTTCAATTCTTTTTTCCAGTATCCGCAAACATCTTCAGTTTTTTTTGTAGCAATTCCGGTATATTTTTCAGGGCTTTCGAGAATTTCCATCTGCTTCTTGCTGAATTTTTTCAGGTAAGGCTTTATTGAGTTGTCTTTTTTTACTAACGAGAGCAAAGGCGCCTTTTTTAAAAAAGCCTTTGCGGTTAGCTCTCTTACGTATTCATGGGCATCGGGGTGCCCGCTTGCAGCAAGCAATATGTAAAGCGGCTCTGCGATAATCATGCTTTTGCCCATGTCAAAATTTCTTTTCATGCCGGATTCATCAACCGAAAGGCTCGAGATTGCCTTGTTGAGCCTTATAATCGAAACATAAAAGCCCGCCAATATTTCCGGAATGAACCTCATTGAGGCAGAGTTGCTCAAGTCTCTTTGATGTTCCGATACCTGGTCCATGTAAACCGTAATAATCCTCGGCATGAATTCTTTCCACATGCTCTTTACGTTCTCAAAATTTATGGGATTTTTTTTCTGCGGCATTGTAGATGAGCCAACCTGCTTTGCCTCAAAAAATTCCGAAACTTCGCCTATCTCGCTTCTTTGCAGGTGCCTCATGTCGTCTGCCAGATTTGCAAGAACGCCAAAGGCTGATATGGCGCTGCCCAGGTAATCTGCGAGAAATTCCGCCTCTACAACCTGCGTTGAGATTGGCGAAGGCTTTAAGCCCAATTCATCCAACACTTCTTTTTCAAACTTAACGGGATTTTCGATAAATAACGAGGATGCGTTATAAGCGCCTACGGCGCCGGCCATCTTCCCTCTTAAATCATCTGCAGATTTTCTGATTTTTATGATAGAATTCCCAAGCCTGCTTACATATTGCGCTATGGCAAACCCGAAGGTTATAGGCTCTGCGTGCTGCCCGTGCGTCCTTCCAATTTGTATCGTGCCCCTTTCCCTTAATGCAAGATTTATCAATGCAGACTCGAATTTTAGCATCTCCGGAATAAGGGCATTGTTTGTAAATTCCCTGTACCTCATCGCGTCGGCAGTGGCTATTATGTCATAGCTCGTCGCGGTAAAGTGCACAAAAGGCTTTGCCTCATCGCGAACCTTGCTTCTTATGCAGTTTGCAAGAGCCCTCATATTATGTTTTATCCTATCTTCCTCGGCGTAAACATCCCCAGGCGAGACTTTAGCGCATGCCCTTGCGATTTCATCAGCAATTTTTTGAGAGCATATCTTATTTTTTGCAAGGGCTTTTGCCAATGAACACTCAACTTTCAGGGCGTATTTTATAAAGGCAGATTCAGAAAGATAAGGCTGCAGCTTTTCAAATATTTTTTTATCCCTTCCGTAATACCTAAAATCAAGCGGGCTTATCGAGTCAAAAATATCCATTGTATCTTCCATTTTGATTCTTCGCGGAAAAATTTCAATCAAAGAGTGAAATTTTTCTCTTCCCGTCGTGTGTCCGAAAAACTTTTTTAAGCGTGGCTTAAAAAAGTTTTTTTCGTTTATTATTTATTAACTTTTCTGTTTTTTGATTCCTTTTATAGCCGTCCTACTATCTTTTATTTGCTGTTGAATAACCGGCCAATTTTTCAATGCATCAAAGGTTTTCGGCCCGAATTTGCCGTCTACAGCCAAAGACGTAAAGCCCTTCATCAACAGAAGATTTAATGCAAGAGAGTATGTAAGACTTTATTGGCCCTGCATCAGCAGGCAGGCTTGGAGCCGCCTTATTTTCATTTAAATTGCGGCTATAAGATAAAAATGAGAATGCGATTAGCATAACAACGCCCAGTAATAAGTATATGCTGACCTGCCCTCTTTTAAGCATTTTAAATATAGAGGACTTTGAATAACCCCATTTTTTGAATTGTTTTGATTTTCAGTCTCGACGATGCGCAAATAATAAATTGTTATTTTCAGAGGGTTATTCAAAGTTCTCTATAGAGAGTTTTGAATAACCCTATTCCATTTATAAA
>CAYWNO010000074.1:0-6239 GCA_964459665.1 uncultured Methanosarcinales archaeon
CTGTGTGTGAGTATAAATTAATTTTTTCAAATTTTAATAGTGATGATGAATCGTAAAATCTTTTCCGTAAACCTTCTTTAGAAGCTTTTCGGTGTCATGGGCATTGCCGCAGCAGCAGATATTTCCGTTCAGGCAGATTACATTCTTTACATATGTAGATACCAGGCCTACATCGTGGGTTACAAGAACGATTGTAACGCTAGTATCCTTGTTTAGCCTCTTTAGCAAATCATAGAAATCCTGCTGCGCCTTAATATCTACGCCCACAGTTGGCTCGTCGAGTATCAGCAGCTTGGGATTTGACATCAATGAGAGCGCAATCATCACCCTTTGCTGCTGCCCGCCTGAAAGATCAGAGAACTTTTTTGAAGCTATGCCGGAAATATTGAGCATGCCCATTATTTTTGCCTTCTGTGAATTGTTTTTCAGGGATAAAAGCTCATCGACGCTTGCTGGAAAATTCTTGTCTATGCTGTATTTTTGCGGCACATAACCTATGCAATCCCATTCCAAAAATTCCTTTATGCTCTTCCCGAACAGCTTTATTGCTCCTTTTTGAACGGGCAGCAGGCTAAGAATGAGCTTCATCAGGGTTGTTTTTCCTGAGCCGTTCCTTCCAATCACTGCCACAAAATCTTTTTCCTTTATGCAAAAAGAAATATTGCTGAGAACTTCATTTCCGTCGTACGAGTAAAAAAGATTTGAAACTTCGACAATCATTTAAGCGCACTCCAGGGCAAGCCTTAAATTTGCAAGATTTTCCCTCATTAGGCTAAAGTAATCCTCGCCTGCTCTCTTTATCCCTTCAATAGTGTTAAGCACAAGGACTCCTGCGCCTATCTCATTTGCTATTGTTTCGGAAATTCTAGGGTCAGCAAGCTCTTCCGAAAAAATATAATTGACATCATTTTTTTTTGCTTCATTTTTTATGATTATTATTTCCCTTGGCGTCGGCTCTGTTTGCGGCGCAAGCCCGAAAATTCCAATCTCCCTGAACCCATAATCCCTTCCAAGGTAAGCAAAAGCTTTGTGGTTTGTTATTATAACCTGTTTTTTGCAGCTTGAAAGTCCGTTTTTGTAGTCTGAATCCAGCTTTTTTAGCTCACCGATGACTTTTTGCGCATTATTCTCATATAGGTTTGCATTTTTCTGGTCGGCATTCTTTAGCCCGTCCTTGATGTTCATTGACATTGCAATCATGTTATTGGGTGAGAGCCAGATATGGGGATCCTTGCCCGCATTTGCGCTTTTTTTTGAATCTTGCGCATCCTGCGGCTCTGCGTCAAGAAGCATTACGCCTTTTTTTGAATCGATTACGGATATTTTATTTTCGTTGCCCTGCGCCAGCTTATCCTCGATTCCGGAAAATTCCAGCCCAATCGTTACAAATGCGCCTGCCTTGCTTAATCTTAGGATATCGATAGGGCTTGGCTCATAGTCATGCGGCTCTACGCCTGCCGGAACTATTGCGCTTGCCTCGATTTGATCCCCGCCTATTTTCTTTGTAAGCTCATATAAAGGATAAAACGTCGAAACGACAGTTATCTTTTCGGCTTTTGCAGCGTCGGGATTGTCATTTTGCATTGCTGCGCAGGCGCTTAAAATCAAAGCGAATGGGAGCAAAAATCCAAGGTAAACAATGTTTTTCATTTTGTAAAATAAGAAAAAAATGATTTTTTCAAAAAAAAAAAAATGATTTTTTTCAAAGAAATGCTTATTAATATTTATATCTTTTGTTAATAACTTTTATGGCAATGTTTATAAACATGTTAATAACTCTGCCCTGCCATGTCGCAAATCATCAGCATGTCATTAAACGATAAAATACTAAAAGACATTGACAGGCTGCAAAAAGAGATGGGATTTTCCGGAAGAAGCGAGACAATACGTGCGGGATTAAGGATGCTTATCGCTGACAAAAAAGAAAAGTCAAGGCTGAGGGGGACTGCGGACGCCGTTTTGCTCGTCATACATGAAGACAGGATTTCGGGAGAAGTTTCGGAATTGAGGCACAAGCATGAAGATTTGGTAAAGACGCAGGTGCATAACCATCTGGAAAGCCACAAGTGCCTTGAAATATTCATCCTCAAAGGCGATGCCGAGAACATAAAAAAGCTTGCCGAAGGGTTCCAGACAAACGGGAAGATTGACTACGTTAAATTGATTTTTTCACAAAATTGATTTTTTCACTTTTCCATGCCCTTTAGCAATTTCAATACATCCTCTATGTGGCCTGCGCCCAGAATAACGAGGATTTTTTTGGAAGGATTGTTATCCATCAGCATTTTTATGTTTTTGGCAATCACAATATTTCTCTCCTCAATTAGCACTTTGTAAATGTTAGGATACCGCTCCATTAACCCGGATGTTAATTTTTTGATTGTTTCTTTATCCGGCACTGTTTCGAGGTCGAATTCCAGCTCGTTCTTTCTGGTAAAGACTGCTGTTAGTATGTCAACAAGAAAATTGAGCTTTTCTTTCCAGGTTATCGAGCCAGAGAGCCTTCGAAGGGTTGTTTCTATGTCCTGGTCTACGAGGGCAAGCCCGATTTTCTTCTTTTTTGCAATCCTTGCCGCCTGCTTCATCTCAGAGCCCGGGGCTACGCCCGCAATCTTTCCGAGTTTTTTTTCTGCCCATGCGCCAATCAAAGAGAATATAAACCCTTTCAGCCCTATGCTTCTTATGATTCTAAAATCCAATTTTTTCGGCGCCCTGCTCATTAAGGCTTGCAGCCTTTTTTGGTCAAGCTCTAATGCTATCAAGTCTGGAGTTTCTTTTTCTATACTGCTTTTTACTTCTTCAAGGCTCTGCTTTGCTATATGGGATGTGCCTAAAAATACAGCGTTTTTGTAATTCATGGGTTGTAAGAAAACAGCAGTTTTTAATAAGGCTTTCCATGGGCTGTTAAGTTAGCGAGTGGCTATTTCTTTTCAATATGGAAATTAGTAAATATCCAGTGACTTAAAATCGCCTGTAACTGTGTTTAAATTGATTATAAAAGTGCTGTGTTGCATAATTCTTATGATCCACTGAGAATGCGCTTATGACTACGCTTTTGCGTATTGTTTTATTTTCTTATATGCCCAGATTTTGGCGCTTGCTTCTTTAATCATGCCATTTTCGCTTGTTGCTCGGAGTATTTCTCCGAATATTCGTTTTATCGCGCTGAATATGCCTCCGTTGGCACTTCAAAATTCTTTTTAGACAGCCCCATGGACTTCTATATAAATCTGCCGAAGATTAAATACTATCCTTATTTACCTTAATTTTCATCTTCCTCATATTTTTCATCGCCTCATTAAATCTCAACAGAATATTCTTCGCCCCATAATGCGTTACGACGGAAAGTGAATTCACAATTCCGAGCCTTATGGCAAATTCCATGTCTTTTTTCCTTAAAATGCCAGATAAGAATGAGGAGGCAAACGCGTCTCCTGCGCCAGTCGTGTCAACTACCTTTGCATAAGGGGGCTTTGCAGTGTAGATATATTTTTCATCAATAACATTCAATTCATTTTTGCCGTCTGTTACTGCAACTATCCTTGGGCCCAATTCCCTGAGCTTAAAAAGCATTCTCTCGGCTGCTTCTTTTCCCGTAAGCATTGCTGCCTCTTGCTTGTTTAAGACCAGCAATTCCGTCCTGCTTATTATGTTGCTTAAGTATTCGCTTCCTTTTTCGGCAAGATACGAGCTCGGGTTGAATGCAATCTTGATGCCGTTCTTCTGCGCAAATCCAGCCAGTTCCTCAAGGGTATGAAATGACTCCCCAAGCATTGCGCTAAAATAAAGCCATTTTGCCTTTAGCTTATTGTATGGGACGTCTTTATGCGAAAGGTGGTCATTAATCCCCTTGTAAGTAAGAATCGTCCGGTCATTCTCCAAAGTGTCCAAAATAATTGAGTAGCCTGATATTCCCTTGCCTTTTGCGCATAGCAAGGTTATCTTCTCTTTCTTTAGGCTTTTTTGGATAAAATCCGAGTTAGTGCCTTCGCCGAGTTTTCCTAAGAAAGCAACCTTATGGCCAAGCCTTGACAAGGAGGCTGCCGTGTTCGTGCCTCCCCCTCCTGTAGTGAATTCAAGCCCGTCTATGATTATTTTCGAGCCGCTCGGGAAAGCAAGAAGGTCAGTTTCGCCTTTAGGGTCTATTATCTTGATAAGCTCGGAAAAATGCGTCTTTGCGAAAACATCAAGCGTTGCGCTGCCGACGGTTATTACATCATACATTTTGGATTCTTAATTTTGCTGTTGTTTGATATGGCAAAAATTCCAATCATGCACTTGTTTAAAAACTTATCTTATCCAGAATGCTGTGGGCATTTGAAGAGCTAAGGCGCTTTTCAATGTTCTTATTCCCTAACTTGAGCAAAAACATAGTATTTAGCGATTCTTTCTCCCGATTAGAAACCCTTGAAATCCTGTCTGCCTCAATCAGCCCGTACGGGTAGCCCGGAAATATCGGGTCAGTGCAATAGCCGGACAATATGCTTATCGCTTCCTCTGCATGCTCTTTTTGTGAATTCAAAATATCGAGCCTGAAGACGTGCTTTGAGTTGCTATGAAATTTTGCAAGAAACATGTCGGCTTTGTGGCTTTCGCCGGAAATATGCGCAATCGGGTGGTAAAACCAAGACGGCGTATTGCTAATGCTGCCCAAGACTGCGCTTAACGGGTTTGCGTTATCCGTAAGCAATGGGCTTGTCTTGCTTATGGCAGTTAAGATTACATTATTTTTGCTGCAGGATTCGCGCAGCTCATCCATATAATCTTTTTCATGCGTTATCGAAGCCTGTAGGCTCCCGTCAAGCGTGATTATGTCGCAAAAGCCATCCGTTTCGGAGATGATTCTTGCCATTCTTAATTCCGCAAACCTCCTTATGGCGCCGGCAATGCTGCTTATATCCGCCCGGTTCATGCCGAGCATTAATGTTTTGTCCAAGGAATCAAAAGCAAAACTCTCCAGCAAATGGGGTTTTGCCCCGTAAAATGAAGCCTCATAAAGAAGTTTATCATTCCTGCTGACTGCATTTACAAAGACAAAAAAATCGCATTTTTTAAACGCAATTTTTTTACCGCCAAGATAAGAAACGCAGCCTACCCTTACAAGGCTCAATGAAAAATTCGAAGATTCGATAATCTGCGCATTTCCGCCGTCGACGAAAGCAATCTTCTTGCCTGAGACTTGCTTTTTTATCCTGTGGAAATTTTCAGGCTCGATTTTGGATGCCTTACAGGATTCAAGAATTTTTTTTATTATTTCATCGTGCATGTTAAATTAAAATTCCCTTATGTCCTCGAACTCCTTGTACCTTTTTTCTATGTCGCTCATTGCAAGGCTTTTGAGCTTGTCCAGCCCGAAGCCTTCGGCATTGTATGAGGCGGCAACGCTGCCGTAAACAACCGCTTTCCTGAAATTTTTCTCGCCCATGTCCCTTGTTTTTGCAAGGTATCCTATAAAGGCGCCGCCGAAGCAGTCGCCGCATCCCGTCGGGTCTTTTATTGTTTCAAGAGGATACCCAGGAGCGCTAAAATGCTTATCTTTCGTGAACAGCAAGGCTCCGTGCTCGCCTTTTTTTATTATGACTGCCTTTGGACCAAGGCTTAATGCCTCATTTGCAGCCCTGACAAGGTTTACAGTCTTAAAAAGCTGCCTTGCCTCGCCGTCGTTAAGCAGCAGGACATCAGCCTGTTTTATGGCTTTAATCACATATTCTTTTTTATTGCTTATCCAAAAATTCATGGTATCCAGAACGACAAAATCGGGCTTGTCCATCTGCCTTAGCGTTTCAAGCTGCTGCTCAGGGTCAATGTTTGCGAGAAAAACATATTTTATTCCCCTGCATTTTTTAGGAACCTGTACCCTGAAATGCTCGAGGGAATTAAGCTCGGTCTTTCTCGTCTTTGCCTCGTTCATGTCATATTCATAAAACCCGTCCCAGTGGAAAGTCTTGCCATCTATTTTAATCCCGCTAATGTCTATGCTTCTTTTTTTCATTAATTCGAGGTAATCCTCGGGAAAGTCATTCCCAATAACAGATACCACTGCAGGCTTTGAGAACAGGCTTGCCGCAAAAGAAGCGTAGGTCGCGCTTCCGCCAAGCGCTTTCTCAACCCTTCCGAACGGCGTCTCTATAGTATCGAACGCCACTGTCCCTATAATTAATATTTCAGCCATAGGGATTGCCAAAGAAAAAATCGGTTTTGTTGAAAAATCGGTTTTTTTAAATTTATTTTTTTATTCT
>CAYWNO010000074.1:6249-7608 GCA_964459665.1 uncultured Methanosarcinales archaeon
TTCTTCTTCGTCGTCATCGTCGTCATCGTCGTCGCGGTCTTCATGCTCATCATCATACCCTGCCAATAATCTCATAGGTTTCACCCTTCAAGGAAAAAATCAATTTTTTGTAAAAATTGATTTTTTCTTTATTATTTAATACTTTTGTTTAAGAGAACTTTGTTCTCTTAAACTCAATCTGCTTTCCCTTTATCATACAATCCGTTAAACTCCAAAACATATTTCAAAGCCAACCTCTCGTCGTAAATTATTAGCATGTTCTCGTCGTTTTTGTTGAATCCGCCGAAAGTAAAGTTAGGGCTTCCGGTTTCTAAAATCTTGCCGTCAATAACCAAGAACTTATGGTGCATGTTGTATTTGTTGCCATCAAGCCTTATATTAAGCCCGAAGCCTTTTAATCTTTCATATTGGGAGCCCATGACATTTTTTTGCTTGCTTTCCGTAAGGATGGTTACGTTTATTCCTCTTGAATGGGCTCTGAGCAGCTCGTCGGCTATGTTCTCATTGGTAAAAGTAAAAGAGGCTATCCTTACAGATTCCTTGGCGTTTTTTATCAAGCCAATAATCCTGTGCAGCCCGCTATCATCGGTAAATGAAGGGCCAGATTCCAAAGAGCAGTCTTCCGGGCAGAAATAATTCTCCATTTTTATGCTGTTGATGTACAAGACAGGGTTTGCAACATTGCTTTCGCCGGCGAATTTTTTGTTCCATAGCTCATCAAACTCGTCCTCGTAATTTTTTGCCAATGCAGCCGAATAAACAACAATAAGATTGTTATTGTTGCGGAAATTGTCGTTCTCCGTTGGGTTAAAAGAGCCCGTCGCGACAACTTTGCCGTCAATGACGCAGAACTTGTTATGCATCAGCTGCTCGTTTTTATAGTTTTTATTGAGCCTTAGCCCGTCGCCTTTTACCTGCCCCCTGTAATTTGAATTGTCCATGACTACTTTAACCTCAACAGCTTTGCTTTTTGCTCCGAGGCTGCTTATGATGTTTTTCAGGTTTATGCCGTACAGGGCGCAATGAACTGAAGAATTTGCCAGGTTTATATTATCTTCAAGCGCTTTTGAGCAGTCGTCTTTCGGGCAGAAATAAACCTTTGGCATCTGCCCGGTTTCGTGCGGAACTTGCCCTATTGATTTGCCCGTGATTTTTGGAGAGCATCCAGCAAGTAAAATAATCAAAGCTATGGCGGACAGCGCAAATGTTTTTCTTGATTTCGGGCTCATTTTCAAATTAACTAAATAAAATCGGCTTCATCCAAAAAATGGGTTAGCAGCCTAAAGTCAAAGTCCAATTAAGCCAAACAATCCCGCCGACAAGGGGGATGTCCCTTACGGGGAACCATGAAAATCCAAG
>CAYWNO010000075.1:0-7514 GCA_964459665.1 uncultured Methanosarcinales archaeon
TATTTGAAAAATTTTACCCCACCGCTTGCGGTGATTGGGTCGAATCCCGCCTGCTTTAACAACATTCAATCACATCAAAATACCCCGCCCCTTGGGGCGATTGGGTATTTTATTTTTAGCCACTGAGCGCTACTGGCTAAAACTTTTCATTCCATTATATAAAACTTTTTAAAAAATTCAGCTATTTGAGAGCTGAATTTTTTATCTGGCAACCTTTTCAATAAAATAATTTGCAGAGATAGACTGGGAGTACCCGTAGCTTAATTCTATGCTGAGGGGGGATAAATAGGCTCCGCTCTGCGCCTGCACGCCTTCTTTTAGGGCGCACCTTGCCAGCTCTTTCTTGTCCTTGAGCTTTATAGCCGCATAGCTTGCGTCTTTTTCGTCTTTGCTTTTTGGCGTGCAGTCAAGCTCTTCATTGCCCAATGAGGCGCTTACATAAACTATATTCAAGTCTTTATAGCCTATTTTGCTTTCTTTGCAAAAATCATTGACGGCATCTTCCTCAATCACGGTTCCGCCCCCTTTATTTTCTATAAGTATCAAAAACTGCGGCTTGACATTTGCGGATTTGGGGTCTTGCTGGGACTGCTGCGTCGGAAGCATTTGCACTTCAACTTTTGTTACGGCAACCGGAGATCCCTGTCCGCTGCCAAAAACCAAGTCCTGAACCTGGCAGACTTTTTTGTTGGGCAATACGTTTCCTATATCGCCGTCTATGCACGCAGCGGCACTTAATACAGTTTCATAAGGGTAGCACAAGGTTGCAGTCACGGTTGAAGAATGCGCCTCGCTTTGTGGATCGAGTTTTCCTGCCACGACATTGTAGCTGATTGCTTCTTCACCGCCTTTTGTATTTATCCTGCTTTTCCCTTCTAGATTAAATACGGCGATATTGCCCGAGCTGCCTTCGCCTTCCGGTTTTTTCACTCTTTCATTTTCCAATAACTGCAAGCTTTTAGTATAGTCCTTTTCAACTCCGAGCGAAAGCACTGCCTTATTATCTTTATCCAGGCTAAATGCACCGATATTTTTTACCCTTATAATGACGGGAAAAACGCTTTCATAAGCTCCTGTGCTTTCAAACACTCTTTGGGGTGGTGTATTTTTGACAAACTCCATGGCGAGTCCGCTAAATCCGACACGCACATCAACTTCTTTTGCCTGCTTGCTGCCGCTGCCGGATTTAAGGCTGCAGCCTGCAAGCAATATAATCAATGCCAATGCTATTGGATAGTTTATTGGTGATTTCATTTTTATCTTTTGTGAAAAAATCAAACCGAAGGTTTGATTTTTTCCTGATTGTTTTTGCATATGAAAAATTTTTAATTCTTTTAGAATTAAAAATTTTTAAGTTAAGTGCCGGGAACCGTAACCTCGGCATTTCTTTGTGAATACTCTGCTGCGCCTACAAAAGTGATTATTGTATATTTGTATTTTGTTCCGGAAGTGAATTTATTGGCATCCTTACAGGTGTATTCATCCCTGCTGTCTGCGCTTATAGAGCAAATCTCTATGCCGGGCTTATCTAACTCGTCGAGAGAGTACCTCCAGACTTCGTAAGAGTTGTCTCTGGCCATTGCTTTATTCCAAGAGATTATTGCGGCTTTGCTTTCGGTGCTGTAATAAGCTTGCGCATAAGGGATAGTCGTATCCTTAGATGGAGATACTTCAATAGTAACTGTTTTTGATTCTTTACCGTCGGGATTTCTTACCCATATATAGTATGTTTCTTGTGAGCTGAATTTAAATGGGTTTTTGAAGCGAAGCTCGGTTTCTGAAATAAATTCGAGGGCATTTTCTCCTATATCGGGATATGTAAGCGCCACCGTGCCTTTTTGGAAATTGCGTCCCTGAATCTTGACCGCAATCTCCTGATTCTGCACTGCTTTGGTTGGTTCCCAGCTAGTGATGTCAGGATATGTAGTATCAGGAGGCGTGTGTGTCGCAGGCGGGCTTGTTGTAGGTGCATCATCCCCGCTCAATTCGTCTATATTTTTGTATTGCTCTTCCTGCTTGCTCGAGAATAATTCCCTAATTGAATTGTCTATGATTATCCCGTTTTGTATTTTTTTACTTGCTTCCAATACTTTTTCTACATAACCATAATCGAATCTTGGATCATACCCGTATCCATTATATCCTCTTATTGCCGCTTCAAGGTCTATGTAGTCAGAATAACGCTTGTAAGGCTGCCTATCTGATTTGCCATTGTCGCACGCTTTTATTAATGTCTTATACTTCTTTGTATTTCCTGATTTGTATTCACTTGTAGCCTTGCAGCCTGCATAAAATAGGTCGTATTTTGATTTTAGGATTGCTGCGCCGACCTTTACGTTGCAGTCATAGTGATTTATCTTCTCCCCTGCATGGCAATAGTATTTGACCAATCCGTCCACGAATTTTTTGCTTTCATCCGTGTTGTACTTAATCTGCATTATCCCGTAGCTTGAGCCGCTGGTTATGAGCTTGTCGAAATCGCAGTTTTTTTCGCCGCTCGAAACGCATTTTGCGCCCTTGCTTTGGACATCTTTGCAGCAATGCCTAAAGCCGCTTTCAACATATGCAATGCCTGCTATCACGTCAGGCGTAAAGCCCTGGAACTGCAGCTCGCGGTTGAATTCAATGGAATCTATCGAGCTCTTGAACAACTGCTCAGGCACGGCGTTTATTGTCCCTTTAGGCGGCTCTTCGACGTTTACAATCACGGAATTCTCAAGCAGATAATTATACCTCGCCCTTACCCTGAAATATCTTGTAGTTATAGGGGTTTTATCGAGAAGCTTTCCCTCGTCTGGCGCTTCAAACCTGCACTGGAAACTTCGGTGCTTGTCTATGTCCTTGTTCAAGTCCCTGAATTTAAGGCTGCCGACATCGAGCTCATAGCCCTTATATTTTTCTCCCAAAGAGCCTGCGCCTTCGTCAGGCTCAAACAGCAAGTCGCATTCTATGGAACAATCATAGGCGCTGTTCTGGCATTCCTCTTTGCAATTTTTAAGATTAGTTTCATCTTTTGGCCCTTTAAAATCTTCATTGCAGACGTGATTGCAAGGCTCCAAGACATTGCCGTGGCAGCTTGAATCACAGTTTTCTTTTTTATACACCTTAAAGGGCATGCTGCACGGGCATTTTAGCCTTTCTTCATCGCTTTCAGGCTTTGCGCAGGTGTCTATGTCGGGCAGCTCGATTCCAGGCGGAACCAGCAGCACAAGCTCTTTTATGTTTTTTATCTTGCCATCCCATCTTGTGATTACCCTCTTATCCTTGTCCTGTATCTCCTGCCTGTTTGTCAGGGTAATTCCTATTGAGGGTTTTACGGCAGAGGCAGAGCCTTCGCTTATAGTAACCAGCGGCTGGCCCGTGCTCATCCCAATCTCTACGGGGCCGTTTGTGAATATAGTTATCGGTTTCCTGTCCTTGATGCCTGACTCTGCCAGAGGCTCAATATTGTTTCGCGCATAAGCCCGAAACCTTTCGCGGTCTATAAAGTAAGTTTTAAGATAGGCGTCTGTTCCGAAATTGTATTCTGCCGAGAGGGTAAGCGTATTTGGCCCAGGCTCAATCTTCTCTTTTTCTTTTGCCTTGGGATTAAATACGCATTCTGTATCGGCTTCCTCCAAAGTAAAGATTGAAAATGTCTTATCAGGGAGCATCCTGTCTGCAAGAATCCTGTTGCCGTCCCTTACCCGATAGCAGTTAAAGTTTATCATGACGGCATCCTTGTAGGTCTTGCTCCTTATGGCGCCCCATATTATTATAGGCTCGTCGGTATAAAACTTCGGGTCGGCAGCCCTAACATTTGCAAAATAAACTCCTAAGCTCTCGTATCTGTTCCTCTCGACGGCTCCCCTGTAAAGGCCGGCTGTTGCAATTTCGAGCCTGTCGTCTATGAAGCCCCTTAACCTGTCGGTAAATTGGCCGTACAGGTCTTTATAATCGGTGCCTTTTCTTGCTATGAACGGCAAAGTGCCGCCTTCGAATCCGACTACATTATCAACGGTCATTAATAATATGAAAGTCATTAATAAAATCATTGCAGCTACAGGATATGTGTAGTTCTTCCTGCCCTCTTCGACTTCTTTTTCATAACAGTAGATTATGACAAGTATTACTAATGGGGGTATAAACCTTAAAACCAATATGCCCGAGTTCCATAGCAAACCGTAACCGAAAAAGTCTATAATCAATAAAGTCGGAGTGATGATGCGCCACGCATTAGTATCTTTATTATTGGTTTTTATATATGCAAACCCAAAAGATAAAATAAAGGCGGCGTGTATTAAAGCCCTTATGTTGCCTTGCCATCCGTTGTTTAGCCAAAAGAACGAATAGACAAGAATCATATATAGCGAACATAAAAATTCCGTGAATACTATATCTCTTTTCCTTTTATCCATCTTCCAGATAATCCCTCCTGCAATGATTAAGCCGATAACAAGGAAGACATAAAACGTTTTGTCAACAGGAGCGATAAAATTAAGGTTTGCATAATTTGGGAAAAATATCTTGATAAGGTAATTAAGCACTATGATGAGCACGAACATGAGTCCAAATCCAAGGTATTCCTTCCTTATTATGTTAGAAACCATGTTGGCATATAAAAGTATGAAAGTAGTGCTGGAGAATATTACTGATAATAAGGTTATTTTCCAGACGCCGCCTGGAAGGGGAAATTCAAATCCCGCATATGACGGGCCAAGCCGTGACAACCACAGGAAAGTCAGCCAGTCTTGCGGAATCAAGTCCAAAAGCCAAATGGAGAGTGCGCCTGCGATAAAACCATTCGCCATATTACCTTTGCAAGTGTAAAATCCTCGGAATATAAACCCCACCATTACGAGGACGGTAATCGCACCTATAATTGTAACTCCAAACGGAATATATCTGCGAAAACCCAAGGGATTCCACCACCATAAAGCAATGGACAAAGCCACCAATGGCAACATTATCGCCCAAAAATGCACATTGTTTGGCTTGTTGGGAAAATTTAAATTAAAGTAAAATGGGATCTTGCCCCTTCCTCTTGCTTGAGGCGCGCTTCCAGAAGATTCGCCTCCATCTTCTTGAGGTTCATCTCCTCTTGCTTGCGGCTCAGCCATGTTTTTCCTCTCCTGCAATAATTCCTAAAGAACTCTTCACATTCCGCCTCTTTTTTAAAAAATTTTTTAGGTTAATTCGACTCTTAATTCAACAACTTCCATGTCTTCCAGAGGCTCAAGCCTTATATAATTGTTGCCTTCAGAGACTTTATTGCTAATAACCCTTGAAAACACCGCCTTTGTTGTATCAAGGTTTTCTACTTTTCCGTTAACATCAAGCTTTGCAGTCTTTTGGCTCTTGCCGTCTGCAAATTTTATTGTCAGCACCACGCTTTTTCTTGCACTCTTTACTTCATTAAGCGCGCCGCTGTTCATCTCGAAAAAATAGGTTTTTACTTTTGGCTCCTTGAATTCCAGGGATATTTTTATCTGCTCGACGCTATAGCTGCCCTTTTTGGTCTTGAATACTATGTTGTTCTCGCCCTCGCTCAGCGCGCTTTTTGGGATGTCTTGCTTGTAGGCGCTGTCGCATACAGGAACCGATGAGAATAATTTTTTGCTGTTTATGAAAATATCCAAAGATCCGACATCATTTATGTTCTTGCAGTAAGGTATGAACTTGAGGACTGCCTTGCCCATGCTTGAAAATTCAGTATCGCTTAAAATGAATATGTTTGTGCTTTCCTGCCGGCTTGTATCCGTTATGTCGCCTATTATCTTTATGTTCTCAAGGCTGTAATCGTTTGTTGTCCAGAATTTGTATCCGACGCTAGAAACCGAAAAATCCAAAGTGTTTTTCCTTGCAAGAAGGCTTTTATCGAGCTTTATCGGCTCGATATTCTCGCTTGCAAGCTCATTTTCAAAAATAACGGCATTGTTTAATTTTATTGCCAAAATTCCGCTTCTCTTTTTTGCGTTAAAAGTAAGCAAGACATTATCCGTGTTGCCTTGCTCTTCAATGGCAAATTGCTCGCTTCTTGTTTTTTTATCGAACCAGCCGTTTCTTATTATGAACGGGTTTATCCTTTCAAGCTCTTTTGCATTTGTAGTCTCTACAAGGAATATGTTTGAAATTTTCTTTTCGTTTTCCATCCCTTGGGCAGTGCTTAATGCCCCGGGAAATACCTTAAGAAGAATGTTTGACTGCTCCCGGGCGCCTCCATTTGCTGTCTTCTCCCCGCCTATAAGGCTCTCCCTTTCGGATATGGGGAGGAATATAATGTAAAGTATGATTAATCCGGCAATTATTGCAACAAGTATGGCGGCGTTAAGCCCGCCCTGGGATTTTCTTTGTTTTACCACTTTAATTTTTTATTTCGCAACATATTTAAATGTTTTTGTTTTAATTGGGCATATGAAACTGCTATTTTCCAATATGAAAAAAGGAGAAGTAAAGGTTCAAACCCAAAACCTTGATGACCTTTGGTATTTAAGCGCAATAATAGAGCCAAATGACCTTGTTTATGGCAAAACGCTAAGAAAGATAAGCCCGCAGTCTTCCCAGGAAAAATCAAAAGAGGCAGTTAAAAAGCCCGTTTTTATAAAGATTGAGGCCAAAAAAGCAGAGTTCAGCAAGCATTCAAGCATCCTTAGGGTTTCTGGAGTCATAAAAGAAGCGCCTGAAGACATCCCTCTTGGAGAGCACCACACTTTCAACATAGATGAAAATACCACAATAGCAATAATCAAGGAAAAATGGCTTACATACCAGATTAACAAGCTGAAGGAGGCGTGCTCGGAAAAAAAATCTTCCCTGCTAATATGCGTCCATGACAGGGAGGAAGCCTACTTTGCCCTGCTCAAAAAATACGGCTACGAGATTTTATCCCATATTCAGGGAAATGTCAAAAAAAAGGTCGAGGAAAACGTAAAGAAGGAAAATTTCTATCCGTCTATAATCGGCAAAATCAACGAGTATGTTGGAAGATTTGATATAAAGCAGGTCATAATTGCATCTCCTGCATTCTGGAAAGAGGAATTGATGAAAGAGGTAAAAGATGCGCAGCTAAGGCAAAAAATCGTGCTTGCAACCTGCTCTTCTGCAACGAAAAACGCAATTGATGAAGTAATAAAAAGGCCTGAAGTAAGGGAAGCTTTAAAGCAGGAGAGGGCGGCAAAAGAGATAAACAAGGTCGAGGAGCTGCTTTCCGAAATCGCCAAAAGCGCCCTTGCAGTTTATGGATTGAAGGAAACAAAAAATGCGTCCTCGATTGGCGCTGTAAAGGAATTGCTGGTAACAGACAGCCTCATACAAAAATCAAGAAGCGAAAACTTCTTTGGCGAAGTCGAAGGCATAATGAAAAAGGTTGATGCATCAAAAGGCGAGATTGAGATAATAAGCTCAGAGCATGAAGGCGGAAAAAGGCTCGACGGCCTCGGCGGCATAGGCGCCATTTTAAGGTTTAAGATGAGTTATTGAGAAAATCATAAAAATCCGACCACTCTGGACTACGCTCCGCTTCGTCCAGAGTTTGC
>CAYWNO010000076.1:0-7485 GCA_964459665.1 uncultured Methanosarcinales archaeon
AGCTTTAGCTGGATTTATTTTGGGAGTATGTCATTTTTGAGAGATGCTATAAGCTTCCTTTTTTTCTTTTTTACTTAATAACTTTCTTTTCACTTTTTAGAGTAGAATAAAATTTATTAATAAGCTTTTCTGTCTTGTTCTTTAATTTTTCCAAACTTAAAACTTCTTTTGTTACAGCTCATCCAAAGAGATTTTTCTCGCTAAGAGGACAAAATAGGAGAGCGTCATTCTCCATAAGAAAAAATATTAATATTGATTATAGAGGACTTTGAATAACCCCCTGTATTTATAAAGTAAATGCAGTTTATTTATAAATGGAATAGGGTTATTCAAAACTCTCTATATAAACATAAGACAATAGTCAAATTTTTTATAGACAAAATATTAAAAGTAAGAATACAATAATTAGAGGGATTTAAGAACATGGACATTAAAAGAAGCGGTTCACAGCCTTCAGGCAAAGGATCAGAAGAGTATTTTACTGGCACTGTACGCATTGACCCTATTTTCAAGGCGCCCAATCCAGCACGTGTGGCCGTCGCAAGTGTCACGTTCGAGCCAGGGGCCCGTACGGCATGGCACACGCACCCGTTGGGCCAGACACTTATTGTGACAGCCGGTTGCGGCCTGGCACAGCGCTGGGGAGGGCCGCTTGAAGAAATTCGGCCAGGCGATGTTATCTGGTTCCCGCCGGGCGAAAAACATTGGCACGGCGCTGCTGCAACAACAACCATGACTCACATTGCCGTTCAGGAACATCTCGACGGCAAAACTGCCGATTGGATGGAGAAGGTCAGCGATGAACAATACAAGACCTTATAATAAATTGAGGAAATTCCAACCTTTAACTCAAAAATCATTTTTTTTAAATGGATAAAAAGTCAATATTAAATTTAAAAATATTTTATTTTATGTATTTTGACCTCTCCCTGCTCATTATCCAGTCGGTAAGAACTCTCGTCTCGTATTCATCCGGGGTGTGTATGCTTTCATGAATATCAACCATCCTTGCAGTCTTGCCCACTAAATCCGCCCTTCTTCCCATGAAGTTCTCCCCGAGATAAGTAAAGCCAAGAACTCCGCCCATCACTGATTCAGGCAGGATGTTGAGCCATTTTAGCGGCACCATGTTGCTCATGTCCTCCTTGCTTTCGATGTGCTTTTTGACATATCCATCCAATTGCTGCCTGTAAGCTATGGCCAGCCTTTCCTTGGCATAGCTATCCTCATAAGACACTGCAAAAGAGTAAGGCACAATCCCGTCTTTAACGCCTTTTTTGCTTATGATTTCTGCGGAATAATCTTTATCGGATTTCTTTATAGAAAATGACAATCTTTCTTCGCTTTGGCTTTCTTCATATTTTATGAAAACAGAATAGCCGCCGGATTTTTCATTGTGCTTTTTCTGCCTTGTAAGGCTTATTGAGCTGCAAAAATCTTTCACCGAAAGCGAAAGATTTTTGCTGTTGGAATTTTTTGACAATAAAGAGCCTAATTCCTTGAAATCATCAAGGCTTATTTTCGGCTTTGAACTGACTATATCCTCAAGATTTTTTTGCAGGGCAAAAAAATCTTCTTTTGGTGCGTGTTTTTTTGCTGATATTTTTTTATCGAGAAGCGGGATGGCATAATCAAACAATGCAGACAGTAATTCTGATTCTATTTTGCGGATAAAACCGCTTTCAAGCTTTTGTCTTGGCATTTTTTAAAATTTTATTGCATTGCCCCATCAAAAACCTTGAGAGCCTCCTCCATCAGGCTTTGCGCTTCTTCTTTTTTGCCTGAATCGCTTATTATCCTGAATATGCCATCTTCCGTCTTTGATGCCCTGAACCAGACGAAAGATTTTGCTCCGGTTATGATTTTCAGGCTCCCCTTAACGCCCCCTGTTTCATTAATCGCAAATCCTTTTTTTGAGTAGTGCTCCTTTATGGATTTTCTTATTGAGGCGTATTTTGAAGCTTTAAACTCGGCCTTTCTTTGCAATGAATAGTATTTTGGAAGATTGCTTGTTATTTCTTCCAGGCTTTCCTGCCTTTTTGCGATTATCGAGATGAGCATTAAAAGCGTCAATATTCCGTCCCTGCATTTCGACGGCGGAATTATTACGCCGCCGCTTGAGCCCTCGCCGCCTATAATCGCCTTGCAGCCATCCATCTGCGAAACTACATTTGCTTCTCCGGCTTCTACTTCCCTGAGCCTTGCGCCGAATTTGTTCACGACGTCCCTTACTACATTGGAGGTAGCATCGTTTACAACGACAGACTCTCTTTGGGGATTTTTGGCGTTTGATAACGCCTCATCAACCAGAAGGGCGAGTATGTTATTTCCAGACAGCAATTGCCCATTTTCCATCAAAATTTCCACCCTGTCGGCATCGCAGTCGAATCCTGCCGCGAAATCAGACTTGTTCTCCTCTATAACATTCTTTAAGTAGAATAACGAATCCTCATTGGGCTCAACCTTCCTGTTAAACTCCCCGTAAGGCATATTAACACCAGTGACCTTTACTCCGGCCTGTTCGAGGAGTTTTTTTGCTATAGCTCCTGTCCCGCCGTTGGGGTCAATTATGACGCTCTGCCCTGAATTTTTTATTCTTTCGGCATTTTCCCTGCCAATTATTCCCAAGAGGAACTTATAGTAATTTTTAATCGCTTCAGTATTTCCCTCAAATATTCTTCTTTCCTGTATCCTATGGAAATTTTTAAGGTATTTTGAGCCTTCGATAACTGCAAGCATTTCCTTTTCGCCCAAGATTGCCCCGCTTGCGGAAAGGAACTTAAAGCCGTTATAATACGGCTCGTTATGCGAAGCCGTAACTATTATTCCCCCGTCGGCGTTAAAGTGCCTCACCGCAAATTCTATCGCAGGAGTAGGCGCAATTCCAACATCAACAAAGCTGCAGTCAAGTATTCCAAGTATGGCATCGCTTATCTTGTTTCCCGACGGCCTCGTATCCGTGCCGATTACAACCAATGGGTTTTTTTTCTTTGCCTTGTTTTGCAGGAACGAGCAATAGGAGTAAGCATACTTTATTGCCGTGCTTTCCGTCAGCTCCTTGCCGTAAATTCCCCTTATGCCCGAAAACGATTTTACCAGAGCCATAAATTAA
Source organism: uncultured Methanosarcinales archaeon (assembly GCA_964459665.1). GTDB lineage: Archaea > Nanobdellota > Nanobdellia > Woesearchaeales > GW2011-AR4. Next base: position 3,113 of record CAYWNO010000076.1, read on the forward strand.
TGTTAGTGGAATGTATTTATATTATTATCGAGAGATTGAATATTAACGTATAGAGAACTTTGAAAAAATGCCTTCAGAATGGCTTTTTTGGCATATAAATCAATATCTTTAAATATCCTGTTCCTAATTTATTCTTTATGGGAGAATTGGTTGATTTAATTGACAAGATAAAGAAGTACTACACTTTCACATCTTATGAGCTCAAAGGATTTGCAATCTCGATAATCGCTATTGCTTTTGTCGTATCCTTCAAGGAATGGGGAACTTCAAGCTTTGATTTTACGGCAGGGCTTTTCAACCTTTTTAATGCAATCCTGATAGTTGCATTGTCCATTCTCGTGCACGATGCAGGGCAAAGGATATGGGGGCTTGCCATAGGATACAAGATAGAGTTCAAGATGTGGCCGCTTGGGCTGGTTGCTTCCCTGATCATTGCATTTTTAAGCAACGGGAACCTATGGCTTATAGTTCCTTCGGGATTCATGCTGCACCATCTTGCAGGCCATCGCCTTGGATGGTTCAGGTACGACATAAATTATTTTGCGCAGGCGATGATTGCCCTTGCAGGAAATCTTTTTACCCTGATGCTAATAATCATGCTCAAGGTATTAAGCACATTTTCCTCAAGCATGCTTTTGGAAAAGGCGATAATGTTCAATGTGGTTTACGCGATAACGAGCTTATTGCCGATACCGCCTTTGGACGGCAGCAAGATATACTTTGGAAGCAGGATGCTTTACGCCTTTGCACTGCCAGCAATGACTGTATCATTTATACTTATGATAATAAATATTCCGATAATTCTTTCATTGGTAATCTCGCTTTTGGTAGGAGTTGTGCTATGGCTCACATATTACATAAGCTTTGAAAGAAAAATCTTTAAGGGGTAGGTAATGCTGGATCTTTACAAGAACTGGATGGAGATTTTCTTCTTTGCAGTCATTGTTATAGGCATCGTGATATCATTGCTGGCTCCGAGCGCAATAATAAGCTACACGATAATTCTTTTGTCGGGAATGCTTGCGGGAAGGATAATCTACCAAAGAAAAAGCAGGATGAAGCTCCCCTATATCACTATCATAATCGGCTTTGCAATCGGGTACGTTCTGGGCTCTTACTACGGAAGCCGGCTGATTACGGCTTTGCTGTTTGTTGCAGGGGCGATTATAAGCTACAGGCTATACGATAAAAAAATACTAAAGGATGTGCTTTTTTAATTTAAGGAGGCTTTTATGAAATGCAAATACTCGGCTTTGATTGCGGCGTTTACTATGAAGTAAAAAATCTGAAAGCATAAAACCTCAACAAACTATATAAACCCAAAAGCTAATCTTTCTCTATGATTAAAAACTTTGAGCCGAGGCTTTACCAGCAGACTATTTTTGCAACGGCGTCGGCAAAGAATACATTGGTCGTTCTGCCTACCGGGATGGGCAAAACCAACATATTCCTAATGCTTGCGGCGCAAAGGCTCGGGCAGTATCCGAATTCAAAAGTCCTTTTTATCGGGCCTACGAAGCCCTTGATTGAGCAGTACATTAAGGTCTTTAAGGAGCACTTTGACATTGAAGAAAAAGAGATGGCTGAATTTACGGGAATGGTATCTCCTCAAAAAAGGGCAGAGCTGTGGAAAAGCTCAAGGATTATTTTTTCGACTCCGCAGGGGCTGGAAAACGACATAATAACCGGAAGGATAAACCTTGAAGAAGCCTGCCTTCTCGGTGTTGACGAGGCTCATCGCGCTGTAGGCAGCTATTCCTATGTTTTTATTGCAAGGCAGTTCATGAAGCTCTCAAGGTTCCCGCGCATTATCGCGCTCACTGCATCCCCCGGAAGCGACATGGAAAAAATCCAGGAAGTATGCAGGAACCTTTTTATCGAGGACATAGAAGTAAGAACCGATGATGACCCTGATGTTTTGCCCTATGTCCAGGAAGTCCAGATTGACTTGGTAAAGGTCGAGCTTCCCAAAATTTTTACCGACATACAAAAGCTGCTGCTGCTGTTCCTGAATGAAAGGTTCGAGAAGCTAAAAAAATCAGGAATCCTCAAAAGAGCCGACCTGAAGTTTGTTACAAAATCAGAGCTTCTTCTGCTTCAGGCAGAGCTTAGGAGCAGGATAGCCAAAGGCGATAAGGACTTTACTGTATGGAATGCAATTTCCATGATTGCAGAAGCTATGAAAGTCTACCATGCAGTCGAACTGCTCGAAACGCAGGGGATAAACTCGCTGCACAAATATTTTGAAAGGCTGCTTTCTGAGTCTAGGGCATTGAAAACCAAGGCCATAATATCCATAATGAACGACTCTAATTTCAAGTCCGCAATGATCAAGGCGGGAATATTATATGACGAAAAAGTCGAGCACCCTAAATTAATAGAGCTGCAAAAGATTGTCCAAAATGAAATAACCGGGAATAAAAGCCTCAAGATGATTGTTTTCAACCACTACAGGGATAATGCTCTCGACATCATTGAAAAGCTCAATAGGATTTTAGGCATAAAGGCAAAACTCTTCGTCGGCCAGCAGAAGAAAGGCGACACCGGTTTAAGCCAGAAAGAGCAAAAGCAGGTTCTCGAGGATTTCAGGAACGGCTTGTTTAACGTGCTTGTTGCAACTTCCATAGGCGAGGAAGGGCTTGATATACCAAAAGTTGACCTTGTGATTTTTTACGAGCCCATACCGAGCGCGATAAGGAGCATACAGCGCCGCGGAAGAACCGGAAGGCAGGAAAAAGGAAGGGTAATAATTCTGATGGCAAAGAATACCCGCGACGAGGGCTACAGGTGGGCTGCGCACCACAAGGAAAAAAAGATGTACCGCAACTTAAGCAGCCTTAGAAAAAAGCTCAGCCTTTCGCTTTACCGGAAAATAGAAGCTCCGATACCCAAGTTTGCAGAGGAAAATACAAAAATTTTTGCGGATTATAGGGAAAAAGGAAGAGGGGTAATAAAGGATCTTGCTGAAAACAATGTAACTGTAAGCCTTGAGAAACTCGAATACGCCGATTATGTAGTTTCCTCAAGGTGCGGCATCGAGATAAAGACCGTCGAGGATTTCGTTGACTCGATAATTGACGGAAGGCTTCTCGAGCAGGTTAAGAACCTGAAAAATAATTTTGAAAGGCCGGTTGTCTTAATAGAGGGCGAGCGGGACATTTACTCAGTAAGAAACGTCCATCACAATTCAATTCTTGGCATGATGGCAACCATTGCCTTAAGCTATGGCGTACCAATTCTACATACGAGAAACTTCAAGGAAACATCATCATTGCTGCAGATTATGGCAAAAAGAGAGCAGGACGAGACGGGCAAAAGCTTTAGCCTTCACGCAGACAGAAAGCCGTCTTCATTAAAAGAGCAGCAGGAATACGTCGTAAGCTCGCTTCCTGGCATAAACCTCGCATTGTCAAGGCCCCTGCTGAGGCATTTTAAGTCCGTAAAGAACGTCATGAACGCAGGCGAAAAAGAGCTTCAGGAAGTGGAGAAAATAGGTCCTTTGAAGGCAAAGCAGATGAAAGAAGTAGTTGAAGGGGAGTATAAGGCTGATTAATTATTGGAAACTTTAAAAATTTAGCATTATAAAATCGGTTCAATAGGACTTTGAAAAATTCCTTTTACAAAAATTTTTCCAATTATATCCGTCGCCTTTGTAGGCGACAAAAAATAGTCTCGGCAAAAATTGATTGCCACTAATTTTTGCCTCGGACTTATTCAATATTAATAAATAAATGTGCTTACGCTTTTTTTAGTGGCAGGACAAAAAAAGCGTAAGCACAAATTATTGTGCCTATGTCACGGATTTAAGATTTGAAATAACGAGCCGCATAAAAAGATAATTGTACTTTAACTACTATGGACAACAGGCTGCTTAAGATTTTGGAAGAAGAAACCGCAAAAGAGAAAGCAAAGAAGAAAAAGAAAAATCTTGAATTAGTAAAAGAGAAGCGGCTGGCTTATTATTCCGGCTGGAGCAAAGGCGAGGCGGTTAAGGAAGAAAAGACGGAGAGGCAGGAGAAACTAACTTCTTAAATATTTATAAAAAACTTGAGTTTCTGAAAATCATTTATAAAGGGTTAGTGCTCTCAGTAACCCTGATGCTAGTAATCTTTTCCCTGCTTGTGACTCTGATTATGGTTGTCATTTTCTACATATATGTCCTATATTTTGTATATTTAATATATTACATATATCAATATTTCTATTTAAGAAATATTTTCTATATGGTAATTATCACTATTCTGCTCACTATGGCCGCAAGTAATAATCTTCAAAACAAAACATTTAAATATTTCTTATACATTTCAATGTATAAGTGTTTATAAAGAGTTATACATTTTATGTTTAAAATGGAAGAAAAAGATCAAGAGTCG
>CAYWNO010000077.1:0-6653 GCA_964459665.1 uncultured Methanosarcinales archaeon
AAACTCTGGACGAAGCGGAGCGTAGTCCAGAGTGGTCGGATTTTTATGATTTTTCCCAAACATTTTTATAAACTAATTTTACTTTTCTAAAAAAGGTGATTGCATCATGGCATTAGTTTGCGGCATTGATGAGGCAGGCAGAGAACTTTGAAAGTTCGCCTTAAGGCCCCATCATAGGCCCAATGGTAATGTGCGGCGTGTTGGTAAAAGAAGATGACGAAAAAGAGTTAGTTAGGCTGAAAGTCAAAGATTCCAAGCTATTGAGCAAAGAGGTTAGGGAATCTCTTTTCGATAAAATAAAAGCAGTTTCCCAAAAACACAAGCTTGAAATAATATGGCCTGCGGAGATTGACAATGCCGTCAATGGCAACGGCGGCCTGAACCTTAACAGGCTCGAAGCGCAAAAATCCGCGCAAATCCTAAATGAGTTGAACCCCGACAAGGCAATCATCGACGCTCCGAGCAACAACATAGGAAGCTATAAAAGATACCTGATGGGGTTTGTAAAAAACAAGGAAATAGGGCTTATTCTGGAGCACAAGGCGGACTTTAATTTTCCCGTCGTGAGCGCGGCATCAATCCTTGCAAAAGTCACAAGAGATAATGAAATCGAAAAGATAAAAAAGCAGATTGGAATTGATTTCGGCTCAGGCTACCTCTCGGACTCAAAAACCGCGCAATTTTTCAAAACAAATTTTGGGAAATTTCCTGATATTTTCAGGAAAAGCTGGTTTCCGTATCAGGAACTTGCCAGCAAGAAACTACAGAAGAGCATTTCCGACTTCAGAGAAGTTTGAAAAATTTACCCGGATAACAGCAAACTTAATAAATAACCTGCTGCATGGATTGTTGAGCATGGCAAACAAAAGAACGTCAAACATAATATTTATCCACGGCGTCAACTCCCAGTCGACAGGATACAGCAATGAACTTTACAAAAGCATAATCGAATCCTACATTGAGCAATTGGAAGAAAGCGGGGTAGATAAGGCAGAGTCAAAAATCAAGGCAGAAATGCTCGTGCAAAAAGAAATACTCTGGGCGGATGTAACCATAGATTTAACGAACCGTTACGGGTTTTTGCAGTATGACTTAAACAAAAAGCCCGGCAAGTGGAACTTTCTGCTAAGAAATGTTGACCCTCTGGTGATGCAGATACTCTATTATGTCAGGGACAAGGGGCGCAAGCGAGGGCCCATGACCATACTAAAAAGAGTCCATGAATCATTCAAAAGCGCCTGCTCTAACAAGCCGGAGAGCGTTTTCATAATCGCGCATTCTCTCGGCTCGGTAGTTGCCTATGACTATGTGTGCGGCTTTAGAAAATACCGCATGAACCCGAAAACAAATGTAATGTCATTTATAACGCTTGGCTCTCCGATACCGCTATTCACGTCAGCCATGGGATATGTTGAAAATAGGTTTAAATGGCCAAATAATGTAAAATCATGGGTTAATATTCTTGATCCCGATGACGGGATTGCAAGGTTCTGCAATCCTTTCTTCAAGAACTTTAAAGTGCGGGATGTGCGGGTAAATACGGGATTTGGGCCCTTGGGCGCCCACGCGGGCTACTGGAAAAGCAGGGAAACGGCCAGAGTCATAGCCGAAAAAATAATACAATGTACGACCTAATCAAGAATGACATAATCGCAGTGCTTTCGGATTTGATTAAAATACTAAAAGCCCGGGAAGAAAGCGATATCGTAAGCATAAAGGGGCTAAGCAACCACGTCATACACAATGCGAGCGTTTTCCAGGATGAAGACTCTGTTTCCGTAGGTATCCTGATTTATTCACTGTCCAAGATAATGGAAAGAAGGCAAAAAGATATTGATTACGGCAAGATTCTTTCCATGCTTGATTCGTGCATTTTAAATTTAAAGGGCAACCAAGACGGATTATTCAGGAAATCCATAAAAAGCATTTTTAATTTTATAAGGACAATTGACGAGAAGCTGAGGCTTTACATATCGGAAGTCATAACGCAGGCAAGGATAAAAAAAGGCTGCAAGCTCTGCGAGCACGGAATTTCAATTGCAAGGGCTTCGGAAGTTCTTGGAATATCCCAATGGGAGCTTATGCATTATCTTGGCAAGACAACCCTTATTGACAAGTTCAGCGAGCCAATCAATGTATCAAGAAGATTAAAAATTGCAAGGAGCCTTTTCTCATGAAATCGCTGGTTTTTGACTCGGGGCCGGTAATAAGCCTCGCAACCAACAATCTTTTATGGGTTCTTGAGCCATTAAAAAAGGAATTTAACGGGCAGTTCTGCATAACCAGTGCAGTTAAAGCAGAGATTGTCGGAAGGCCCCTCGAAACAAAAAAATTCAAGTTCGAGGCAATCCAGGTCGAAAAATTAATAGAAGACGGCATACTTGATGTGGTGGACAACGGATTCATACATGAAAAGACTTCAATCTTATTGAGCACCGCAAATGAGATTTTTAAGGCTTACGGCAATTACATGAGAATAGTCCACCTCGCCGAGATTTCCGTCATCGCGGCATCCTTAAGCTTAAATGCCGGCGCAATCGTTATTGATGAAAAGACTACGAGATATTTGATGGAAGACCCAAAATTTATTGCAAACATCCTAAGAAAAACCCTGCATACGCCTATAGCAGTAAATGAAAATAACCTGAAAGAATTTGAAAGCGCCGTAAAAGGCATAAGGGCGATACGCTCGGTGGAGCTTGTTACGGTAGCTTATGAGCGCGGAATGCTGGACAAGTATATCACGAGCATGCCCGACGCAAGAAAGAGTCTTCTGGAAGGATTGCTGTGGGGTCTAAAGCTCAACGGCTGCGCAGTCTCAAAAGAGGAGATAGGGCAGATAGTCCGATTGGAAATAAAAGAAACAAAATGAACAATAATATCAGCCCTACATTCTGCGTTGCAATGCTAAAGGACGGCAGCACCGTAAAAGTCGAGGGCTCGCCGGAAGATTTTTTGCAGACTGTTAAAGATTCTGAATTCTCATGGATAAATACCCAGGTAAATGACCTTAAGGAAGATGGAAGTAGGGTTGCCTCTATGCTCGGCTTTAGCCCATCAGTAATCCACGAGCTCGTTTCCCAGAGATTTTCAGGCTACGACGACCAGATAACAGAGCTTGGACTTTTGCTTCCTGCCGTGCATGTAAGCGAGCTTGAGGTCGAGATAAACCAGCTTATAATACTCATAAAGAAAAACCTTGTTGTCACAATCCATACCCAGAAGATAACAAGGCTTATAAGGTTTGCGAGGTATGCAGTAACCTTCTTCAAAAAAATACCAAAAAATCTTGAAAGCAACGACAAGATGACCTTAGTTTTGATAAGGATACTTGACGAGAATAATGAAAGGAACTTCGACGGCATACGCTCAATTCAGGGACAGGGCGAGCAGATAAGCAAATACCTGATAGAAACCAAAGGATTCAGGCAGCAGCTTGGCACAGACATATACAAAATGAAGCACGCATTGATAACCTATCTTGAGGCTTTATGGGCTTCTTTGGATGTAATGCACTACCTAAGATACGGCGATGCTGAAATGATTACGGATGATTCGTCAATATTGCGTAAGGTAGGGATGCTAAGCAATGACTTAACAAGGCAAATTTCCATAAGCGAGCAGATGTCTTCTGTGCTGGCATCCGGATTGGAAGTTATGCAAAGCATATACAACAACCAGCTGACAATATTAAATAACCGCATTTCACTGCTTGCTGTCTGGCTTGCAGTGCTTGGAACTGCCTTTATTGTGCCGAATACGATAGCAACCATATTGGGCACGGCAATAGGCGAACATATTGAATGGCGCATCCAATTAGTGATTGTAATAGCAACCACCCTGCTGTCTGTGTTGATTGCATTCTGGGTTGTCAATAAGAAGGCATTGCTACCGCCGAAGGCTGATTGAGATACCAAATTTTTATTAAAACCAAGCGGCTTCATCCAAAAAATGGGTTAGCAGCATAAAGTCAAAGTCCAATTCATAAAAAAATTCAGCCGACAAGGGGGACGTCCCTCACGGGGAATGTCGGCTATAAAAATAAAGCGTCAAGGACTTTGAAGTTGCTAACCTTCGCGAAGCGAATTTTTGGATGAAGCCAAACCAAGCGAAAGTTTTTTAATCATGGATTGAAAGACTTTAGATTATGGAAATCGACAGGAATCTTTTGGAGCGCGTTGCAAAAGTTGCAAGGCTGGAGCTGACAGATGAAGAAATCAAAAAATTTCTGCCGCAGCTCAAGGAAGCGCTCGAATTCTTTTCAAAGCTTGAGGAAGTGAATACTGATAATGCAAATCCGAGTTTCCAGCCAGTTGAGCTAAAGAACGTAATGCGCGAAGATACGCCAAAAGAATGCCTCTCGCAGGAGGATGCCCTGTCGCTTACCGAGCATAAGAAAGACGGGTACTTTAAGGGGCCAAAGGCTTTATAGTTTAATAAATAATAAATTTTAAAATGAAGCATCTAAAGGAAACTAAAGAAGTGATATTGCCAGACAACTTAAGGAAATCATATTATTTAATTGAAAGTAAATTCAATAAGATTTTGGAAGAATGTAAATCTAAACACGAATTAAATAAAATTAGCATTGGTCATGAATTTGACAATGAGATACTTGATTTTCTTTTAAACATTGTTGAATATATGGGGGAAAATTATGAAAATATGGATATTAAAAAATGGAGCAAATTTCTATCAACTTATCCTATAAATTTTTATTATGGCCAAATCGGCGATGACTACAACTATATTTTGGATGACACTGATTATGGATATATATTTTCAATCGAATTAAACGATTATGAAAGAATAATAACATTAAAAAAACTTAAATCAATCAAAGGAAGATTAATAAAATCAAGAAAAATAATGAATGAATACTTATGACACAAATATGAAAAAATTCACAACTGACGTCGTAATAGGCCTAGAAGTACACTGCGAACTTAACACCAATACAAAACTTTTCTGCGGCTGCCCTACAAAAGCAAAAAGCCAAGATGAAGACTTGCCGAACACAAGATGCTGCCCGACATGCCTTGGAATGCCGGGCTCAAAGCCCGTCCTGAACAAGAAAGCCGTTGATTTTGCGCTAAAGCTGTGCCTTGCCTTAAATTGCGACATTTCCAACAAGCTTATTTTTTCCAGAAAATCTTATTTCTATCCGGACATGGCAAAGAACTACCAGATTTCCCAATATGAAATCCCGCTCGGCAAAAACGGAAGCTTGGCGTTAAGGGATGGCAAAAAAATCGGCATTTCAAGAGTGCATATCGAGGAGGACCCTGCTTCACTGGTGCACCCTTTTGGCTTAAAAGAATCGCTTTACGTTCTTGTAGACTACAACAGGAGCGGAAATCCTCTTGCGGAGATTGTGACACAGCCGGTCTTTGAAAGCCCCGGGCAGGCAAGGGAATTCATGAATCAGCTAATTCGCGTTCTTAGCTATCTTGAAATTTTTGACGGCAATTGCGGAATAATCAAGGCGGATGCAAACATATCCGTTAAAGAGAGCGGTTACACGAGGGTCGAAATAAAGAACATAACGGGATTCAAGGATATAGAAAGCGCCTTAGCTTACGAGGTAGAGAGGCAGAAAGATGAGATTAGGCAAGCAAGAAAGATTGTTCAGGAAACAAGGGCATGGGATTCTTCAAAATCAGTTACAATATCTTTGAGAAAAAAAGAAACCGAAGAGGATTACGGATACATAATAGATACGGATTTGGCCGCCGTCGAAATAACTCAAAGATGGCGGGATGAAATCAAGGATGAAATGCCCGAGCTTGCGCAGGATAAGGTAAGAAAATTTGTTGAAGACTATGGGATAAAGAAGGAAGATGCAGAAGTTATCGCATCCGATAAATTTCTTGCCGAGATATTCGAGAAGGTTGCAGGAAAAGTCAATCCCATCCTTGCCGCAAAATGGATTAGAAGAGAGCTTGTTAGGGTTTTGAATTACAATAAAAAAGAGCTACATGAATCGGGAATTAACGAAAAGCACATGGCAGACCTGCTCAAATTGGTTGAAAGCAAAAAAATAACTGACAGCGTCGGCGCTAAGATTCTTGAGAAATTGATTGAAAAGCCCTTTGACGTAAAAGAATACGTCAAAAAAGAGGGATTGGAGGCAGTTTCCGATGCTTACGAGCTGGAGAAATACTGCAAAGAAGCGATTGAAGAAAATCCTAAGGCAATCGAGGATTACAAAAAAGGAAGCGGCAAGGCCTTGAACTTTATTGTTGGGAAAGTTATGCAGAAGACGAGTGGCAAGGCGGCTCCTAAAGAGGTAAATGAGATAATCCTGAAGATGGTGGGATGATATTTCAAAGGTTTCAATGATTATAAACTTCGTAACATCAAACAAGAGCAAGGCAAAAGAATTCAGGCAGATTCTAGAGCCGCAAATCAAAGTAAATCATATAGAGATTTCTTACCCCGAGATGAGAAGCGACAATCCTGAAGAGATAGCGAAGCAGTCGGCGCAAATGCTCGCGAATAAGCTTGGAAAAACCGTCGTGGTCGAGGATTCGGGATTGTTTATAAACTCATTGAATGATTTTCCCGGCACATGCTCCGCCTATATCCACAAACGAATCGGGCTTGATGGGATAATAAAATTAATGGCAGGCATAAAGGATAGGGAATGCACT
>CAYWNO010000077.1:6663-7470 GCA_964459665.1 uncultured Methanosarcinales archaeon
CACTTACAAAAGCGCTGTTGCCTGCTGCGAGCCCAAAAAAAAGCCCCTAAGCTTTCTTGGAGAGGAGATTGGCAATATTGCAAAAGCCATAAGGGGAAATTTCGGCTTCGGGCATGACCCGATTTTTATCCCAAAAGGAAGCAATAAAACTTATGGCGAAATGGAAAATTGCGAGGAAAAAAAGAAGTTCAGGAGAATTGCCGTTGAAAGATTGGGGGATTATCTATCGGGGAAAAAGCTGTGATATAGCCAACCAACAAAGTAATTAGGTGTCATGTATGATTTGTTGCTGACTATTACGAACACACAGCAATACCTAATAAATTCTGTGTGTGGGTATATTTTTTTATAAGGAGCGCGCCAGGGAGGATTCGAACCCCCGGCCTAAAGGTTAGGAACCTTTCGCTCTATTTGCACGAAGCGCAAGGCGAGTACCTGCTGTCTTCTCCAAACTGAGCTACTGGCGCAAATGTTTCAAAACTCGTAAAACAACATTTTTTAAAAACTTTGCCATAATATAGTCAACCAACAAAGTATTTACTTCCAACACTATAAAAAAGAGATTATTCTTGTATATATACCAAAAACAGCTCCTAAACAGAATTATTGTCTTCCAGATTAAAAATTAATCGCTTTCTGAATGTCTGTTTAAATTTCTCTTAACAAATTAAAAAAATCAAAAAATAAAATCCACTTTAAAACAGCAACTTTTATAAAATTATGTGGTACGCTTATAGAGGACTTTGAATAACCTGTAGTATACGGTTATTTTTGCATGGCAACTTGATTCTATATTTTGTACTATCC
>CAYWNO010000078.1:0-1531 GCA_964459665.1 uncultured Methanosarcinales archaeon
CCATATTCCTGCTTCAATAATTTCTTATTGGATTTTATTGCCCGCTTTATTTGCATTAGCTTCATCATTTCAGCCACCTTCTAATCCTATATAGTAACCTAATCTATTCTTTAAACTTTCCTATTTCTTCCTTGAAAAATACTCCAGAAAAAGCTCATCCACTTTTGGATGCCTTCCTGCCTTGCCTTTCTTCGCTTCAGCAGCATACAAAACACATTTCCTTAATGTGTTGGTAATCAGCTCCTGCATTGTCATAAAATTGGCTTTTGCATATCCTTCTAATTCTGCATACATTTCAGGGTTTAATGTCAATAATACCTTTTTGCCTGCCATATATAAATCAATATCTTAAAAATATCTATGGATATATAAAGCTTTCGCTTCTCGACTGTAAACAGCACTATAAAATAAGTGAATTAAAACTAATAATAATCTAATTACCTAACTTTTCCCTAGTTTTGATTGCTAATGGAAAAGTTTGGAATAACCATAGACATATTACTTAAAAGGTGAAAAGTTAGGGATTAAGCCTAAAATTCATATAAAACTAAAAAATCACGAAATATTTTATTATAAAAACAAAAAATTTAAATAAAACTTGCTTCATTTACAGTTAATGCAACAATCAAATTCTATGCCCAAGTATATTGTTGTGGCCGGAGGGGTAATGAGCGGTGTAGGCAAGGGTGTCACAACAGCTTCAATCGGCAAGATTCTTCAAGAGCACGGTTATAAAGTAACTGCAATGAAGATAGACCCTTACATAAACTATGATGCAGGCACTTTAAGGCCTACCGAGCACGGCGAAGTCTGGGTTACAGATGACGGCGGCGAGATTGACCAGGACCTTGGAACTTATGAAAGATTCCTCGACCGCGATATTCCAAAAAGCAACAACATCACAACAGGACAGATATACAAGGCGGTCATTGACAAGGAGAGGAAAGGAGAATATCTTGGGCAGACTGTCCAGTTTATACCACACATTCCTGATGAGATAAAAAACAGGATTAAAGAAGCAGGCTGCGGCAATGATTTTGTCCTGATTGAGGTCGGAGGCACAATCGGCGACTACGAAAATATTCCGTTCTTATTTGCGATTAAAAGCCTCGAGAGGGAAGTAGGAAAGCAAAACTTAACTTATGTTCTTATCACTTACCTTCCAATCCCCAGCCACATAGAAGAGATGAAAACAAAGCCCACGCAGCAGGCAATCAGGCTTCTTAGCGAGTCTGGCATATTCCCTGACTTCATAATATGCAGGGCCAAAAAGCCATTGGATATTATAAGAAAAAAGAAGATAGAAACTTATGCAAATATTGTCTCTGATCATGTTATTTCCGAGCCTGACATTGACACTGTTTACCAGATTCCGCTCGATTTGGAAAAGGAAAATTTTGGGGAAAAGCTCCTAAAAGAGCTCGGGATGAAATCAAAGAAATCTCCTGAATGGTCAGAATGGAGAAAACTCGTTGACAGCATTCTAAGCCCCAAGAAAAACATAAGGATTGCGATTGTCGGCAAGTACATT
>CAYWNO010000078.1:1541-7327 GCA_964459665.1 uncultured Methanosarcinales archaeon
TTGACATCGGGGATTATAATCTTGCTGACTCTTACATTTCCATCAACCAGGCTTTGATGCATGCAGGCGCTTCTCTTAACACTGGAGTTGACATAACATGGCTTGACTCAAAAATGTTCGAAGACAATAAAAGGTCATTGAATGACCTTAAAAATTATCACGGCATAATTGTGCCCGGCGGATTTGGCTCTTCAGGAGTTGAAGGAAAAATAAAAGCGATTAATTTTGCAAGGATAAACAAAATTCCGTATCTTGGACTGTGCTATGGCCTGCAGCTTGCCGTAATTGAGTTTGCAAGGAATGCATGCGGATTAAAAGACGCCCACACCACCGAGGTTAGCCCAAAGACGAGCGCTCCTGTAATCAACATACAGCCTGCCCAAAAAGAGATTCTTGAAAAAAGCATGTACGGGGGAACGATGCGCCTTGGAGCCTATGCCGCAATCCTTAAAGAGAAAACCAAGGTTCTAAAGCTGTATGAAGAAACAGGAAGGCTCGAAGAAGACTCAAAAAGGGCAGCCGAGCTTATGAAAGACAAGAGCCAAGCCTTCAGGCTCGGAATTTTGGAAAAAGGCAGAAAAATTGTTTTGGAGAGGCACAGGCACAGGTACGAAATCAATCCCGAATATGTGGATTTGCTCGAAAAAAAAGGAATGATATTTTCAGGTTATTACCTAAGGGCAGATAGCACAAAACTGATGGAGTATATAGAGCTTGGAGATAATTTTCGCGCAACACAGGCCCATCCGGAATTTAAAAGCAGGCTAGGCAATCCTTCTCCGCTTTTTTTGGGATTTGTTAAAGACGCTTTGAAATAAGAATTAAACTGCTACTTTTATTTTGGGTTTATGTTTTTCTGCCTTGCTCATAAACTCATCAATAACAAGCATGTCGTCTATTTCTATTAATTTTTTGATTTTTGGATTGTTAATATTCAATTTGTACAATTTGGATTTGCCTACGACTCTTGTGTGAATGATTATGCTGTTTGTTATCAAATCTTCCCAAATTCTGTATAATGTCGCCCTGCCGATATCTGCATTCCTTGCCATGTCCGATATTGAGAAGTCAAGTTCGCGCTCTGTTAGCAGGTAGTCCAAAACTTTTATTGTAGGAGATTCTCCAAACAATTCTATGAATAATGATTTTTCCGTTCCGTTCCGTTCCATTCCAATCCCTCCTGGACTGCTAAAAATCTTCAAACAATTCTATGAATAATGATTTTTAGGTATTTTATGTAAAAAGTATTGAGTTAGTATTGATAAATTGTAATAAATTGTAATATAGAGGACTTTGAATAACCCCCTGTATTTATAAAGTAAATGCAGTTTATTTATAAATGGAATAGGGTTATTCAAAACTCTCTATATTAGATTAAATAATGACTTATATATAAACTTTTCTGTTTTGATACAACATTGTATCAAAAATAGATACATTTAAATAACATGAGATTATTTATTTTATTATGTTATCCAAGCTCGAAATAAAAGCAAGAATAATCAGAAAACTTGTAAGGTGGCGCAAATGGGGCGGCGCACATACTGAAAATATACTCAACGGCTTGCCGAAACATTTGATAGGCGACAAAATAGTAAAAGATGTTTTAAAAGAATTAGAAAAAGATGAATGGATTATTCCGGAAAATAAGACTCGTGAAACGCATTATCATCTGAACTCAAGAAAAACTGACGAAATCTTACAATTTTATGGACAATATTGCAAAAAGTTTAGTGAATAAAGAATCGCATAATCTTACGGATTCACGTCAGAGTCCTGAACTCCATTGACTGCTATCTGCTCAAACCTGAAAGTCTTTCCGCCTGACTCTATCTTTAAAGGCAATGCATAAAATGTGTCTATCCACAATATTCCTTCATTTGTATCCACTTTCCATGTGCTCCTCTCATCAATAACCTCTTCACCGACTTTTTTGGCTTGCGTTATCCCGGAAAGCCAGTCGAAAATTGTTGGAATGTAAGATTCCTGATAGTCTAAATCTGCTTTTTTCCCTTTGTAAAGGCAGTATGCAGCTTCGCAGTAAGACTGCGCTGTTTTAGCTGTTTTGTCTATAAAAACAGAATCATAGGATTCTTGTTTGTCCATAGTTTTTATTTCTTTGTAAGGCAGATATTTTATTTTATCGCCTTTGGCAAAGAATTCATAGAAATTGCTTCCAGTCTGGGGACTCCTGTATTTATAGTAAATATTTTTTACCTTATTTTTATTTTTAGCCAACAACTCCTGAACTTCTGCTGAAATATCCTGTTTTGGAGGCTGGGGCTGCGCAGGCGACTCTGCCTGAACAGGGTGGCTGGCTTCATTTGCAGGATTGGAAACTGTCGTTGAGGTTTTTTCCACGGATGTGCAAGATGTAATCCAAGCTAATGCCAAAAGAAAGCACAGTACTGCCAAATATTTTTTCATAAGCCTAAACCTCTTTCTTGATTATAATTTTGATTTATTTAAATCTTTCTACGAATCGGCACTGTCGAAAAAGTGAGTGATTTTCACGAGTCTAAACTTAAGACTCGACGAGCTCTATTACTTCAATCAGATTGGTTATGTATTTTGTGTTTCTTAAACAGCATTCTCGCCACAAACCCAACCATAACAAGCGCAGCAAACACAGCCAAAATTCCAACCCTAAAAGATATAACCAATCCAAGTGCATAAGCGAGTGAAGGGAAAATAGTAAGCCCCATCAAAATGGAAAATACAAATTTCTCTGCTTCATCAAGCTTAAAGCTGCTTAATATAAAATAAAACGGCGACGAAACAAATAAAATTCCAAGCACAACCCTTGCTCCGATAATGCCGAATAATGCGTATGAAAAAGCAAGGGCTGCCAATAGCGCAATCGAAAAAACAAGGGCGATTTCCTTAAATCCGCTATTTTTTTGCTCCAAGCTTGAACACCCTTATGTTATTTTTATCATAAACTATTGTGTGGTTTGATAATTTCCCCTTTTCAAATTCCTGCATGCTTTCAAAAGTCTGCCTATCGTTCATTTGGCCCAGCATGGTGTAGTCCATCATGATGTACCACTCGTTTGACTTTAGTATCTTATCCTGGTCTTCCCTTAAGTAATAAAACCTCGTAACGTGCTGCGAGACTGCCGCAAACCACCTTATCTTCTTTGATGTGGCTGAAAGGAACGGCTCTTTGTAAGGCATTCCTATTGAAGTTATATTGACAGAAGGCGGCACATTTTCGAGCGCCCATTGCGCTGCCTCGTACTCCTCCTGATTGAGCGTCACAAAAAACCCTTCATTGGTTTGCGGGCTGTAAACATTCTTATTGAGCATTCTTGAGGCATTTGCCATATTAACAGAAAATGCAAAATATACAAAAACCAGAATGATTGCATATTTTAGGTATTTGTTAAAATTGGACGGAAGCTTTACCAGTAAGGCGAGATAGACGCACCCTACTGCAGCTATTGGCGCGAATATATGGGTTGATGCCGACAAGGATCTGTGAAGAAACGACGCATTGCCTATCAAATCCCTGTGAAGGACAAAGTAAAGGCTTATTAGCCACGACGCTAAAAACAAGTCCCGCTCTTCCCTTCTCCAAAGCAAAAAGAATATTCCGATAATAAGGAACGGCAGCGTCCACAAGCCGTGCATTTCACTAAAAGAAAAATATGATGCAGGCACGCTGCCCGCATAATCTTTAGGGTCCAAAGACCAGCTAAACAGCCTCGAGAAGTCAATATTCTTGCCTTCCTGCCCCGATGCAGGCGCCTGTTTTGCCAATTGCGGGAATATATTGAAGGTTTGGTAAGGAAAGCTCATGAAAAGCGCCAAAAAAATCATCGAACCCGCAAGTATGTGCCTCCAATTGAAAACTATTTTTTTTTGCTTTACTGACAGGATAACATAGAGAGTTATGATGCCCAAGGCTGAATGAAAAAAAACCAAAGGATGTACCAGTATGTCGATTCCCAAAAATAAGGCAGTAAGGTAAAGATAAAGCGGCTTGCTTTCCTGCTTTGAGTAGGATATAAGATACTTGTAAAAGCAGTATAGGATGATTGGCACAAGAGCATAAGCAAACCTCTCCGGCCACTGGCCCCACAGGTAAGGCATGAAATCCCGCGGGGAAAATATCAAAAGCAGGGCCGATAAAATTGCCGGCAGAAAGCCAAACAGCGAGTTCATCACAAAATAAACAGTTATGATTATGAAAGTTGACATTATGGTGTTTAGCAGAAATATCGGGATTACCCTCCCGCCGCCTATTACTTCTATGACACCAAAAGCAGTGTGGAATGTCGGAGGATACCATAAGGTATGCGGCATAAACTTGTTGTCAAGCCCGTACCTTAAGTCTATATAGGGCGGCAGGTAAACTATTGACTTGTCATTATAGGCAATGTAATCTCCAACTTCAAAATGCGACATCGCGTCGTACTCGCCATACGGCAGCTTTCTTTCCTGGTAAGGCTGCGACCAGAAATAAACGGCGAAAATGTACAAAAGAATAAAGATGAAAGTTTGAATGTGGTTTTTATTCAGTTTCATCTCAGCATAAACTTATCCACGATGTTTTTAGCCTTTTCTCTTTTCGCCTGGTGATCTTTTAGGAATTTGTTTATAGATTCAGCGGCAATATTCTTAAGCTCGCCCGTCAGCATTTTCCCGGATTTGTAGTCTTCATAAATCTGCCTTAATTTATCGGAATCTTCCATGAAGTAAGTAAGGTATTGGTATGAAACGTCAATGTCGGGGTTGCCGCCGCGCTTTCTGTGCTCGTCAATTGTTTCCTTGCCTCCGGAGAATGCGTATTTTGCTATCTTGCTGCTTACCTGCGAAGGGGTGTTCGTCGCAAATATCGTTGTGCTTTCAACCGATGAGGACATCTTGCCTTCCTGATGCATTCCCTGCAGGCCCGGCAAAAACCTTGAAAGTATTGTTGCAGCTTTAGGGTAGCCGAGCTTTGGCGCAACATCATTTGTCATGAAAAAATGGGGCTGCTGGTCGATTGCGCACGGAATCAGGCAGTAAGTTGCCTTTCCTTCAAGTATTGTCGGAAGAAATGCAGGCACGGACTGCATGCACGTGTAAAAAATCTGCCCGAGATTGCTAGAATCCGTAAAGCCGAATGTCGCCTTGGCAGTTGAATAGGTTATTTTTTTTGCTACCCTGCATGCGTGCTTGTACATCACGTTCGCATATTCGGTGTCCAAGAATATCTTTGTCTTTTTCGGGTCGAAGCCGACTGCGATTATGTCGAGGATATTTTCGTTTGCCCATTTTTTCGTGTCTTCAAACGTAAGCTTCTCGTTGAACAGGAACTTCTCCTCGTCTGGAATCTGGAACAATAGGTTTGCGCCAAACTTGTCCTGAAGCCACTTGCAGAATATCCAGGGCACAAGATGCCCGAGGTGAACTGGGCCGGACGGCGCCCTTCCGGTGTAAAGGTAAAACTTGCTGCCTTTTCCTGCCTGCTCAAGAATCGTGTCAAAATAAGTATGGGCGAAGAAAATTTTTCTTTTAAGGAAGTAATGAAGCTCCCCGACTTCACTTTCAAGCCTGTCCAGCAGTTTTTCATCCAAAGCCTTGACTCCGAATTCGCGAATCAGCTTGTCGTAGTCAATTTCGCCGCTTACTTCCCAAGGGGTTACTGTGTATTTTTTCATCTTGACCTAAAAAATTTCAATCTTTGAGATTGAAATTTTTCCCTCATTGTTTAGCTATAATATCGGCGCAAATAATTGATTGGAATTTGTTGCGTCCTCTTGATACACGCGAAAATCGGAGATTTTCGGTGTCCTGAA
>CAYWNO010000079.1:0-7225 GCA_964459665.1 uncultured Methanosarcinales archaeon
AATGCAGTTTATTTATAAATGGAATAGGGTTATTCAAAACTCTCTATAAAAATTTGTGTCATTTGCTATATTAAAAATGCAAAAAATATCTGTGGTCGGAGCGGGAAGCTGGGGCACGGCTTTGGCCGTCTTATTGGGAGAAAAAGGCTTTGATGTGAAGCTCTGGGCTAGAAGAGAAGAGCTTGCAAACGAGATTGAAAGCAGGAATGAGAATGCGCAATACCTTCCCGGGATAAAAATCCCAAAGAACGTGATTGCGCTCAGCTCCTTAAAAGATGTTGCCAAATCCGCAGAGATGGTCGTAATTGCAGTGCCGAGCGAGTTCTTCAGGAAAACGGTATCGGAAATAAAGCCTTATTACGGCAGCCAGATTATAGTTAGCGCAACCAAGGGAATCGAGCGCCTCACATTGAAAAGAATGTCGCAGATATTAGAGGATGAGCTTGGAAGCAAGGCGAGAATTGCCGTGCTATCGGGCCCTAACCATGCGGAGGAAGTAAGCATGAAGATGCCGACTGCAAGCGTTGTTGCAAGCAATGATAAAAAAACCTCAAAGGCTGCTGCAGACTGCCTTGGAAACAGCTACTTCAAGCTCTACCAGCTAAGCGATGTTGCAGGAGTTGAAATGTGCGGGGCTTTGAAGAACATATCGGCGATAGCAGTCGGGGTTTGCGACGGGGTCGGCTTTGGCGATAATGCGAAGGCTTCCATACTAACTCTTGGACTTATGGAAATGAATAATTTCGGCAGGCATTTTGGCGCAAAAAGAGGCACAGCCTACGGGCTTGCGGGCGTTGGCGACTTGATTGCGACGTGCATGAGCAGGCACAGCAGGAACAGGTTTGTAGGCGAGCAGCTTGCAAAAAACAAGACAATTGAGGAAATAAAAAAAGAGATGCACGGCATGATAGCGGAAGGAATCCCCACGACAAAGGCGGTTTACGAGTATAGCGTAAAGCATAACCTTAAAATGCCGCTTGCGCATCAGGCTTATGAAGTGCTTTTCAAAAAAAAGAACATTAAGCAGGCAATAAAAGATTTATTGGATTTGGTGTAAATGGTACAATTTATGAAAAAATAAAAACTATTCTTCAGTAAAATCTTCCAGCTTATTTGAAAATTCCTCGCCTTCCTTTAATTTTCCCTTCAGCTTTAGAAATTCTTTTGTCAGTATGTAAAACAGAAGCCCGAGGCTTTTTTTGCCTTTGTTATTGCACGGCACCACCAAATCAAGGAAATTCGACTGGTTGTTGGTATCGCACAACGCGACTACCGGAATCCCGACTTTTACGGCGTCCAAAACGGCATTCCTGTCAGGCCATGCATCAACTACAAGGACAATTTTTGCTTCGGTGTATTCCTCGAGGTTTGGATTGGTAAGGGTGCCCGGAGGGTATCTTCCTGCAAAGACTCTTACTCCGGTCAGCTTGCCGAACAATTCAACAGCTTTCCATCCGTTTTCCCTCCTGCTTATAATCAAAATATCTTCGATAGCGTATTGCGCAAGAAAAGCGGCTGCAATTATTATTCGCTCGTCAATCTTCTGCAGGTTCAGAACCGACAAGCCGTCGGGCCTTGTCTTGTATATGAATTGCTCCATGTACTTTGTACGAAACTTAGTGCCTATATGTATTCCTGACTTAAGGTAAACGTCCCTTGCCACTAAAAATTTTTCTTCTGCCATTTTAAAGTTAAAGTTTTATTGCAAGAAGAGGAACTGCATTTTATAGCCTCGCAGTCATGAAGCAGCATCACTTCTTAGGCAATAATTATGGTATCATCTCCATGTTTAAAAAGTTTTCTTAATCTAAACTTTTGCGTTTTATATATAAAGCCCCGCTGGTTATTATGAGTAAAGTGCAAAAGTTTTCTTAATGTCCTTATGCGACTGCCGGGATTCGAACCCGGATAGCAAGCTGTTTCCTTTAAATTAGCGGCAAATTACCGGTTTGTTGGGAAGCTCGAATCATGGCCATTAGATCACAGTCGCATGATGATCAATTGGAAGAGTTTCCAAAAGATTTAAATATTAGTGCATTTTATAGTGTAATGACTTATCAGTTAAGATAATTAATTACTATTTTATAATGATATTACTACTGACTGATAAAAAATAACAACATTTTAATAGTAGTGTTTTTTATCCCCTGAGTAATAATAAAAGGGGGGTGTATTCAAATGATAGTTAAAGAAGAATTTTTAGGCAAGCTAAGAAGGTTTTTTTCGCTGAACCTTTATGAGGTAAAGATTTGGACAGCTCTTTTAAGCAGGGGAGTTTCCACGGCAGGCGAGCTAAGCGACATAGCAAATGTCCCAAGATCAAGAAGCTATGATGTTTTGGAATCTTTGGAAAAAAAGGGCTTTGTAATTATGAAACTGGGAAAGCCGATAAAGTACATAGCCGTCCCCCCTAAAGAAGTAGTGGAAAGGGTCAAGAAAAATGTCCAGGATTACGCAAAAGAAGAGGTAAAGAAATTAAGCGACCTGAAAAATACGGAGATAATTAACGAATTAAGCACATTGCACACACAAGGCGTAGAATTAGTCGAGCCTGCTGACCTTAGCGGCTCTTTAAGGGGAAGGCACAACCTTTACAACCATCTGGAATTAACAATAAGGAATGCCGAAGAAAGCGTAACAATCATGACGACTGCGCAAGGGTTCATGAGAAAAGTCGAAGGCTTCAAGCCGACATTTGAGAAATTAAAGAAAAGGGGAGTAAAAATAAGGATTGCAGCCCCCATAACAAAAGAGGCGCTGCCTTCATTAAAGGAGCTTTCGGGCATCGCTGAGGTAAGGCATACGGACAACAAGGCAAGGTTCTGCATCGTTGACGGAAAAGAAATAATATTCATGGTTCTTGACGACGGCGAAGTGCATCCGACTTATGATGTTGGCATATGGGTGAATACGCCTTTCTTTGCAAGCGCCCTTGAAAACCTCTTTGAGCTTGCATGGAAGAGCATGAAGCCGGCTACAGAAGTTTTGAAGAGGTAAATTTTTTCTTATTTTTGCATTGTAATTTTTGTAGAATTAATAATGCAAAACTATAAAAAATGCAGTTGATTCTATACAGCCGTGGACAAGATTAAAGAATGCAGAAAAAAGATTGATTTGATTGACAGGAGGATAGTCAAGCTTTTATTGCTAAGGATCAAATTAGCAAAAATCATTGGAATTTATAAAAAATCAAAAAAGCTTAGGATAAAAGACAAAAAAAGAGAATCGGATATATTAAAAAATATCGGAAAATATTCCAATAAATCACACCAAAAATTTTTCAAAAAAATTTTTGGCAAGATAATAAGCTATTCAAAAAAACTTCAGCGTCAAAGCCGCTGAAGTTTTTTTAAAAAGAAGCAAATAATCTGCAACATGTCAAACAAAGAAATTTTATCGGATCTTATGCAGAAAGCAAAGGAATTAAGGAAAAGCATAATCACTATTATCTATAACGCCCAATCCGGGCATCCGGGCGGCTCTTTGAGCGCAATTGACATGCTCGTCGGATTGTACTACTACAAGCTAAATATAAATCCAGAAAATCCCGCATGGCCTGAAAGGGACAGGTTTGTTCTTAGCAAAGGGCATTGCAGCCCTGCCATCTACTCGGTTCTTGCAGACAAGGGATATTTTCCGAAATCAGAGCTTGCAGGCTATAGGAAAATAGGAATGATGCTGCAGGGGCATCCTGAATTAAACACGCCGGGAATCGAGTTTGCAGGTGGGGCTCTTGGCCAGGGCATCAGCTTTGCGCTAGGGATTGCTCTTGCATGCAGGCTCGATAAGATAAATTGCAGCGTATATGCGATGATTGGAGATGGGGAATCACAGGAAGGCGCTGTATGGGAAGCATCAATGGCGGCAGCCTTCTATAAATTGGACAATCTTATTGCCATCCTCGACAAAAATCAGGTACAGCAGACCGGAACCACAAAGGAAGTAATGGATATAGGCGATGTAGATTTAAAATGGAAGGCATTCGGATGGAACGTAATAAGCATCAACGGGCACGACATGGCGCAGATAATTGATGCTCTTGACAAGGCAGAGAGCATGAAAAACAAGAAGCCGACGATAATAATCTCCAACACAATCAAGGGAAAAGGCGTTTCGTTCATGGAGTTAAACCACAAATTCCACGGAAAAGCGCCCAATGACGACGAATACAAGAAGGCGATGGAAGAGATAGAAAAAATAAACATTAACGAATTCAAATGAAGCAGATTAAAAAACGAGCGTGTATAATTGGGATTATTTTTTTATTATTTATCGTAAGTTGTAATTCAGAAAAACCAGAAGCGGATAAAATGAATGAATTAAGAATTAACAGCAGTAATTTAAATGATATTAGGGATTATATTGATATTCGGGGTTTTAGTATTTATAATAATAAACTCCTATACGTTAAAAGTTATCATGGTCAGGTGGGTTATAGACAGACAGAAACAGATAAAAAAGTTTTAGTATATGGGGATAATGAAATTGTATTAAGCAATGGAACGGGCTCGCTTGAAGTCGACAAGGCAACGCAACTTTTACCTAAGGAAGTAATAGTTCAGGTTTATGATTTTGGAACGTATCTTGGTGATTATGAAAATAAACATCGTCATTATCTTAATATTTTTAATGCTACTTTAAGTAAAAAATATCATTCCCTTATTAGTTACGAAGAACTCTTAAACTCCACTGTACTCTTTGTTCAAGGGGATATTAACGGTAATTGTGTTGATTGTGATTCTGATTATTATATAATAATAAATGATAGTGTTATAGAACATCAGGATTCTATAAAGCATACTTCCAAATTAAGAAAAGATTATACTATAGACTGGCCATTATACGAGATAAATGGAAAATGGGGGTACATTAAAGTCTTAAAATATGATTACTTCAATGATATAAGAAAATCTTTATTGTGGATTGATGGTGTTGAATATGGCAATGAATATGACAAAGTAGAGTTCCCTATAGGAATCAATGGCGGTTTGGCTTATGTTGCTTATGTAGAGAAAGACACCAATGGAAAGTATCCCCTATACAAGCGATTCATTGTACATAATGGAATAGAATTGTATAAGGATAGGGAGTACGACGATATTGGGGAATTAAAAAATTTTAATGGAAAATTAACCTTCATTGCCAGAAAAAATACAAAGGATTTTATAGTTATGGAAGGATGAAATGCCAGAACAAAAATCAGCAACACGCGACGGCTACGGAAAAGCTTTACTCGAATTAGGCAAGATAAACCCAAATGTTGTCGCCCTCGACGCTGATTTAAGCGACAGCACGAGAAGCGAGTATTTCGCAAAGCAGTTTCCAGAGAGGTTTTTCTCAATGGGCATTGCAGAGCAGGACATGATAGGGGCCGCTGCAGGCCTTGCGTTTTCAGGAAAAATTGCATATGCAAGCACATTCGCCGTATTTAGCGAGAGGGCTTACGAGTTTGTAAGAAACACCATATCAAGAAACAAGCTTAATGTCAAGATTGCAGGGAGCCATGCGGGAATCGCGACAGGCGAGGACGGGAAAAGCGCGCAGGCCATCGAGGACATAGCGGCTTACAGGGCATTGCCCAACATGATAGTTCTGCAGCCTTGCGATTCTGTGGAAGCCGAAAAAATGGTGTTAGAATTGGCAGAATGCAAATCACCCTCTTATATGAGGCTGCACAGAAATCCTGTTCCAGTGATTCACGATAAGGATTACAATTTTGAGATAGGAAAAGGCGAAATCTTAAGGCAAGGAAAGGACGCAGTGATTTTTGCAACAGGAACTTTGGTCCATGAATCATTAAAAGCCGCCCAAATTCTTGAAAAGGAAGGAATCGAAGCTTACGTCGTAAATATTCACACAATTAAGCCTCTGGACACCGATTTAATAGTAAGCCTCGCAAAGAAAACAAATTGCGTGATTACGGCAGAAGACCACAGCGTCATTGGAGGATTGGGAGGCGCGGTTGCAGAAACATTGGGCGAGAATTATCCCTGCATCATGAAAAGGATAGGGCTAAATGACAGGTATGCGGAATCCGGAAAGCCCGAAGAGCTGTATAAAAAATACGGGTTGGACGCCGAATCTGTTGCAAGAGAGGTTATTAAGTTAAAAAATTCGCTTGAAAAGCGAATTTTTTAAAGGTCTCGATATGGAAAACTGGATTTTTTACGGGATTTTGGCGTCATTTTTCTTCGGGCTGAATGTGATAGTCTATAAAATTGCTTACCAGAAAGGAAATTTATCGCCTTATTACGGCAGTTTCATGTTTGGAATCGGCGTTATTGTCGTCTTTGGTCTGATTTTCCTGTTCAGGCCGAGCTTCGAGTTTGAGTGGAAATCAAGCGGCCTCGCCTTGGCTGCCGGAGCCATCTGGGCTCTTGGATTTTTATCAATTGCGATTGCAGTCTCGCAAAAAGCAGATATTGCAAGGCTCGCCCCGATATATAACACCAATACGATACTTGCAGTTTTGATAGGAATAATCTTCCTCAAAGAAATTCCTGACAAGTCGCAGATTTTCAGGATTATAGTCGGCGCTGTCTTGATTGTTTTTGGGGCTGTGCTGGTAAGTGTTTAGAAAAGAGAAGTTTGAAAAATTCGTTTTTTTAAAAAATTTTATCCATGAAAAAAATAATCATTGACACTAATTTTTTGATGATTCCTTACAAGTTCAGGGTAGACATATTCTTGGAATTTAGGAGGATATGCAATTTCAATTACAATCTTTTTGCTTATGATAAGTCAATTGATGAGCTTAACAGCATTATTGAAAAGCAGTCCGGAAATAACAAAAGGGCTGCAAAATTTGCCTTAAAACTGATAGAAATAAAAAAAATAGGCATAATCAAATCCGAAAATAAGGATGCAGGCGCATACGTTGATTCATTGATGCTTGGCAATTTTGGCGAAAACACCGTGATAGCTACACAGGACATGGAGCTTAAAAGGCGCCTGCTTGAAAAAGGGATATCCGTAATCATACTCAGGCAGAAAAAATACCTCGAGATAACTGAAAAATCCGGCTCCATCCAAAAAATAGGTTAGCAGCCTCAAGTCAAAGTCCAATTACGCCAAACAATCCAGCTAAAACCAACTCATTCATTTTTCTTTTTTTTATCTTTCTGATTGTCTAAGTCTTCCAATATAGCGTCAATTTTTGGCTTTATTTCTGGCAGCCTCTCCTTTATAGTCTTCCACACTACCTCATAATCAACTACAAAATAGG
>CAYWNO010000080.1:0-7209 GCA_964459665.1 uncultured Methanosarcinales archaeon
TAAACTGCATTTACTTTATAAATACAGGGGGTTATTCAAAGTCCTCTATATAATATCGGACGCAAATAATTGATTGAAATTTCTTGCGTCCTCTTGATACACGCGAAAATCGGAGATTTTCGGTGTCCTGAAAATCCATGATTTTCATGATAGTGTTGGATTAATATGCTCAATTATTTACTTCCAACACTATACATTGTATAAAAATTTGTGTCATTTGCTATAAAATGGTAAAAAAAGAAATCCGCGTGATAGGAATTGACGATTCGCCTTTCAATAAGTTCAAAGACAGAAATGCGCTTGTAGTGGGCGTTGTGATGAGGGGCGGCTCATGGGTTGACGGGATTTTATCCACAAAAGTTGCAGTTGACGGCAGCGATTCAACAAAAAATCTTGTCGGCATGATTAACAAGTGCAAATTCAAGCCCCAATTGCAGTGCATTTTTCTTGACGGGATTGCCGTAGCCGGCTTTAATGTAATTGATGTTAAAGAGCTAAGCAAAAAAACCAACCTGCCCGTCATAAATGTAATAAGAGGAATGCCTGACATAGATAACATCAAAAAAACGCTAATCAGGATAAATAAAAAGCAGAAAATAAAACTGATAGAAAAGGCGGGAAAAGTTATACGGATAGGCGATATTTTTGCACAACTGACGGGAATTGATTTAGACACGGCAAAGAAAATTCTTGAAATCGCATGCACAAGAAGCCTGATACCCGAGCCCATTAGACTTGCGCATTTGATTGCTTCAGGCGTAACTGCCGGAGAGAGCACGGGAAGGGCTTAGAACTAATAAATAAATTTTTCGTCAAGAAAAATTTATTTGTTCAGTAAAACGGTATGTTGCGGGGTAAAAGACGGGGTTGAAAACACTATCATCTCGACAGGAACGTCTCCTACCCTTTCAATGCTGTGCGAGACTCCCGCAGGTATTGCAATCATCTGCCCGGGCATAACTTCTAAGGGCGCATCGCCGATTGTTCCCTTTGCCCTTCCCCTATAGATATATACAAAATGATTTTCCTTTGGGTGCATGTGCCTTGGGATCGAATCGTCCAGCCTTAGCAGTTCGACGGCCCCTGTTTCTGTTTTGGCAAGCACAGAATACCTGAAATAATCGCTTTCAAGGTCGAGCTGCCCCATTTTTTTCGGGATGTCGAAAATTTCCGCTTCCAGCGGCTTTTCCTGCGCCTTTTTAATTAGAAATCTTAAATCACCCGGGATAATATAGCCCATCATTATGCCAAGTATGAAAAATGTCCAGAACAGGATGCGAATTGTTCTTTTTTTCATATTGACTGTTTTATTTGAGCAGTAATATAAATACTTTTTGGTAGTGGTTAAAAAAAATTACTACTATCAAGAGAATTTTCCTTCACAGCCTTCTTATGGCACTATCATTCAATTCTAACTTTTGTAGCCTCCAAAGGCTATGGATTGATTTTTAACTTTATGATACAAAAGAATCAATTAAAATGAAATACTCACTCTCTTAGCATGTTCTCATATTCTTCTTCCTCAGCAACTTCTTCTGCAAGAAGGTCTTCTGCCAATTCGTGGGTTACTGAGTCTTTGCCGTGAGTCTTGTTTGACAAGCCATTGTACAATGATATGGCGTGCTGCTCCATCTTCAGAAATACCTGAATAAATCCCTTGACATCGCTTCTGTTTTTTGGAAAAATCACTTTGCCGAATCTTGCCAGTTTTTCCATTTCGCTTAATGACTTAGGAGGCTCGCCGCCAAGCTCGGCTATTCTCTTTGCAATGCGGTTTGCATGCCCAAACTCCCCTTCTGCTGCTTTCTTGAAAATCTCTGCATAAACGGGAGTTCTTAAACCAGAAACTATGTTAGAAGCTAAAGAAGCATAGTGATGAACAACCCATTCAAAAGCATAAGCCTTATTTAACTCTTCTATCAGCCATTTATGGTCCAGCTTTGCTATTTCCCTTCCTTTTTCTCCCATTTTATTAATAATTATGTTATTTGCCTGTCTTTTTAAATTTTACTCTTGGCGGTAATACTTTAGCTTTATGAAGTTCACCGACGAGGCTTGTTTGACTGATACTTTTTGTTCCCCGACGAGCAACTTCAGGATGGCAAAGTATTACTCTTGGCGTTTTTAAAAATTCATTTATGTAGTGTTAATTATTCTGCACAACGATCCCACATAAATTGGAAAAACTTTCTGTATCCATTAGCTAATTTTTTGCTTTTCATAACAAACATTAAAGGTTCTTCTTCTAATTGTCCAGATTTAACTCCAACAAATGTTACAACATAATCTCCAAAAATATCAACTGCTGTTGCACTTGAATATTTTTTTGGTAGAAACTTATATGGTTTGCCAACAATCTTTAATATCTCGGGCTTCTGTTCTTTGACTTCATAATCGAAAATGTGCGCAAATTTAATTCCTAATCTTTTCCTTTCTCTTTGAAACCTTGGGATAAAATGTTGTAATCTTGTATCGAGCCAAAATGCCTTTGCTCCGATAAAATAAACTGTTTGTTTTGTTTTCAAAATGTCTTGCAGATAATTTTTAAATCCCCCTACCCCTCTATATAAATAGGCTTCTTCTCTTTCTTCGATAGCCTCAAACTTTGATTCCATCTCAGGAAGAATTTTGTTTACTCGTTCTTCCTTTTCTTTCAGCAAATCCAATAATCTTCTTGGATTAATTGCATTGAAATGCTTTTCTCCTTTAATGAAAACTTCAGATGCAAGCCCTTTTTCCAATAATTTACTTAATGAGTCGTATACGTTTCTTCTATGCACTTTTGATTTTAAAGAAATCTTTTGAACAGACGACTCTCCAGTCCGTAATAATGCCTCATAAACCCTTGCTTCATACTTCCTCTCTATCGCGGAATTGAAGTAGGAGAAATTACCAAAAGATTTGATTACGATAGAATTGACCCAAGGGTTAGAAAAGTGGATCATTTAATTGTTGAAAGAGGCATGGGAAAATTAGATGAAATTGTCAAAGAAGTCTATGGCAATAAAGTCCTTACCGAAGATGAAAGACTATCTGCCCATACGCGACTAGCGAATGATGTTGATAATTTAGTCGCCTATATTGGTAAGCTCCTTGTCAAACCAGATGAATTGAATAAGGGAAGTCCGCTAGTTTTAGTGCAAGATTCCAACTTCTTGTTTGGACAAGCATGGAAGAGGAAATAAAATGGCAAAATTACAATCAATTGGAGACATCTGTGGTTTTGCTCATCAGAGAGCTTTAATTAAAGAGGAGAAATTCGCAAAAGCTTACATATTTCTGAGGGACCATGGTAGAGAAGAATTTGGAAAGAGATACCATACACTCCCTGGATGGAAATTTGTGGAAATCTAGCAAAAATGATCCATTTTTATTCTATTTTCTTTAGTTCCTCCATTAACTGAGTATTCTCCATCCTTTCTTTTGGCGTCGGCATTACACGCTTAAATCTTATTAGCCCTTTCCTATCAATTATAAAATACGCCCTGTTGCTAAAGCCCTCTTCCTTCAAAGTGCCATACAGCCTGCAGACATTTTTCCCAAAATCACTCAATAAAGGGAATTTTAATCCTAATTTATTTGAAAATTCCTTGTGGGAATATTTGCTGTCGACGCTTATCCCGATAACACATGCATTAAGATTGTCAAGCTCATTTAAATCATTCTGGAAGCAATTGAATTCAGTTGTGCAAACAGAAGAGAAATCAAACGGATAGAATGCAATAACTGCATTTTTGCCCCGAAATTCGCTTAGCTTTCTTTCATTTCCATCCTGATCCTGCAAGGCAAAATCAGGCGCTTCTTCTCCGACTTCCGCCATTTTGGCATGAGAATCCCAATTTATTATTAAATTTTGCGAAGTTTTTGCACAATATAAAATGTGAGTGATTCCTCTAAATCCTTTTCTTTTTCATTAATAGCTATTTCTCATGCAGAAAAAGAAGGTTTTATATAAAAAGCACACCTCGATTTATAGACGGTGAATACAAATTCTGTCGTCAATAAAAGGAGGTGCTTAAATGACTGAAATACACTTGAACCTTAATAACTTTTCTGATTCTGGGCTGCTTTTTAGCATATTCCCAGAATCAAATAAGTATGAGTTTACTTCCAAGAAAGTGTTTAGACTAAAACACAAGGTTATCTGCAAGAGGAGGCATGAAATGGTGCATAATGGCTATGATTATGCACGGAAGAAAGGATTAGGCAAAGTAAGGATTGGAAAACAGATTTGTTCATTGTGTGAAGAACATTACCATGAAGATAAAGGATTCTGGAAAAGACTTCTTTCTATAGTGTTGGAAGTAAATAATTGAGCATATTAATCCAACACTATCATGAAATTGTCTAATTATTTTTGTCCGTGAGTATAGGCTGCTAACCCATTTTTTGGATGAAGCCTATAGAACCCAAACATTTTTAAAATCAAATTCCATACTTTCGAATATGCAGCAATACGACTTGGAGATGGGCAAGGTTATAGAAAGAATCAACAAGGAGAACGCAAAGCTCGTGTGCGTCCAGCTGCCTGACGGCTTAAAGCCGAGGGCGAATGAAATACAGCAGGCTATAGAAGAAAATACCGGAGCAAGCGCAATAATCTGGATGGGCTCTTGCTTTGGCGCGTGCGATGTGCCCTTGCAGGTAGAAAGGCTGGGCGTGGATTTGCTTATCCAATGGGGGCATTCCATATGGAGAGGGACCTGGCATTAAACCTGAAAAATTCACATTTTAAAAAAAGTGAATTTTTCAAAGTAAAAATGGATAAAAAAGAAACGTGCGTGATATTTTTAGGCGCCGACCACGCAGGCTTTAGGCTTAAAGAGGAAATCAAAAAATTTCTTGATAAATCCGGCTATAAGTGGAAGGATTTGGGCGTTTATTCCGGCGAAGCCAGCTCGGATTATCCAAAGACTGCATTCAAGCTTGCAAATAAGGTTGCAAAGCAGGGCGGCATGGGAATCTTAATGTGCGGAACAGGCACAGGAGAATCCATCGCCGCAAATAAAGTGAGGTGCATAAGGGCTGCAAACTGCTTCGATGAATACACTGCAAGGATGAGCAGGGAGCATAATGATTCCAACGTGCTTTGCCTCGGGGCAAGAATCATAAAAAAAGATATGGCCGAAAAAATAGTAAAGGCGTGGCTTGAAACAGATTTTAGCAATGAGGAAAGGCACATAAGGCGGCTAAAACAAATCAAGGATATGGAAAAATGCAATTAGCAAACTACTTCTTTGCTTCCATAATCTCTTTCATGGGGCTTGCCGCGGGATTTCTGCTCGTTAAAATAGCGCCGGAAGAGCAAAAGCCGCTGCAAAAAAAAATTTTTCTTGTAAGAAAATTTTTTTTATACGCGATATTTACCTTTATAGCGTTTTATTATTATGCCAGTCCGTTCTATTTGATGATTCTTTTAGCATCTTTAGCGCTTTTATTATTTGCAGAATATAAAATCAAAAGCATATTAAGAAAAACAATGCTGGCTTACGCTGCCTTTGGAATGCTGTTTTTCATAAGCTCAAAAAATACCAATCTTTTTGCAATAACCTCGAGCCTGATTTTTTTGCACGGGATGCCTGCTGCTTCCTTAATGTACAGCCTGAGACAAAAAAATCTTGGGAAGATTTTTTTGAATAATTCAATTTTTCTCGTAATTGCAAATGCGCTGTTTTTAATCTTTATCTGAAAAATTCACTCCAAAAGTGATTTTTTCAAAGCTTAATTTACCATTTTTCATTTCTTATCCCTGCATAAAATGAGGCATGGTTGACTATGATGTGCAAAACAAAGCTCATCAATAATGATACCACAAAAATTTTTATCGTTACATCAAAAGCAGGCATGATGAAAACGAATGCTCCAATGACAAAGTCTGTCTGGTCAAAAGGGATGAACATTGCCCCCGGCTCTATGCCAAGCCTTCTTTTAAAAAAGCTCTTTGCCAAATCTCCTGATAAGGCTCCAAGCCCCATCAGAAACCCAAGCAAAAGCCAGTTTTTATAGCCAAAAAATGAGGCATTCCTGAAAAATTCCAGCCCGTACAGCAAAAATTGGATGTATGCAACCGCAATTGCAAAAACTACGCCGAAAATAAAACCCCTAAATGTTTTATTTTTGCCGAAGATGGGATTGTCATTCAGCTTTTTGTTAAAGTCTATCGGGAAAGCAAAAAAATTGATTTTCTTAACCATGACCGGCGCCATATTGGCAAAATATGCGGGCAGCATCAGGTAGAAGCATTTTAATATGAAAACTAAAAAAATTTCCGCCATGTCGGAATTTTTTTGATTATTCGTTTAAATATCTTTTGCAAAACTATATAAATTCTGCTGAATGCTCTTGATTCATGGGCGGCATTGAGCAATTAAAGGCTGACTACGAAAACAGGAAGGGAAAAATAAAAGAAAGGCTGGGCCAGTTTGAGACATTCTTTTGCGAGCCTTATTCGTGGTTTTATCACAATAACGAGCTTGTCCTGATGCCGGTTGAGACAAAAGAGGATTACCGCATTTTTGAGGAGCTTTGCTTTTGCATTTTTACTGCAAACACCAGCGCCGAGATGGGCGCAAAGGCAGTAGATGCGGTAAGGAAGGTGCTTATTGACGGGGCTGCGCAAGAAATGACAAGAAGGCTTGAAGGGATTTACAGGTTCAACAATGTAAGGCCTGCCCACATAATACATACGAGAACCTACCTGAAAAACGCATTGAATTTCCAGCTAAAAAATAAGATAAGCTCATTTAAGAATAAACGCGAGCTTAGGGATTTTTTTGCATTAAACAAGGGCATAAAGGGGCTTTTCTACAAAGAGGCGTCGCATTTTTTAAGGAACATAGGGTTCAAGGGCTATGCAATCCTTGACAAGCACATAATAAACTCGCTGCATGAATTTGGAGTCCTTGACACAAATGAAAAGCCGAAAAACGGCATGGAGTACCTTGAGATGGAGCAGAAATTTATTGGCTTCTCGAACGATATCGGAATTTCCGTAGACGAGCTTGACTTGCTTTTGTGGAGCAAGAAGAACGGAAGAATTTTGAAGTAAAAACTCATTAATGATTAGGTTTAATGATAAACATGAACATCAACTGAAAATTTTTAACTTAAAGTTGAAAATTTTTATATAGGGAAACAAAATTAAAAAAATTCAATAATATAGAGAGTTTTGAATAACCCTATTCCATTTATAAATAAACTGCATTTACT
>CAYWNO010000081.1:0-7124 GCA_964459665.1 uncultured Methanosarcinales archaeon
AGTAAATGCAGTTTATTTATAAATGGAATAGGGTTATTCAAAACTCTCTATAATCTAAATAATGCTTTCGCTTTAAAGACTATAAATCAATTTTTTCATTAATTCTGCGGTTCCGCAGCAGCCGCAGCCTGAGCCTGCACAACCTCTCCAGTCAATAAATCCTTGTAGGTTCCAATGCTCGATACTTTCGTGAATACATAAGAGCCGTCTTTTTGGATAGTAAAGAACTGCTTTAATACTGGGCTTGAAGGGTATACGCTAACATCCCTCGAGAGGATTATTGTCGGGACTTTTGTTATGTTGTACTTTGCAATAGCCTCTTTGCCTTTATCGTAGGCTATGTCATAGCTTTCTTCCTTATCAAGAGTCATGGCAAAGCTTTGAGGGCTTGTGAGTATGTTCCTGTGCAGGCTGACATTATAGCAGTCCTTGCAGCTTTTGTCGCTTAAGTAGATTATATCAACGATTCCCTTTAACTCGCCTGTTGTCAGGTTGATGAATGGCGGGTTTACCAATCTTAATACATAAGAACCGTCGGCTTCCTTGGTTCCAACCTGGGGCCATGCCTGCTTTACTATGTTGTATTCGCCTGCGTCTTTTGAGAGTATCAAGGCGGGGACAAATCCGATATTGTATTTTTGTATCAGGCTTTTTCCTTCATCGCTTTTTTGGGAAACTTCCCTTTCGTTATAAAGCTTTACGCCGGTAGATTTTATCTGCGCTACAAAAGCCTTCAAATCGTTGCATTTTGCGCATTCCGTGTCTTTTAGGATATAGATAGTTACCCTTCCCCCAACCTTTCCGTTCGCTGTATTTGTAAATGGCGGATTTATATTGCTAAGCACCAATGCGCCCTCTTTTTTTTCAAAGCCCTGCGCGCTGAGCTTGTCAATTTCCCCAGTTATGAGCACATTCGGCACTTTTTCAATCTTATATTTGGATATTATGTCTTTTGCTTCCTTTGAGTCAAACTCAAGCTTTCTTTCTTTTGTTACGTTCACGTTCAGGGATTTTATGCTGCTCACAGCCGCCGAAATGTCAGAGCAGTCATTACATTTAGAATTCTTAAGGGAAACAATCTCGATTTTTGCCGGCTTTAATTCTTCTTTTTTCAGCTCCGTATTATTTTTTATTTCCTTATTTAGGCTTGATGCAAGAATAAGGTTGATTATAACAACAATTCCTAAAAATACGAGAAGCACAATAAGGGCATTCTGAAGATTGAGCTTTTTATGGTGTTTTACAGGATGCTCCTCCCTATGATGATGCGAATGCTCATCCTTGCTGCCTGCATGCTCGCGCCCGCCCTGCATGTCTTCTTCTTTTTCCGCCATTTTTATAGTTTGCACCCAGTTAATGAAGCCAGCTTGTCAAATGGCTGCACGTTTTCCTGCCATGCGCCGCCAATAACCCACGTCGGAGTTTTCTTTATTCCTGGCAATTCGTTAAATTCGTGATAGTTTATATATTTAAAAGAGCTTCCGAACATTGCTTTCTGCGCCTGCGTGAATTTGCACCAGTCCATTGCGCCGTACATTACCGCGCCTTTTTCGCTAAGGCACTTTGCAAAGCTGTCATATTCTCCCGGCCTGCTAATCGAATAAACCGAATAAGCAACAGCCGCTAAAATTATGGCAATTATCGCCCCGCCAATAATATAATATTTTGATTTTGCCGATTTTACCTGAGCGTGCGCATGCTTTTGATGCTCAGGCTTTTGCTCATGCTCTTTTTGGGATTCATGGTTTTCCTGCCCTGCATTCTCCAGCCTAAGCCTGCGCTTTTCCCTTTTTGATAATTCCATTTTAGAGATAAAAAATTTCACTTGCTCGCAAGCGAAATTTTTTCATATTGCTTCGGTAGCTGCCCAAGCTTCTTTAAAGCGTAGAACTTTGCTGCTTCAAATCATTTACCGGCGTAGCCGCGTAATCTGCTGCCGGAGCGACTCCGCAGCCGCCGCCGACGTACTGTCCGCTGGGCTGCCCACCCTGCGAAGGCTGATTGTATGTAGCATAACCGCTTTGGCCGGATGATACACATCCAATCACAAGCATGCTGGCAGCCAAAACCAGCGCCATTATAGTTTTTATGTTCATTCTTACCTCCTTTCAAAAAATTTCATGCAAGGCATGAAATTTTTTGCAGATGGATTTGCATCTGGAAAAAATTTTCGTGATTTTTCTTAAAAAATTAACAGCCGCCGACCATTGAAGGAAGCTCACTTACGCTTGATGGCACTGACGCGCCGCCGCCTGAGCTTTGAGACGGTGAATTTGCAACGCTGAGCTTGCCTGTGCTTATGCTTGACTTGAGGCTGTTTAGCTGCACTGCCTGCACCGCCGTCAATAAAACCAAGACAACAAGCACAATAACGATAATAGCATTCCTATTCATTTTTATCCTGCCTCCTGTATGAAAAAACCCAATGTTACATATTGTTTTTTTTCCTTTTTATAAATCTTTGTAAAAAATTTCAATTCTTTGAGAATTGAAATTTTTTTCTGATTGTTTTAAAGCTGGAAAATTTTTAATTTTTTAGATTATTGTAGTTTTATTTATTTTTTTAATGATTTCATTTAATGTTCAATCGTTAATGGATTTTTAATTAATGAATCGCCAGTTTCAGCACCCGCCGACCATCGAGGGTAAATCAGATAGCGGAGTCGCGGTTGCCTTCGTCTGATGCTGTCCGTTAGGAGCCTGATTAAGGAATTGCTGCTTTATGCCAATCGAGCCGCCGTGTGTTAATATGCTTGCCGGCTGCTGGCCGGTATAAACCATGTAGTCCTGTATCATTCCCTGCGGATACCATAGAGCTTTCCACTTTGTCATCTCCCCTAATATCTGCTCATCGGTGTAGCTAGGATAATACTTGATGAAGAATTTTGCCATTCCCTGCCATGCGTATGAATGCGCGCATCCGCATCTTGCTATAGTGGTTACGCTGTTTGGGCCGCCGCAGCAAAAATCGCATGTGAACACTCCTGTAAGCTTTTTCCATCTCTGCTCTTCCTCGGCAGTTAATTTAATCTCGTTTGCAGTGCCAAATCTTTTTGAGCCAAGAAGTGAAGCCCAGACTTTCTGGCTTGTCAATGGGTCATCAAAGCTAACTCCTTTTATCTTTTCGGCCCCCGCCCCTTCTGAAGCGTAAAACGGAGTGCCTGTCGGAACAACAGATGAAATGGCATCCTGAGTGGGATTGCCCGTATCTTTTGGTGAAGGCGTGTCGCTTATCGTAGTCCATTCGACAAGCTTTGTCGTCCTTCCGTCAGAATTAAGCTGCGGGCCAATGACAACGCCGCCTTTCCCGGAAGCAGAACCCAAGCCTAATTTTAAAGGAAAAGAAACAGACGACATGAATTTATTTATAGGCGACGAAGCGCCGCTTAACAATGAGTTTGCCTGGGAAATCTGGACTTGGTTAAAAATTATCATTATTGATACAAAAGCTGTAAGGCCCATGCTTAATTTTTCATAAATGCCCATAGGGCTTGAGTGAATTTTCCCGGACATATTCTCTGCTTTTGCAGAATGCCCTGCATGATGCTCTTTTTTCAGGAAAAGCCATGCTACCAATGCTGCCAAGGTAAGTATCAGCAAAAGCGAGACAGAGTTAAGCAGTATGTTTGCAGACATTTTTACAAATTGGAATTGGTTGAATATAAGAATTCCTCCGACGATTATTGTAAGGAACAGTATCACCTTCTCCAAAAACGTGTCCTGTGCCGCATCTTTTTCGGCCTCTTTTTTTTCGTCCATTTCTTCGCTCATACCAAGCAGTAAAAACTATTTAGTATATATATTTTGCTTAAAAAACAGTATGGATTATAAACCTTTTTTACACGAAAAAAGGCTTTTAACTGTTTATTATTGTTCACGGGGGCTTGTTTGGGTGTTTTCAAGGCATCTTTGTCTTTCCTGTGCTCACTATCAGCATTTTCTTGTTTCTTGGCAATTTATTTTTCATTTGAAGCATCAATGCCAAGCCTGCTATTCCGGAATGCTCGCAATTAATTCCCTGCGATTGCGCAATTCCCATAGCCTCATCAAGATAATCCTCTTTTACCAAGTGGACATTTGATTCATGGCCGCAATAGCCTGCATACTTGTATAGGTTTATCCACTGCTCATCGTAATGGACGAAAGGCAGATGAGGGGAGTAAAGTTTATCTGCTTTTGATCTTGGATTATTGGTCGTTACGCCTATGAAATTGCATTTTCTCAATACCTCAATGTTGCCTTTAAGCCTTGGGTCGTGGCTTCTTGTTGATGCTTCTTTCTTGTTTATGTTCAGTATGTTTTCGTAAAGATTTCCAGTTCCAAAAGGTATAAAGCAATAATTTGGGCTGTTGTTTATGACCTCGTAGCTCATCCAATCATAAAATCCTGTTACTTTTATAAAATCGTAGGGCGAATACCCACTGATTTATCTGTGGGATGAAGCCCGTCGTCTCCATGTAGTATTTGTGCAAGAGGCAGGAGCAGTAAAACTAATACAATTAATAGATATTTATTAGTTCTTTTTGAAATCTATCATAAAAATCCTAAACTTCTTTAAGTCTTTCATTCAAAATGGCGGGACAAGTTCTTGTAATACCATCAATAGCTTCTATTTTTTCTCTTACAAAATTCCTTAATTCACTTGCATTTTCCATCCATATCTCAATCATTAGCATATGGTCGCCTGTGCTTGTGGCAACAAATTTTACATTATCAAATTCTGTAAGTTTTTTGGCAACACTTAAGAAATTCTCGGATTTACAGTCTATGCCAACTATCGCAACGCTGCCATATCCTAGTTTTGACGGCTCAACTATCGCCGAATATTTTTTTATTACTCCATGTTTTTCTAAATCCCCAACTCTTTTTCTTACAGTGCTCTCCGATATGCGCAGTCTTTTACCCATGTCGATAAATGAGGCTCTTGCATTTTTTACAAGCAATTCCAAAATTTTAGTGTCTGTTTCGTCCATTTTATAAAATCAATTTTAACATTATGGCGGCATTCGCATCTTTCATTGCGCTTTTCGTGATTTTATTTTGCTTTTTCGTTAGTTTTCCAAAACCTCTGCAATTAGCTTTAAATAAGACCTCTTGATGAGGCTTAACAATTGTTAACTTTATTTAAAGTTTTTGGTCTAAGTGGTTTTTATGGGTCTTGAAGAGAAAGTTGAAGGAGCTGATCCGCATCATATGATGCTTGCGGCATCAGGAGCAACAATGGGCTATATGGGCTACCTGCTTGCGCCGGCTGCATTCCTGGCAATGCCTTTGTTAGGACCAATTACTCCAATCCTTGTGCCCTTATTGGGCGGAATGGCGGGATATTATATGGCAAAAAATGTAGATTAGGGGGTGGTTTGATTGAGTACCGTTAAAAAACTGATTATAGTTGATTCAAAAAGGCATTTAGATGAGTTAGTCGTTAAAGAAGCGGTTGAAAGTCCAACACTCCAATCAAGCAAAATGCATCCGTATTCTGGAGCTGCGCAACATCCGATTGAAGAAAGATTAAACACAGGCTATCAAAGAAATGAGCCAAAAGTTCTTGAAACAAAGGTAAAAAGCGAGATTACAGATGATAGAAATCAGCATAAAACAGCTACCCCCAATAATTTAGAGAAACAAGAAACTAAACAAACTGGTCAAAGCGGGTATGGCGGTTTATATTTGGGACTCTTAGGCGCCTTATTTGGAGGTGTTCCGGGATTTTTGCTAGGATTGCTTGGCAGCTATGCTTTCAGTAAAAGTACAGGACATGAATAGATTTGTTCATACAATAAAAGGTGATTTAAAATATTTGTTCAGGCATTGATTGTGGCATTTCGTGAGGGTTTGGAAGCACTGCTTATCATAGCAATACTGCTTAAGTTCCTAGACAAAAGCGATAACAAAAAGTTCAAGCACAATGTGTGGCAGGGAATGTCTGCTGGCATTCTGCTTTCAATTATTCTTGGAATTATTCTTATGATGGTTTCATCAGCAGTAGGTGGAACAGATAATATCGCAAAATTATGGGAAAGCGGGGCAAGCCTAATTGCTGTATTATTGATTACAACTTTCATTATCTGGATGATTAAGCACGGCAAAAAAATAAAAGAGCATGTCGAAAACAAGGCTGCATTGAATCTTTCCAAAGCAGGCATATTCCTATTAGCAATGGTTATGGTCTTGCGGGAAGGTGCTGAAATTGCTTTCTTTTCTTTTGCTGGAAAATATATGCTTTTACCAATAATTGTTGGGATAGCTCTTTCAATCGTGGTGGTATTATTGATATTTTACTCAATTGTTAACATAAAGCTTTCAACAATTTTCAACGTTACACTTGCATATCTTATATTGCAGGCTGGCTTTTTGACAGGATATGCCGTCCATGAAGGACTTTCTGCTGCAAAAGGATTAGGAGCTATTGCGTCAGATAATGCGATTTTTACCAAAGCCTTTGATTTGTCAAAGACACCATTTGAACACAAAGAAGGTGCATTTGGAATACCTCTGTATGTAGCTTTTGGGTGGTATTCAAGACCAGAGTGGATACAGTTCTTTGTTCAGTATGGATTAACTGCTTCGTTGTTTGTATATTGGTACTTTGATAGAAAACCTGCTAGCGTCTCTGGAGCTTCAAAATGACTTACAAGAAATTTACTTTTCTTTTTGCATTACTTATTTTAACAGCGTGTAATGTTAACAATACTGAAAACAAAGGATACGAGCCAAGAACTATAACATATTACATTGCTGCTGAAAATGTTGAATGGGACTATGCACCCGAAAAACATAATTTAAACCATGAAGAATTAGAAGAAGGAATGAGTGATGAGGAGAAAGAAGGTCACTTGAAGCATGCAATCAATGGCTATATGTACAGTAGCTTAACTTCTTAAGTTTTCCCTAGTTTTTATACACTACGAATTGAATCGTCGATAAATCATTTTTAATTTACATAATTTTACTGCTTGTAGTGAATAATATATACACTACACTTTGGTTTTATTTTGAATGATCCCGTCGATTAAATGTGTAGTGACCATTTTTTGTGAAAAACTTAAGTAACTTATGTCCGCTTTTGTGTATGTATTAAGCTCTCGTCTATAAACTAACTTTCTTCGTCGGAATAAATCTGT
>CAYWNO010000082.1:0-7069 GCA_964459665.1 uncultured Methanosarcinales archaeon
TTTTCCTGATTAGTTTTTTCTTCCCGAAATTTGTTTACTTGTCAGCTTTAGGATTTCTTATATGCCCGTTGGCTATGGGCGCAATGATGTTTTTCATGAATAAAGAGCACAAATGCAAAATGGAGGGGTCAAAATGAAGAAGATAGTTATTTTATTGGTGGTTGTTTTGTTAGGTGTATTTTTATTGGGCTGCAGCCAGCAACCTAACTACTCAAATTACAATCAGCAGCCACAAGGACAGCAATGCCAGTATGTTGGCGGCGGATGCGGAGTTGCTCCAGCAGGAGACTACGAAAATACGCCGATAGCAAATAATATTGCAGCTTTTGCGTAAACAAAAAATGGAACTAAGCAAAAGGGAAAAGAAGAAACTTAAGCTGGAGAAATTAAGGCAGGAAAGCCATGAAGCTCAAAAAGAGCATGAGCAAAGATTAGAGGCGCAAATGCAAGCTTCGCCAGAACATAAAAAATCCAAATGGAAAGTATATGTAGGAGTAATCGGAGTAATTATTATCGCTCTTGTTTCATACTCTGTTTATTCCGCAACTAGGTCTGGCCCCTATGATAATTTTGCAAAATGCCTAACAGAAAAGGGAGCTGTGGTCTATGGAGCAATAGACTGGTGCAAATACACTCAGGGGCAAAGGGCAATGTTTGGTAACTCATGGAAATACCTAAATTATCAGGATTTTACTAAATTGCCGGGCATCAAGAAAACGCCTACATGGGTAATAAACGGCAAGTGGTATGAAAATGTTCAGCCTTTTGGCAAATTGGCAGAATTGACAGGATGCAAATTGTGAACTATTGTAAAATAAATAAGGAGGCGCTAAAATGGGAAAAGGCAAAGGATGCTGTTGAATTTAAGTTAATGATTAATAGAGGAAAAATGAAAATAAGAAATTTAGCTTTTGCATTTTTTGTTGTTTTATTAGTTGGATGCACAAGCAACTCATTGGAAAAGGAAACAACTTCTACTGCATCATTAAACAAAAATATAAATTACAAAAACATGACAACTGATGAATTGAATGAGCAATTAAAAAACAAAGACTTTACCTTAATAGATGTACATATTCCGGAGCAAAAACACATTAATGGAACTGATGCATTTATTCCCTATGATGAAATCGGAAATCAGCTCGACAAATTGCCATCTGACAAAAATTCAAAAATAGTTTTGTATTGCAGAACCG
Organism: uncultured Methanosarcinales archaeon; assembly: GCA_964459665.1. Classification (GTDB taxonomy): domain Archaea; phylum Nanobdellota; class Nanobdellia; order Woesearchaeales; family GW2011-AR4. The sequence continues at coordinate 1,197 of CAYWNO010000082.1, forward strand.
GAAGAATGAGCGAGATTGCAGCAGAAAAGCTTGCTGAAAAAGGCTATGCGAATGTCTATAATGTAGTTGGTGGCAAAGTTGAGTGGGATAGGAAAGAATACAAATAAGGGTGTGTATAGATGGGTTAATTGCAGTGCAAGTCTATAATTTGAAAGAGGAAAAGACATGCCCTGCGACAAGCACGACAAGCGGCGTTTTTGGCGGAATCATTGGAGTTGCAACAGTTGCATGCCCCATGTGCCCTGCTATATTCTTAGGATGGCTCGGCTTGGCAGCAGCGATACCTAGCGCTATTTTGTCAAGCATATGGGTCAAAAGCTTATCGAGAGTTTTGAATAACCCCATTCCATTTATAAATAAACCGCATTTACTTTATAAATACAGGGGGGTTATTCAAAGTCCTCTATCATTTGTTTTATTGATAGCTGCTCTGCTTTTTGCTACAAAAGGCAGACAGTAACCATTTTTTCTCTTTTTTTATCATATTTCTAAAAAGATTTAATAACACCAAGACAGTTTTCAGCAATATGAAGAAAATAATAATAGTGCTGTTATTTATGGCTTTATTAGTTATGCCTGCATTTGCTTACTACCATGAAACTTCTCCAATAAAATGGCATGAATACAATCAAGAAACATTTGATTTAGCGAAAAAAGAAGACAAGCCTTTATTTATGCTTATAACAGCAGTATGGTGCTACTGGTGTCATGTTTTTAGGGATGAGACGCTACACCAGCCAGAAGCTGTAGATTATATAAACAATAATTTCATTCCTGTTTTTGTTGATGCCGACAAAAGGCAGGATTTGACAAGGCAATATTTGGCAGGAGGCTGGCCTTCAACTGTAATTTTTTCTCCTGATGGAAAAGAGGTGTCCAGAATTAATGGCCATATAAAAAAACAGGACTTGTTAAATTATCTTGAGAAAATAGTGAAGTTTTTTGAAACTAATGAACTGCCATCCAATTACAGCAAGCAGCAGTTAGTTCTTAGGACTTATAAAGTTATTCCAGGCAGGGCAGAACTTCAGCAACTGGCTGATGGCCTGCCGTACATTTTCTTGCAAAGTTATGATTCCAGATACGGCGGTTTCGGAACAGGCCAAAAATTTCCTAGCGCCGCAGCTTGGGATTATATGATTTATTCTTATGAAAAAAACCGAAATAAAGATTTTTTTAATGCGACAATCAATACTCTAGAGCATATTTATAATTATAATTATATTGATGATTGGAGCAAGCCATTGGATTTAGGAGATTTCAATGGCGTGAGAAAATATGATGAAGAGAGAAAATTTCAGGGAATTTACGATCCTGTTGAAGGAGGCTTTTTCAGATACGCAACAAGAAGGGATTGGAGCATTCCGCATTACGAGAAGATTTTGGACGTTAATGCCGAGTTAATAAAGCTTTATCTTCATGCTTACAATATAACAAAGAATCCAAAATACAGGGAAATTGCTGAAAAAAGCCTGCAATATGTGGTAAACAACCTTTATGACAAAGAAAGCGGCGGCTTTTATGGTTCACAGGATGCAGGCCATGAAATTTACTACAGGCAGAAGCCAGAAGAGAGACTTCAGAATTCAAAAGAGCCAAAACCCAGAATAGATAAAACAAAATATTCTGACTTGAATGCCCCAATGATTGTCACGTTTTTTTACGCCTCTGACATTTTAAGCAATAATACATACAAAGATATTGCCATAAAAAGCACAGATTTCTTTAAAGATAAAATGCTGACAGAAAACGGCATTTTGCATTTTTACGATGATAAAGGGGCTCAGTTAAATGGCATATTGTTAGACAATGCCTACATGAGCCTGACATTCAGTTATGCTTATGGAAAAACTGGGGATGACGCCTACAAATACGCTTCATTGAAATTAACGGATTTTGCGCTCAAAAGGCTTTATGACGGAAAAACAGGAGCTTTCTTTGAGAGAAACAGCACTGACAAGCATTATTATGCCGGAGACCAATATTTCTTAGGTGACGTTCAATATTCTGGCAACAGTGTTATGGCGCTTGCATTAGCACAGGCTTATGAATTAAAAAGCAATGAAAGATATTTAGATGCTTCCAATTCTATTGTTGGATACTTCATTCAGGGATTGGGGGATTTTGACAATGCTGCAATACAGGCGCTGGCAGCTGAATCAATACTTCAAAATAAGCAGGACTTGAAACAAACAGCAGAAATTATTGAGAGCAAAGAAGACATTAAAGTAAATCAAAATTTTCAAATCGGGTGGATTCTTTTTGTTGTTGCCTTTATCGTCGGGGTATCAAGCTTTTTAAGCCCATGCACTTTGCCTGTACTGCCAGCTTACTTTGCCTACACATTTAAATCAGAAAAGAAAAAAATTCTGTTGAATGCGATAGGATTCTTTTTAGGGTTGGCCATAATCTTTTCTGTATTGGGATTGACATCGACATTAATTGGCTCGTTTTTGCGAAGCAACAGCCTTGCAATAAGCAGGTTTTTAGGAATCTTTGTCATAACATTCGGGCTGTTTACAGTGTTTGGAAAAGGGTTTAACTTAATAAAAATTAAGCAAAAATCTTCAGGAAAATTTTTCGGCTCTTTCATTTTTGGAATAACTTTTGGAATAGGATGGACCCCGTGCATAGGCCCGATATTGGCAGGCATTTTCATTATAGCCTCGCAATCTTCAACCGCAATCGCAGGATCAGCATTGCTGTTCTTTTACGCTTTAGGGTTAGCCCTGCCTTTAATATTGATGTCTTTATTCTTCGATAAGCTTGATCAAAATGGAAAATTCTGGAGATTTTTGCAAGGCAGGGAATGGAAATTCAAGATTTTAAATAAAGAAATGCATATGCACTCTACCGGCTTAATAAGCGGTGCTTTATTGATTTTGGTTGGAGTTTTGATGGCTTCAGGCTATATTTATGCATTCAATCAATATGTCAGAACTACAGGCCTTCAAAAATGGATTTTAGGCTTAGAGGGCAAGCTTGCAAATTTGTTGTGAATTTATACTCACGGACAAAAATAATTAGACAATTGTTGTCCGTTCGTAATAAGCAAATGACATATAAATTGTATAAAAATTTGTGTCATTTGCTATAAGATAAATAAATTAACATGAGATCAAAAATCAATTTTTAACTTTCAGAACAATTAAGCAAAATTTATTTTGGGCATTTTTTTATAATGTTGCTGCATTGCCTTTGGCAGCAATCGGATTTTTGAATCCAATGATTGCAGCCGTTGCAATGGCATCATCAAGTGTAACTGTTGTTGGAAATAGCTTAAGAATCAGAACAGGAGGTTGATTTGAATGAAACATCAGAAATTATATAAACGCCTATGCAATCTCTTCTTAAAAAATGGAGCTTCCAAAAGCATACAATCCAAAAGAGTCGGAACCAAAGTGGCTTGAGTTCTGGGACAAAGAGAAGGTTTATGCCTTTGACCCGCAAAGCAATGCCGAAGTTTATTCCATAGACACTCCTCCGCCCACGATGAGCGGCAGGATGCACATAGGGCACTCGTTCTCGTTTTCACAGCAGGATTTCGTGGCAAGGTTCCAAAGAATGCTCGGTAAAAACGTATTTTACCCTTTCGGCACTGATGATAACGGGCTTGCAACCGAAAGGATGATTGAAAAAATGAAAAATGTAAAGGGGCAGTTCATGCAAAGGCAGGAATTCGTAAAGCTGTGCTACAAGACCGTGGAAGAAATGAGGGACGATTTTGTGTATGACTGGAAAAGGATTGGCATCAGCGCAGACTTTGGCACTTTCTATTCGACGATAGACAGGCACAGCCAAAAGGTTTCGCAAAAATCGTTCATTGAGCTTTACAAATCAGGCAGGCAGTATCGAAAAGAAGGCCCTACAATCTGGTGCCCCGAATGCAGGACGGCAATCGCCCAGGTCGAGATGAAAGACGAGGAGAAGATGGCCAATCTCGTGCACATAGAAGTAAAGACGGAAAGCGGAAAATCTTTGGTATTTGCAACAACGAGGCCGGAATTATACCATTCATGCGTCGGCATATCCGTAAATCCAAACGACGAAAGATACAAGAGCTATATAGGCCAAAAAGTAATCATGCCTCTTACAAATGCAAGGATTGAGATAACCTCAGACGAGATTATTGAGCCGGGTTTTGGCACGGGCGTCGTATATTTCTGCAGCAGCGGGGACGCGCAATTCCTCGACTGGGAAACAAGGCACAACATAAAGGATAAGATTTACATACTCAATTTTGACGGCACGATGAATGAGAAAGCAGGCTCATACAGGGGATTAACGATTGCAGAAACAAGAAAAAAAATAGTCGAGGACTTAAGCAAGTTGGGCGCAGTCAAAAAAATAGAGCCTTTAAGCCATGCGGTCAACGTGCATGAAAGATGCGCAACAGCCGTCGAGTACATGGTTTCAAAGCAGTGGTACATAAGATACCTTGACCTCAAGGACGATTTCATAGAATACGGGCGAAAGATAAAATGGCACCCCGAGCACATGCGCGCAAGGTATGAAAATTGGATTAAGGGCTTAAAGTGGGACTGGAACATATCGAGGCAGAGGCATTTTGGAATCCCAATTCCCGTATGGTACTGCAACAAATGCGGAGAAATAACCGTTGCAGATGAAAAGCAATTGCCGGTTGACCCGCTAGTAGACAAGCCATCAGCAGATTGCAAATGCGGCTCAAATGACTTTACAGGCGAGAAAGACGTGCTGGATACATGGGCGACTTCTTCATTGACTCCAGATATTGCAATTGAATTATTCAGGGGGACTAGCATACATGAAAATCTGTTTCCCATGAGCCTAAGGCCGCAGGCCCATGACATAATAACCTTCTGGCTCTTTAACACCGTCGTAAAAAGCTATTTCCACCACAGGAATGTCCCGTGGGAAAACGTGATGATTTCGGGATGGGCTCTTGACCCGCATGGCAAGAAGATGAGCAAAAGCAAGGGCAATGTCATAGACCCAAAAGATGTGATTGCAAAGCATTCGGCCGATTCGTTAAGGTTCTGGGCGGCAGGAAGCAGGCTCGGCGACGATTTGCCCTTTCAGGAAAAGGATTTGGTTACGGGCGATAAGTTTGCAACAAAGCTTTGGAATGCGTCAAAGTTCGCTTTCATGCACCTTGCAGATTATGGAAAAGAAGAAGGCAAAGAGCAAAAGCCTGCCAGATTAGAGCTGATGGACAAATGGATTCTTTCAAAACTCACAAGGATTTTGAAAGAATCAACTGAGAAATTTATGAATTACGAGTATTCCCATACAAAGCTCGAGGCTGAAACATTCTTCTGGCATACTTTTTGCGGCAATTACCTCGAGATAATAAAGGATAGGCTCTACAATGCGCAAAAAAGAGGCAGCGATTCAAGGCTGTCGGCTCAATACGGGCTGTACCATTCTTTGCTTGCAATAATAAAGCTGATGGCGCCAATAACTCCGTTCATAACCGAGGAGATTTATCAGGCTTATTACAAAAAGCATGAAAAAATAAAAAGCATTCACTTGGCCAAATGGCCTGAGATAAAGATGATTGATGAGCATGCTGAAAAGATTGGCGACTTTGTTGTGAAAGTTGTAGAATTTGCAAGAAAGCAAAAATCTGAAAAAAATATTTCATTAAAGACCCCAATTAAAAAGCTGATAATAAAATCAAAAGTTGAAGAGAAAGATTTTGATGCGGTTGAAGCGGATATAAAGGCCGCAACAAACGCGGAGCTGATTGTTTACGATCCGATGAGAGGAATGAATCCTGAAAATGATTTGGAAATTGACATCCTTTACTCATAAAAATTCTTAAACAGCAACTTCTTGCTTTTTTTCAATGCCCTCAGCAAATTCCCAACATAGGAAATTGTTTAGCTCAA
>CAYWNO010000083.1:0-7052 GCA_964459665.1 uncultured Methanosarcinales archaeon
TAGATAATCCTGATATTTGCAGAAATAGGGGTGCAATAATTTCCGTATACTACATGCAAAAAGAAAGATAGAAAGGTTTAATTTGAAAATATAGAGAACTTTGGGAAAAAAATCATTTTTTTAGTCGAACGCGTGCGAGCGAACCCGATTCGCTCGCATGTCCCAAAAATGATTTTTTCACTTGCACAAAAATCGAAGATTTTTGGCATCCTGGAAAATCTTTTGATTTTTATGATATCTGCCACTCGATTGACTTATCGTCGTTAAAGCGGAGCATTATGTAGATTATAAGTTGAAAAATTCGCTTGAAAAACGAATTTTTCAAACATTAATTATTCTTCCTCAATCTCTTGAGCCTTTCCTTTGCTTAGAAGCAAGCCTGCTATCTCCTCTGGTAGGTTTGCAATATCTTCCTCCTGAAATGGCCCGTATTCCTCAAGCTCAGGCCCTACGAACTTGGGAATTGAGTGAGTGAACCTCACAAGCTTTGTAGTTCTTTTCAGCTCAGATGCGGATTTAAAACCATGAGAAATTTTATTTTCTTCAAGTTGCTTTTGGTTAGGTAGCTCACCTGTATTAGGCTGCATGAATGGCATTTTTTCATTAAGCACGCTATGTAAGATTGCATTCCTGTACGTGTCAAGCAGGCTTGTCAAGGCCTCAAAAATGACCTTTTCCTCTTTAAGCAATGCAGTCGTGTCTATAAGATTTGATCTCGTCCTGCTTTTATCGAAAGCGAGCATTATTATTTTTTTTTCCCTTCTTTCATACAGCTCTTTTATTATTTTGTAGATGTTATCCAATTGCCTTTCTGTCTTTTTCTTTTCTTCAGAAGCAAAAGGTGAGTCGCCTTTAGCTTCCATTATTTTCTTTTTGTCCTTGATGTAGATTATAGCATTGCCAAAGAAATCAGGCTCTAATTTCTGTAAATCGGACATTTCCCTTTCCCTCTTTAATATCTCAAAAAGGGTTTCATAAGTGATAACGACTTCTTGCGCCATATGGGAAAAGTTTAATAACAAAGTTATTAAACTTTTCTGATTATGGAGGAGATTGTATTCAAGGACCTAAGCTTTGAGAAGGAAAACGGCAAAATAAAGGTTAATTTCCTTAAACTGTTCTATGCTTATCTTGATGAAGAAAGCCTCAAAAAAATAGCCCCTTTCGAGATTAATAATGAGCGCAAACATTCCATTTTTTTCAGGAATATTTCTGAGCGCAATGCAAGGGAAAAAATGGAGTTTTTGCTGATTAATTCGTTCAAGAGGCTCAAAAACAGGCTCAACAATAAGAAAACTGTGTATATTCACCAATCTTCAGGAATTCCCCTTATCGGGACAAATTATTTTGGATTGATAGACAGAGGAACAAATATAATTGAAGTAAAGCCCATAACAAGCTGCAACATAAGCTGTATTTTCTGCTCCGTTGACGAAGGCCCGAATTCAAGAAGGAAAGTTGATTTTGTTGTTGAGAAAGATTATTTGCTCAAAGAATTCGAGAAAATAGTTGAATTTAAAATTCAACGATTTTCTAATGCCAATATTGACGCGCATATAAATGCGCAAGGCGAGCCGACATTATATGCCGATATGGTAGATTTAGTAAGAGGTATAATGGAGATTAAGCATGTTAAAAGAAGCTCAATAGACACAAACGGCACTTTTCTAAACAAAAAATATGTGGATGAACTCGCAGAAGCAGGCTTAACCAGAATTAACCTGTCACTGAATGCATTAGACGCCAAGAAAGCTGTAAGATTAGCAGGACATCCCTATAATCTAAGCAAAGTACTGGAAATTGCAAGTTACATTCCATCAAAAATGGATTTAATCATTGCGCCTGTATGGGTTCCAGGCTATAATGACGAAGAACTGCCAAAGCTTGCAAAATTCGCTCATGAGATCGGGGCAGGCAAAAATTGCCCCCCTATAGGCATACAAAACCTGCTTAATTACAGGTTCAGCAGAAATCCAGTACAGGGCGCGCCCATGGAAGAATTCTACAAAAAGATGAAAGAACTCGAACAGAAGCACGATATAAAGCTTATTTTTAATAAATCCGCTTTTGAAGTGCAGGATTTGCCGGAACTTCCAAAACCTTTTAGGAAGGGTCAGATTATTGATGCGCAGATAGCATTGCCGGGCAGGATAGGCACTGAAAAGCTTGCAATAGCCCAGAATAGGCTGATTTCAGTGCCAAATTGCTATAAAGAAGAAAGCTCTAAAGTAAGATTAAGAATTAAAAGAACAAAACATAATATTTTCTTGGGAGAGTTGTTGAATTGAATTAAAAAAGAATAAGAAAAAAAGAAAATTAAGGGATTAGTTCCCTTTAAACTGTGGTTGTTGCGACTGGTGCAGCAACTGTTAACTGATTGTTTACTTTCTTAACAGTTACTTTCATTCCTTTCAACTGTCCCTTGTAGTCACCGTAGTTAGCAACAACTGCTGCTGCATTTCTTGTGTCTACAGCTGCGTATCCTGCTACAAGCATTGCTACATTGCCGTTTGTGTGTTCCCATACCTGAACCATAGCTTCTCCAGGAGTAAATCCTGTTGTACAGTCAGTTGGGTTACCCATAACAACTGCAGCTGCTGCGTTAGCGCAAGGCCCACCTACAAGGATCGCATTCTGAGCCTTTACATCAGATATTTCAGATGCCAGCTTTGCAGCTCCAACCTGAATTCTCTGTACAGTTACCGCATCGGTTGATGTAGTTCCTGATTGGCTGAATGTAGTACCTTTGGAAGTTATATATACCATAGGTATCCTTTGGTTTGCAGGCACTTCAATTGTTATCAATGCAGGGTCGCTGGTTGGTGTTTCGTATGTGTAGTAGTTACCATAGCTGTCCCAAGCGTACGCAACATTTGACTTACCACTCGGTGTTCTTAAGTTTAGCCTCTTAGATTCTGTTGTTGTGTCTTGTGACATCTGTACTTTTGCAGATGTTGCAGTTATATTCCATCTCATGACTGTAGGTATAATCGTTTCTACAGTATCCTTTGACGAAGTATCCCTACTTTCATCTGGCATTCTAAATGACAGATAAATTGTATTCCCGGGTAATTCCGTTGCACCACTCTGGTTCGTAATGTTCACTTCCATTCCTTCTTTAGTCGTTACCACAAGTGGAGCTGAACTATTTACACCACTTGTTATTGAACCACTTGCGTCCATATCTACATATATACCAAAGTCATTACTAGCTCCCATAGAACTTGAGTACACTCCAAAATCAGAACCTCCTACTTTTAAGGTCGCTAATTTTGCCAAAGCGTTGGAATCTTGACCTAGAATAGTAGTCTGAGTTGAGTTACTATAGGTCTGCTCAATTGTATCACCAGATCCCATCTTTCTAAACTTAAGTGTTGGGTTATCATTGGTTATCTTATCCGCGCCTTTATACTGTAAGATATAAGTCGGTCTATCCCCCCTCTTACGACCTGCCGTCGAATCAGATAACACAAAAAAGTCATCCTTGCTAATGGTTTCATTTTCCTTGTTGTGGAAAGCTCTGTTGCTTGTATCACCCATTTGTAACTGGGAACCAGTTGTAGCTCTTGCAAATGGCAATGTTGCCTTGTTTCCATCGCCATCTGTAAATTCCAATACATATTGGCTTGAACCGCTTGTCTTTACTTTGACAGCTCCAACAGTCTCTGTTGATAGACCCCTATAATCAATGTCCCAGTTCTGTGTGAACAAGACTTCTGGTTTTGAACTTGTGCTTACTGCTTTGATTGTCTCGCTTAACTTTTTGCCTGAAGGTACAAACAGGTTATCATCTGCAGTCATATTTATCGAAATTCTGTTTATTTTGAAAGTCGAACTATCATCTGTACCTTCAATTACAGCAAGAGCATTGCTGATTGACTTGTCATCAATTTTAACAGCAACTTCACCTGCACCTATATCGGTTATGTTTGTGTCCTTTAGTACCATCTTCTGTGCACCAAGGAAGAAAGTTGCACTGTGGATACCGCCTGCAAAATTCTGGAATAATATTTCCGATACGCCTACTGTGGTTTTATCAGATAGCTTATCAGTATCTCCTTTGGTAAGCTTCCTTGTGTTCTCGCCGTTTATTGTAAACTGGGCTCCGTCAGTTCCAACGTAAGTTAATGTAACTTCGTAATCTTTTCCATTAACTGTGTAGGTCTTAGTTGCCTTTTCAAGCAAGGTGTCTCTTCCTGCTCCACCCATTAAGGTTAACTCTACACTTTTGCCATTAGTGGTTGTTCTTTTCGCAGTAACTATTGTATACTTTCTTCCAAGCATATTTATGTCAACATTCTGGTAGTCTGTTAAAAATAGACCAGTTGTAGATGATGCTCCAGCTGAATCATCAACATCGCTTTCCAAAGCGGTTGTGAATTCAATTAAATACCTCCCAATCTCCCTTCCGGATTTAAAGTATAAAAAGTCTGCTGATGCGTCCTGATCATTTTGTGTATAAGTTACATAGCCCGTGTCCATATTTGCTTGACCTACAGGACCTAACAAGTATAGATATTGGTTGTAAGGTGCAGTAACCTTGCTGTTTGTAACAGAACCCGAATCGAGAGCTTTTAAGTCACCCTTCTGGATGAAACTTGTGATGTTGCTTAATATTTCTCTGTTTACTCCACCTGTTGTCAAATCTTCACTTAGCTCTAGTTTCTTTGAAGAGCCTGTTTTTCCTGAGTCGCTTCCAACTCTCCAAGCATCACCTTCAACCGAAACAACTCCAGGCATAGTTGTTGTGACTTTCGTTGTTGCTGCAAATTGCAAACTCGAGATTATATCGGAAATTCCGATTACATCTTCTACAGCTGCTTTATCTCCGACAATTAGAACTCCGTTAAATTTACCATCTTTTATAAATGGCATAGGATAATTAGCCAAATCTGCTGCAGCAAACGCCGAGCCTGCTATTGAGCTTAACATTACAACTCCTGTACCTAATGCAATCATCCTCTTTATAGCTTTTTGAAATCTCATCTTATAAACACCTCCAAGTGTTTTGTTTTTTGTTTTATTTTTATTGTATAATACTTTCGATTAATATTATACTTTTATGCAGGAACACCTCTTATTTATGTGTTCTTAATAAACCTAATTATGATTATCCATATTTAAAGCTTTTGGTATTATCATATACTAAAAAATATATGTTTTAGCATATAGGAAAACTTTGGAAAATTCGTTTTTTGACAGATTTTTTAATTTTAACGACGATAAAGTCATTGCGCGGCAAATCATGGGGCTGTCTAAAAAGTTTTAAATCTCCAGAATTATTTTTAAAAAAGAGTATGATCAGTTCTTTTTTCTCTTGCTCTGTCAGGGTTCTGGCATAAACAGAAGCATTGGATTTTTCTCTTTTCTTTCCGATTTCTTTTTTTCTTATTTCATTTATTGAGAACTTTGAATAACCCCCTGTATTTATAAAGTAAATGCAGTTTATTTATAAATGGAATAGGGTTATTCAAAACTCTCTATTGTAATTTCAGCGCGCTCCTTAACTATTTCTAGCAAGAACTGAAACTGATTTATTGGCCTGTGCAGGCAAGCCTTTTTTATTTTTGTCGTCGTATTACCTACGGAGAAAATTGTGTTACTTCTCAACGGAGTCTTGACATCCTCGGCTGATTGTTAGGCAAAGCCCATGTCCCAACAAAACCCTTCAAACCTTTAAAATTCTCGCCCTCAGGACTTTTTTGCCCTGCACGTCCTCCATTATCATCCTGAAATTTTGGTAGTTTACCTCCTCATTTGGCCTTGGCGGCCTCCCAAGTGTTGCTATTATGAAGCTGTCCAGGTCAACATAATCCGAGGATTTTACCATCATGCCTGTTTTGGCATTGACCTCTCCTATTTCCGATGAGCCTTTTGCAATCCATTCGCTCTTGGAAACGTGCGTAACGCTTGGGTTTATCTTGTCGCTTTCGTCAATTATCTCGCCGACAATCTCCTCGAGGATGTTTTCTATTGTAACAAGCCCGAGAATCTGCGCCTTTTCATCTATGACTATTGCCATGTGGTGCTTTCTGTCCTGAAATAAGTGGAGCATCTTGTCTATTTTCTTGTTCGCAAATACAAAGAAAGGCTTTCTCATGGCTTGCTTTGCAGCAACGTCGAGACTGCCATCCTTTACGAATTTTAGCATGTCCTTGAGGTATAAAATCCCCACGATGCTGTCCTTGTTTTTCTCATAAACCGGAAATCTGGAATACGCCTTTGCCGTAGGCAGGTGCAGCACGTCCTTTATCTTCATGTCGGCGCTTACGCAAATCATGTTCTTCTTGCTCGTCATTATGTCGCTGACCGTGGTATTGTCAAAATCGAATATTCTCTGTATCATCTTTTTTTCTATCTCTTTTATCGTGCCTTCTTCGCCGCCCGCCTTTACTATCGTCTTTAGCTCCTCTTCGGTTATTATCGGTATTTTTTTAGTGCCTACCATCTTGTTTACGCTCTTTAGAAAATAGTCCAGCATTTTAATAACGGGATATATCGCTACGCTGAAAAACCATATTGGCGGGGCTGAAAATAAAGAGAATGCCTCATTATTTCGCGTGGCGAGGGACTTTGGGGTAATCTCTGCAAAAATGAGTATCAATAATGTCATAAGGCCGGTTGATAGGGCTACGGCATTGTTTTCATGCAGCGATATTGCAATCGAAGTTGCCATTGCTGATGCCGCTATGGTAACTACATTATTCCCTATGAGGATTGTGGACAAAAGCCTTTCGGGATTATCTTTAAGCTTTTTGATGTAAACTGATCCTATGCGCTTTCTCTCGACCATGTAGCGCACTTTAAACCTGCTGATTGACAAAAGCGCAGATTCTGACGCCGAGAAAAAAGCCGACAGAATCAGCAATAATACTATTATGATTATCTGAGTTTGGAGTAGCATTTTCAACATTATGGGGCATCGCAAATATAAATTTTGTCTTATTTCCTAATCATTTAGAATATCGGATGCAAATAATTGATTGAAATTTGTTGTGTCCTCTTGATACACGCGAAAATCGGAGATTTTCGGTGTCCTGAAAATCCATGAT
>CAYWNO010000084.1:0-7016 GCA_964459665.1 uncultured Methanosarcinales archaeon
GATACTCTGGATTTCACTTCGCTACATCCAGAGTTTTCTATTTTTGTGCATAAAACTATCGCCTTTCTGCTAATCCTATTTTTAGCCTTTGCGCATATTGTGAGCTCTACAAGGGAGTTTACTATTGAGGAAACGGAAAAAATAAGCCTCCAGGCAAAAGCTACTGACCCTGACGCAAACAAGCTTGTTACGAGCTACACGGCGCCGCTTAACGAGAAAGGCGAGTGGCAGACAGATTACGGGGATGCCGGCGAGTACAGGCCGACAATCACTGTTTCTGACGGCATAAACAATGTTTCTGAAGATATCTTCATAAAGGTAAAAAAAAAGGAAGCTGCGCCCAAGATTGACTCTTTCATACCGGGCAAGTTTGCCTTGAGCATTAACGAAACCAATTCGATTGATTTTCGGGTTCTTGCCAGCGACGTAAACAAGGATAACCTAAGCTACGAGTGGCTGGTTGATGATAAAAAAGCAATGGAAGGCAGGGAATTTTCTTATGAGACAACCTATAAAGACGCAGGAAACCATAAAATCCTCGCCGTAGTTTCTGACGGGACACTTAACGCCTCCAACGAGTGGAACGTCAACATTGCAAACGTTAACGTTGAAGGCCTGCTAAGCGGCATAAAAGATGCTTCTGTAAATGAAAATGAGGCTGCAAGGCTTGAATTGCCGGATTTTGAAAAGTATGGGCTTGCTTATTTCGTTTCAGAGCCTCTAGGAAAAAAAAATGAATGGAATACGACCTACAATGATTCAGGAACTTATAATGTTGATGTGCATGCAGAGGGGAAGGACTTTATCGGGGATAAAACCGTAAAAGTCATAGTCAAGGACGTTGACAGGCCGCTTGTTCTTGACAGCATAGGCGATAAGGAAGTAAATGAAGGCGAGGAAATCAAAATAGTTTTCAATGCACAAGATCCCGACGGGGACGAGATAACCTATTCGGCTGAGCAGCTTCCCGGCGGTGCAAGGATAGAGGAAAATGCCTTTATCTGGAAGCCAAGCTTTGATACCATTAAAAAAGGAGGGTTCTTTAGCGCCCTTATGGGCAAATTCGGCGCATCATCCGGCGTCAGGAAATTTCCCATTCAATTTACAGCCTCTTCGAGAGGCAAGAAATCCGTCCGTGGCGCCAACATTACAGTAAAAGACGTGAACAGGCCGCCGGTACTTGAAGATATTGCTCCAATCGCGGTAAAAGAGGGCGAAACGGTAAATATTGCCCCAAATGCGTATGATATGGACGGCGATAAAGTAAGACTAATCTATTTTGGCTTTATGAAAAAGGATAGTTTCAAGTCCAAGTTTGGCGACGCAGGAAAATATTACGTGAAGGTTACTGCAAGCGACGGATCGCTTGAAACTTCAAAGTTTGTTTCTGTAAACATCAGCAAGCTAAACAGGGTTCCGGTATTTAGCAAAATAAGAAGCATAAAGGCAAAAGAAGGCGATTCAATCAGCATTATGCTAGATGCCCGCGATCCAAACGAAGATAATATCACATATTCGATAGACAACCCGCCCAATGGCTCATCATTAAACGGCAATGTATTTTTGTGGACGCTTGGATTTAACACCGCAAAAAAATCAGAAACAAAAAAATTCGACCTTGTTTTTGCGGCAAGCGACGGAAATTTGCAGGCAAGGCAGGCTGTAAGAATAGGAGTAAGCAATAAAAACCGGCCGCCCAGAATAATAAACGCAACCGGAAATATTGTTGGAAAGATTAATAAACTAACGACAATGTCCGTCAAAGCTGCTGACGATGATGGGGACGAGCTTACCTATACATGGAGCTTTGGGCCGTTTGAAAGCTACAAATCAACCCCAATACACCAAAGGATTTTTACCAGCAGGGGGGTAAAAAAGGTCAAGATGACAGTAAGCGACGGAACCGACAAAGCAGAGCATACAATCAATGTAAGCGTGATTTAACAATGGAATTAAAAAAGCATTATCTGGAGCATAACGCAAAGACGCAGGAATCATTCAGGCTGGTAAGCCAGGACATTTCAATAATAAACAGCAGCATTCAGCTCATTTCCAACGACATAGCCGCATTGCGAAAGGAAATTGAGAGGCTTTCATTAGAGCTTTCCTCTGAGAAGAGCAGCCACATGGATAATCATGCTAACCTAACCTCCAAAGTTGAAGATATAAACGCTTCATTTGCGGCAGGCATAGAAAAAAACGAAAAATCAATCAAGGAAATGATGCCGCGCCTGAAAAAGCACTCCCTTGCTGCAAGAAAGACTGGCTCCCAATTGAGGAAAGCACAGGAAGAAATAGAAAAATCCAAAAAAAGGGATGCAAAAATCATGAAGCTTAAGGCAAATTCAAAAGAAACCCAAGAGACTATTAAAAGGATAGAAGGCATCCTTAACAGAAAACTTAGGACCATTAATCGGGTTAATGCCGAGTTTGAAGCTCAGATTAAAAGCCACAGAAACAGAATGGCGGAGATGAATAGAAAGATAGAAAACAAAAAAATAATAAAAAGCGCACCTTCCAAAAAGATAACTCCAAAGAAAATAATAACTAAGGAGATAACTCCGAAAAAAATAATCACAAAAGAGATAACGCCCAAAAGAACAGTCACAAAGAAAATAACTCCCAAGAAAACGGTAACCAAGAAGGTAACCCCAAAAAGAACAGTCACAAAGACCGTAACGCCGCAAAGCACTGTAACAGAGACAGTAAAGCAAGATAATCAAAATATATTAAGCAAGGAAAATCTTTGATTTTTGGAGGATATGGAATTTCTGATTGGATAAATTTGAAAAATTTTACCCCACCGCTTGCGGTGATTGGGTCGAATCCCGCCTGCTTTAACAACATTCAATCACATCAAAATACCCCGCCCCTGGGGCGATTGGGTATTTTATCCCAAAACCGCACAATGTATAAAAAAAGAATCCTGCTGGACTACATCGGAAGCACGCCTTACATAGAGCTTGAGGATATATTCGTAAAGCTGGACTATTTCAATCCAAGCGGCTCGACAAAAGACAGGATAGCAAAGCACATTCTTCTGGAAGCAATCAAGACAGGCAAGCTTAAGGACGGCATGGAAGTTGTAGAGGCAACATCAGGAAACAGCGGCATAGCTTTCTCAATGGTTTGCGCAATACTTGGCTACAAGATGAACGTAATAATGCCTGAAGGACTTACATCTGAAAGAATAGAGTACCTAAAGGCATACAATGCAAACATCATAATGACTCCGAAGGAGGATGGTGTTTTAGGCTCTGTGCAAAAAGAGGAGGAGATGTCAAAAAATCCCAAGTATTTCTGCGTGAGGCAATTTGAAAATGAGCTCAATGTCGAAGCGCACAGGCAAACCTTGGGAAAGGAGATAATAGATGAATACCCTAAGGAGATACACGCTTTTGTTGCCGGAGTCGGCACAGGCGGAACTCTCATGGGAGTAGGCAGCCTGATAAAGAAAAAATTCCCGAATGCAAAAATTTTTGCGGTGGAGCCCTCTGAAAGCCCCGTGCTAAAAGGAGGCTTGCATCATGAGCACAAGATCGAGGGAATAGGAGACGGTTTTGTGCCCGACATATACAAAAGGTACAAAGGCATAGTGGATGGTGTGGTGCAGATTTCATCTGAAGACTCAATATTCGAGACAAAAAAGCTTGCCGCAAAAGGCATATTGGGGGGCATATCAAGCGGAGCCAATTTTCTTGCCGCAAAACAGCTCAAAAACAAGTTCAAAAACATAGTTACTGTTTTCCCTGATCGCGGGGAAAGATATTTCTCGATGGGCATTTATGAAAAAGAAGTCATAAAAACCGGCAAAATTGTGCACTTCTAATCATCTATTTATTGAATCTAGAATAATCTGCTTTATTTTCTGGACTTCTTCTTTTTTGACTTCCTTGAACCAAAGCTGCTCGGGATGAATCACGACAGTTGCGCCTACATTATTGCAAAAGCCAAGGCATCCTGTCCTTGTAACCCAGACGGATGACGCAAGCCCGCTTGCCTTGAGCCAGTCCTTTAGCTCCCTGAAGGTTTCATATCCTTTTACATGGGAGCAGCAATCTTTTCCGGCTTCTCTTTCATTCGTGCATACCAGAATATGCTTTAAGGGCTTGTAAGGAATTTTTTCCATTTTGCATTTTTAGGTTGTGCCCCAATAATTCTCCAACAGCATAGGAACTTCGTTTAATTTTCCGCTGTTATGGGCTTCATGCACTCTTTTGCCGATGCCAGAAACATTGCTTCTGGTCATCCTGTAAAAAAACAAGTGCTCATTTATGTGAAAAAGGTCATAACCCGCCATAACCACCCTCACCCATCTTTCGTATTTGGTATGCTTTCTTATGCACGGGTTTAATGGAAATGCTTCTTTTAGCGCTTCTGTAAGGACTGGTCCGCATCCGGGAATATAGCTCATCGGCTTCTTGCCTTCGTACCAGCCAAGCAATAAATGGGCATCAAACGGGCGGGAATATCCGGGCATAATGACATATCCATTCTCGTCTATCAGGATCGGATTTGGATAAACGCCGGCGATGCTTGGGTTTTTCTCTCTTTGATTCATTAATGCGTCCACTGATTTGGATATATACCTTGAAAACAAAACATCATCAGAATCAAAAATTATTGTTATATCGCCGTTTACCCATTCGATGCCTTTGTTCAACTGGGCATTTATTCCCCTATTATCGCTTGAAAAATGCGTCTTAAGATCCGCAAACCTGCCCTCGTGTGCTTGCGCTAAGCTTTCAATTATCGAAGCAGAATCGTCCTTGCTCGCGTCATCAATCACAATCAGCTCAACATTTGGATAGGTCTGCGCAGCAACGCTGTTTACCGCTTGTCGGATATAGCATCCATTATTATAATTAGTCATCAATACGGAAACCAAGGGATTATCTGTTGCCATTCTTATTAAAAAAACGCCTCTGCGCAGACTCGAACTGCGGACCTTACGGTTTCTTCCACTAAGGTAACAGCCGTACGCTCCACCTACTGAGCTACAGAGGCATCAAAAGTTTTTATAAAAAATGCGTCGGCCGGGAGCTTCCGGGCAAAACATTTCTGTTTACGCCCATTCGAATTTCCGAATGCCCCGCATCGAGGCATTTCCCGGATACCGAGCTTGGAAGGCTCGAGTCATAGCCATAGTCCCATCTTTGATGTTTAGACCACCGACGCACAAGATTAGTTTTTTAATCCGATTTATAAAACTTTAGAAAGTTCCATCGCCTTTAACGTGTTGTCCATGAGCAGGGCTATGGTCATGGGACCAACTCCTCCCGGAACTGGAGTTATATAGCCTGCAATCTCCTTGGCATTTTCAAA
Source organism: uncultured Methanosarcinales archaeon (assembly GCA_964459665.1). Lineage (GTDB taxonomy): Archaea > Nanobdellota > Nanobdellia > Woesearchaeales > GW2011-AR4. The sequence goes on from CAYWNO010000084.1 coordinate 5,326, forward strand.
GTCCACATCGCCTACAACCTTGCCGCCCATCCTGTTAATGCCCACATCAATTATGACAGAGCCGTATTTAATCATTTCCTTTGTTATAAGATTTGGCTTTCCTGCGGCTGCAACGATTATGTCGGCTTTTTTTGTGTACTCTGCCAGATTTTTTGTCTTTGAATGGCAGATAGTTACTGTTGCATTTTTCTTAAGAAGCATCATTGCAACAGGCTTTCCAACAATCCTGCTTCTTCCTATAACAACCGCGTCCTTTCCCCGAATACTCATTCCCGTAGATTCAATCAAGTGCATTACCGCCCTTGCAGTCGCAGGCGCAATGATGGGATTTCCCGAAACGAGACTGCCAAGATTTACAGGGGTAAAGCCGTCAACGTCCTTATGTGGAAGTATGGAATTTATTATCAGGTGCTCGTTAATTCCATCAGGCAATGGAAGCTGGACGAGTATTCCGTGGATGGATTTTTTTTGGTTCAGCTCATTAACAAGCTTTAGCAGATTCATCGCGGATATTCCTTCATCAAGATTGAACCTTTCACAATAAAAGCCAGCCTCCCTGCAGGTCTTTTCCTTGAAATTAACATAAATCTCGGAAGCTGGGTTGTTTCCTACAAGAACAAGCGCAAGGCCGGGCTTTTCTTTGGAATTTTTTATTCTTGACTTTAAGCCATTGATGATTTTTTCCGAGAGTTTCCTGCCATCTATTATTTTTGCTGGCATTGTAAAATAAAAAATTTAACTCGAAGTTAAATTTTTTAAAAGATTGTTAATTTAACTTATAAATTTTTCTATTTAGGTTATAGAAACATTTAAATATTTAGTTAATTTAAATATAAAAATATGGGGACTATAACAATAAGTATTAAGGATAATGTAGAAAGAGATTTCAGAGAAAGTGTTAAAGAAAAGATAGGCAATAGTAAAGGCTCGTTAGGCAAGGCGGTAGAAGAGGCACTAAAAATATGGATTGAAGGAAAAAAACAGAGGGAAATAGCTGAGAGGGGGCTTGAGCTTACTAAAAAAGGATTATACTCCTTAAAAGGCTGGAAATTTAACAGGGATGAGATTTATGACAGAGGACTCTGAATTATTTTTAGTTGATACAAATATCTTAGTGTATGCATTCAGTCAAGAAGAGCATATTAAAAACAAAATATGCAAAAGCATTATCAACAAATGCTGGAATGGCAAGGCTAATTTAGCAGTTTCTAACCAGAATTTGGCAGAATTTGTGTTTGTATCTGCAAGAAAAGCAAAATTAAGCATTAGACAAGCTAGGGAAATAATTGAGCTTATAGTAAGTTTTGATGGATTTAAGAAAATAAATTATTCTGCAGAAACCATAATTTCAGCAGCGGGCATAGCTGATAAATTCCAAATGCCATTTTGGGATGCTTTGCTGGCGGCGACTATGAAAGAAAACAATATTTTCAATATATAGAGAGTTTTGAATAACCCCATTCCATTTATAAATAAACCGCATTTACTTTATAAATACAGGGGGGTTATTCAAAGTCCTCTATATACAGAGAATACTAAAGATTTTAGGATGGATTGGGTAAATACCGTTAATCCTTTGAAGTAAAAAATTTAACTTGAAGTTAAAATTTTTTATCTAAATTTTTATTTAAATCCACTTATATAGTTAATTTCCATAGAAATCGAACATTTTAACCTTAAAATTTGGATTA
>CAYWNO010000085.1:0-6988 GCA_964459665.1 uncultured Methanosarcinales archaeon
TTATTTTTAATCTCAAATGCTTAAAAGAATTCTCATCGCTTCAAAAGTTTAGAAAACGAAATCTTTAAATATTGCCAGTATAATGTAAAATATATTCTGAAAACAATATGTTAAAATGGCGAATAAAGAAATCTTCAACGTGTTTTTTAGGGAAAAGCCGGCAATGATGCTTGTCGAGCTTAAAAATGCAAAAAGCGAAGTGTACGCTTCCTCGATAGCAAAGCAGGTTGACTGCACATATTCCCATGTGGTAAAGATACTTCAGCAAATGCAGAAGGCAGGATTAGTTAATTTTGAGAAGCAGGGAAGATTAAAGCTTTTGACATTGACAAAGACTGGCCAGGAAGTCGCTGAGAAAATTGACGGAATAATCACCTTATTATGAAAAATTCGCTTTTCAAGCAAATTTTTCAACTCTTATTCTGCTGCGCGTAAAGCTTCCTTACATAATCAAGAGAAGACGCTTCATCTGGGCCTTTGTCGTCCCTTTTCTTTATAATCCTTGGGAACCTAAGCGCAAATCCCGAGCCGTACGTCGGCGATTTTTGTATCTCCTCATATCCGATTTCTATGACTATATGCGGCTTTACCTTAACTTCTTTTCCCTTTTCGCTTATTACCAATGGATTTAGCAATTGCGTTATCTCTTCAAAGCTCAACCCCTCTTCGGGCTTTTCTTTTAAGCCTGTGCTTGCCCTGCCAATCTCGACAAAATCCCCGTTTTCGTTCCGGCATGCAATTATATAGCTGCTTAGCCATTTTGACCTTTTGCCCTCGCCCCACTCTGCACCCACAATCACCAAGTCAAGCGTTTCCATTATGTGCTTGAACTTGAGCATGTAGCCAACCCTTGCGCCAGGCTTGTAAGGCGCATTAAGCGACTTGAGCATAATGCCTTCATTTCCGGCGCTAACAGAATCCCTAAAGAAATTCTCCACTTCCTTTTTATCGGAAACTATCCTATTTTTTGAAAGCACAATCTTTTTTTGCTCCTGCTTTACAATCCTCTCCAAAAGCTTTCTTCTTTTCAAGAATTCCTCATTAACAAGATTCTTGCCATCATGGTATATTACATCAAAAACATTAAGCTCGACGGGAAAATCCTCTGAAATCTTCTTTATGTCGTGCTTTCTCTTGATTCTTTGGGAAATGCTCTGGAACGGGAGATATTTCCCGTTTTTTTTGTCATATCCTACCGCTTCAGAGTCTATGATAAAGCTTTTACCCCTAACATTATTTTTTATGAACTCTGCAATGTCTGGAAACTGGTTGGTTACGTCTTCGAGCCTCCTCGTAAACAGATTCACATTGCCGTTTTGCGCTTTATGCCCCTGAATCCTAAATCCGTCATATTTGAATTCGACGGCGGCGGGCTTTCCTACTGTCTCAAAAGCTTCCTCGATTGTGTCTGCCTTCAATGCAAGCATTACCTGTATTGGAATGCCGGCTTTCATCTCGGTATTTTCAAGCCCTTTGATGCCGCTTGACTTTGCAGCCTTTGCAACAAGGGCGAATTCGTTTGTTACGTCGTATGCATTCTGGACTGCATCGCAGTATTTGTTATAGACTTCGCGCTCATCTATTTCTATGTCGTTTTCTTCTTTCATGTACTTTATCCCGATTTTTTCGCCAAAGAACGCCCATACTATCGCATCCCTCATTGCGCCTTCCCCTACGCCAATTCGCATCTCTCCCAATACTGTCTTGACTATGTATTTTGACTCTATGGGCTTTGCGGATGTTATAAGCTCCGCTATCAGCTGGGTTTTTCTCTCTACAGTTCCTCCCCCTTTAAGCTCTGAGAGCTTTCTTATGTTATCGAACACTTTTTTGACTGTGAGCTTTGTTGACTGCAAAGTTGACTGCTTTTTTGTTTTCACGATTGATTCGGCAACTAATCCGAGATCGCCCTGTTTTTTCCATTCCTCTTCAATCTTCTCAATGCCTATGCCTGTTGCAATCCCGAGGGATTTAAGCATCAGTCTTGAGGCAACCCCGACCTCGCGGGCATCATAGTTCGGAAAAACCCTTCCTTCAAGAAGAAGCATCACGTGCTCGATATCACATACATCAACATCTTTTAAGAACTCTGAAATGATATAAGTTTTTCCAAGCCTTTTTGTCGTCTTGTTTAATTGCTCGTATAAGCCAACCAGTTTTGAGTAGTCCATGAAATGCCGATATAACCTGTTGTTTATTAATTTTTTTAGTTAATTATATAAACACCCTTATCAAAAAATCAATTATGGATGTATTCGACTGCATAAGGACAAGAAGGTCTGTAAGAAAATACAAGGACAAGCCCGTGCCTTGGGATGATATTGTCGAGGTTTTGCAGGCGGGAAAGTATGCCCCGTTTGCAGGCAATATACTAAACTGCAAGTTCATTGTCGTAAAGAACGAAAGCAAGAGAAGGGCGATTGCAGAGGCCTGCTCGCAGCAGTACTGGATGCAAAACGCCCCTATACACATAGTCGTAGTTGGCGAGCCTGAAAAGCTTGAAAGGTATTATGGCACAAGGGGTGTTAGGCTTTATACTATACAGGGGGCAGCAGCCGCAATCCAGAACATGATGCTTACCGCACATTCTATCGGGCTTGGCAGCTGCTGGGTCGGCGCATTCGACGAAGAAGATATAAGAAGCCTGTGCAGCCTGCCTGAGCATATCAATGTGCAGGGAATCATAACAATCGGCTACGCTGATGAAGCGCCGGAGCCTCCGCCAAAATACAGGATAGAGCACGCCATGTTCTTTGAAAGGTGGATGGGGAGAATTGAAAGCCCAAAGAACGCCCTTGGAGAATGGAGCCCTGCAATAAAGAAAGGAGTGACTGAAGCCAATAAGATGATAAAGAAAGCGGTTGGAAGGGTTAAGGAGAGGCTGAAGAAAAATTGACATAAAGATTATACGAAGATTTTAGAAAGATTCTATCTTACGATTTTCGCATCTTCCATTCCTTGAAATGCCCGATCTCCTGGACTGCACCCCTATTTTGAGACACTAATTGTCCAGATAAATAAATAAAATGTGGCCCATTGCTGAGCCACCGTGCCTTCATATTAAAACGTTGGGGGTGTTTTCTAATGAAGGCAAAGAAACAATCTCACCACAAAGACTAAAGGGTGAATATGATAATAAAAAAATTTCAGCTACGCTGAAATTTTTTTACTGTACGAGTTCTATGCCCAGCTCCTGGCTTACCGCGACTGCTGCAGGCGTGGGCTTTGAATGGTCAACCTTCCCAAGCACCCACGGGCTTTTTACGCCGGTTATGATGGTCATTACAGTAATCCTTCCTTTCATATCGTCAACAACTCTTGCGCCCCATATGACATTTGCATCCTCATCGAGGCTTTCTGTAACAAGCTCGCCCACCCTGTTGATGTCATCAAGCGTCATGTCCGGGCCTCCTACAACGTGTATTAAAGCTCCGGTTGCCCCTTTATAGTCCACGTCCAGCAATGGGTTTGACAATGCGCCCTTAGCGGATTCTTCGACCCTGCTGTTTGTGTCAGATGAGCCTACCCCTATAACTGCGACGCCTCCATTTTGCATTATTGCCTTTACATCTGCAAAGTCTAGGTTGACAAGCGATGGAACAGAGATTGTTTCCACTATCCCTTTTATCATTGTTGATACTAGTTCATTTGCAACGGCGAATGCCTGCTGGATAGGAAGGTTTCCTGCAATCTGCACCAGCCTGTTGTTATCAATTACTATCACTGTGTCAGAAACCTGCCTGAGCTGATGAAGCCCGAATTCTGCTTTATCAACCCTTGCCCTTTCAATTCTAAACGGCATTGTGACTGTTCCTATGACGATAGAGCCGCTGTCTTTTGCAAGCTGCCCTACAACTGGCGCAGAGCCGGTTCCGGTTCCTCCGCCCATTCCGGCGCAGACGAAAACCATGTCAGCGCCTTTAAGGCTTTCCTTTAATTCCTGTATTGATTCTTTTGCGGCTTCAGCTCCTTTTTCAGGAAAACCGCCGCATCCTAATCCTCGTGTTACTCCCTTTCCTATCAGGAACTTGCGGTCGGCATCTATAATCCCAAGATGCTGCTTGTCCGTGTTGCATGCGATAATCTCTGCGCCCTTGATGCCTTTTTTGTAAAGCCAGCCTACCATGTTGTTGCCGGCCCCGCCGCACCCTATAACTTTGATGTTTGCCTGCCCTACTTCATAACCCGAGCTTGTGTTTACAGCTTGCCTAATTGCTCCTTCAACTAAAAAGTCCATTTTCATCCTGCCCCCTTTTCCCTATCCTTACGGTTTTCATAATATATTTCACAATATAAACTTCTAATCACCGAAATATTTATATTGTTGCTCTTCACATTCCTTTTAGAATTAGCTTATGCCAATAAACTGATTTGATACTGTTTTATAGTTTTTTCTGTACTAAAAAACTAAATTTTGCAAAACAAGCTTATTTCAAGCCGCTTTTCGCCAAAAAAGCTGCTTTAGTTGAGTTTTTCGCCAAAAAAACTCAAATTTGAACTTTCTTAAATTTTATTTAAATTAACTGGCATATTTATAAAGATTTCTGGGATGGAAAATATATGTTAAAAACTAGTTGTTGTTCTAGTAACGGCAGCGCTGACAAAAGAAAACTTTGAAAAAATCAGTTTTTCTTCAAAAAACTGATTTTTTCAAAGTTCTCAATCCATAAAGCATAAATAGGACTATCAAATCCTAATTGACGAAATGCAGCCGAGCGAAACGGAAAAGCGGTATAATGAACTAAGAAAAGCCCTGAGCCTGCCGGAATTCAGAGAGATAGACGAGGAATTCGAGCTTAGCGATTTGGAGGAAACAAGATTTTTGCTAAGGGCAATAATCAGGAGAATTGCTGAAAAGCTTGATTTCTACACGACAATGATAGAGGAGCTCTTGCAGCCGGACACCTCGAATCTTTATTCCATGCACGAGACAAGGTTTTTTGACGAGGCTGAAAAAAAGCAGATGTATGAGCTGTACACGAAGCTGATGAACTTTAACAGGCACTCCATAGTGGCTTCTTTGGAAAATAATCAAAAAGCCCATGCCGATTTCATAAGCAGGGTTTTTGGTGAATGGAAAGAAGCAAAGCAGGATCTGCTCAGGTATGCAAGGAAAATGAGGGCTTCATGGAAGGCCGAAATTGATGTAAAGGAGGATATAGGGTATTTGGGCTAAAATGCATTTGTTAATATTTGGTCCTCCGGGTGTTGGCAAGGGAACCTTGTCAGACATGCTAGCAAGCAAGTACAAGATCCCGCACATATCAACGGGCGGTATATTCAGGAGCGAGATAAAGAGCGGCAACAGCGAGCTCATACAATACGTAGAAAAGGGGCTATTGGTTCCGGACAGCGTCGTGAACAAGGTCATTGAAAAAGGCTTAAAGCAGGAGAGCTGCAGGTTTGGATTTATCCTCGACGGGTATCCGAGGACTGTTGACCAGGCTGAATTTCTTGAGAATGCGTTGTGGAAGCTTAAGAAAAAAATAAACCTTGCAGTAAACCTTGCAGCTTCAGAGGATACAATAGTAGAAAGGCTGGCCCAAAGAAGAATGTGCGGCAAGTGCGGCGCCCCTTACAACCTTGCAACAGTAAAGCCTAAAAAGAAGGACACCTGCGACAAATGCCAAAGCCCGCTTGTCCAAAGAAAGGACGATGAGCCGCAAACCGTAAGAAAAAGAATACAGCTTTACCAGCAGGAAACATCGCAGCTGGCCGAGTATTACAAAAAAAGAAAAGTGCTCGTGGACATTGACGCCTCGAAAAAGCCAAAAGAGGTTTTCAGCTCGGTTGTGAAGGCGATTCCAAAAGAAGTACTTTGAAAAAAATCAATTTTGCGAAAAAATTGATTTTTTTCAAAGTTTTTTATTGAACAACTGAGCAACCGCGACAGTCGCATAGCAGCTCTTGGGCAAAATAAACCCCAGCTTGATTTTCTGCCTGTTTTCATTTAAGTCATCTTCTTTGATTTCAAGGATTTTAAAATCCTTCAGGCTAAAGAACAAGTCCCGCATCGAGCCTTGGGAAGAAAGCTCCGGCATCTGCCTTATTATAAAATCCCTCGGGCTTATTTTTTCTTCGGCTAAAACATCGTTTATTATACCCTTTAGCTTTTTGTTTTTCACGCAATCCAATTCAAAATCAAAGCCTATGATTGGGGCTTTCATGTTTTTTATTCTGCCCATGCCTTCGCTTAGGAATTCGCCGATGATTTTATTGAACAGGAATGACTGGAAGGAATGCACAAAAAGCTTTCTTGTTTTTAATGGAATTATTCTTATTGCCCCTGCATAATCATTTTTATTTTTTGCAAGATAATCATTAATCTTATTTTCGACGGCTCCTTTATTTTCCAGAATCAGCCCAGCCGCTTTTTTAAAGTCTTTTTTGATTATGTGCTTTCCAACCAGATTGTTGTTTTTGCTGAACCTTTGGGGACCAAAAAAATTCACAATGCGGATTTTTTTTGGCTCTAATGACTGGAAATTTTTAACTTCACTTCCCTCAAGGTTTCTTACCGTTATCGTGAATTCATTGCCTTCCAAATCCCCCAATGAAATCGGCTCTTTGCCGTTTCCTAGATATTCAAGCTTTATCGGAGAGCTTAAAAAATTCGCTTTTGAAGTGAATTTTTTAACGGATTTTATGGATATTTTCTGCTCAGTTACTGCATTCTTGTCCTTGTTTCCGGCAAAGCCGATATTTTTTAAGGGAACCTTGAATCTTTTTGACAAAATTTGAAGCGCGTCAATTGTCGTGCAATTAATTTTTCTTAGAGTAAAATAAGCATACTGCCCGCGATGCCTGCCTTTATCATGGAGATTTGCATTGCTTATCTCTTTTACAATGAAGTCTTGCGGAATGGTTTTTAGGTGATACATAGAGAAGTGGCATAATTTTGATTTTATTAATGTTGTCCTAAAACGCAAAATTTATATAGAGGACTTTGAATATCCTCATCTTTATAAAAATTTCTTCTGATTTTTTA
>CAYWNO010000086.1:0-6941 GCA_964459665.1 uncultured Methanosarcinales archaeon
AACTGTAAAATAATAAGGCAATCTTGTCAAGATTAATCCAACTCCTTTTTTCTTTAGGAACATTTCTGCAAACCCTAAATCTCTTGTAACAATAATGTAACCCTTATCTTGGGCATAATTATAAATTTCCTCGTCTGTGGCAGAGCCTAAAACTTGCCTCGCCTGAACCGCTTTATAGCCGTGTTTATTGAAAATTGCTATTAAAGAGTACGGTGAATCCGCATCTATTAGAAAGTTCATATCTTTATCTTCAATGGCTTTACTTCTTCACCCATGACAAATTTTGCAGCATACTCTATGGAAGCGATTATGTCTGCCCTTTTAACACCGTACTCGTTTTCTATTTCTTCATAGCTCATCCCGCCAACTAAGCTTCCAAGAATGACATCTACAGGAATCCTAGTGCCTTTTATTACGGGCTTTCCGTGCATTATCTTCTGATTAGTTGATATTCTTTCCATTTTTATTGTGCTGTCAAATTATTTAATTATTTATAAAAGCATTACTCCAATATAAAGTTTTCTGAAAGATTTTAGTTTTTTGGGCATTTTAGTCACCTCAAATTTTTGATAAATTTACTTCTTCTTCCCGCCCTTTTTCTTCCCCTCGTCCTTTACTTCATAATCTGCGTCCACAACATTCTCGCCGTTTGTATGCGAATTTTCAGCTTTTGATTCGCCCTCGCCTTCATCAGCTTGCTCTTGGGATTGTTGCGCACCATCAGATTTTCCATGCGCCTCTTGGTGCTGCTGGGCTGCTTTCTGGTAAAGCTCGGTTGAGAGTTTCTGGACCATCTCGTTGATTTCATCCATCTTCTTTTTGATTGAGGCAACATCTTTTTCAGCGGGCTTTAGAAGTTCTTTTAGCTCCATAATCCTGCCTTTTACTTCCTCAATCTCCTTGCCGGAAACTTTTCCCTCAAAGTCCTTGAACAGTCCTTCAGTTGTGTAGACAAGATTGTCTGCTTGGTTGATTGCTTCAATTTCTTCTTTCTTTCTCTTGTCGGTTTCCGCAAACTGCTCAGCGTCTTTTTTCATCCTCTTGATTTCATCCTCGCTTAGCTTTTGCGATGCGGTTATCCTTACGCTCTGCTCTTTTCCGGTGCCAAGGTCTTTTGCATTTACGTGAAGAATGCCGTTTGCGTCAATGTCAAAGCCGACTTCAATCTGCGGAATTCCTCTTGGAGCCGGAGGTATGCCTATAAGGTCAAACTGCCCGAGCAGCTTGTTGTCGCTAAACATCGGCCTTTCACCCTGGCCCACCCTTATGGTAACTGCCGTCTGGCTGTCTGCCGCGGTGCTGAAAGTCTGGCTTTTCTTTGTAGGAATTGTCGCGTTCCTTTCAATCAGCTTTGTAAATACCCCTCCTAAAGTTTCGATTCCAAGGCTTAACGGGGTTACATCAAGCAGCAATATGTCTTTTACTTCTCCTGCAAGAACTCCTGCCTGCACTGCAGCTCCCATGGCTACACATTCCATCGGGTCAACGCCCCTTTCAGCCTGCTTGCCAACAAAATCCTCGACGAATTTTCTGACAACCGGCATTCTTGTAGGGCCGCCTACCATGATTATCTTTGCAATTTCATTTGTAGAAAGCTTTGCGTCCTTTATTGCCTGCTCAAGGGGGTGCCTGCACCTTTTTATTATAGGCTCAATTAATTGCTCAAGCTTTGCCCTTGTAAGCTTCATTGACAAGTGCTTTGGCCCATCGCTTGTCGCAGTTATGAACGGCAGGTTTATGTCCGTCTCAAAAACAGTTGAAAGCTCAATCTTAGCTTTTTCTGCAGCTTCCCTTATACGCTGCATTGCCGTCTTGTCTTTTGCCATCTCAATGCCTTCTGTTTTTTTGAATTCAGAAGCAATATAGTCAATCAAAGCCTGGTCCATGTCCGTTCCGCCAAGCTGGGTGTCCCCTGAAGTTGACAATACCTGAAAAACGCCGCCGCCGAATTCCATTAAGGTTACATCCAAAGTTCCGCCGCCAAGGTCAAAAACAAGAATTTTTAATTCCTTGTCCTGCTTGTCAAGCCCATATGCCATCGAGGCTGCCGTCGGCTCGTTTACAATCCTTACGACTTCTAGCCCTGCAATCTCGCCTGCATCTTTCGTTGCCTGCCTTTGGTTGTCGTCAAAATAGGCGGGAACCGTGATGACTGCCTTGCTTATTTTCTCGCCGAGAAATTCCTCGGCGTCTTTCTTTATTTTTTGAAGTATGGAAGCCGAAATCTGCTGGGGCGTATATTCCTTGCCGTCAATTGAATATTTGAAATTGGTGCCCATCTTTCGCTTTGCGGCCATTATGGTCTTTTCAGGGTTGCTTACCGCCTGCCTTCTCGCCGGCTCCCCTACAAGCACCTGCCCGTCTTTTGTAAATGCAACCACGCTCGGGAATGCCTTTCCGTAAGCTGTCGTGCCTTCCGCGCTCGGTATTATCGTAGGCTTTCCTGCCTGAAGCGCAGAAGCTGCGCTGTTGCTAGTTCCCAAATCAATTCCTATAATTTTTTCCTTTGCCATTTTGACTTTCCTCCAAAAAAATTTCAACTTTATGTCGAAATTTTTTGCTTTTTGTTTTTCTATACTTATTTTCCACTTACCTTGACTTATTTTCCACTTACCTTGACTTTGCTGAACCTTAAGACCTTGTCATTTAGCATGTAGCCTTTCTGGAACTCTTCAAGTATTGTTCCTTCAGGCTTTTCTGAATCCTCTTTCATCAAAACCTCGTGCCTGTAAGGGTCAAATTTCTCCCCTTCTGACTTTATGTGACTTAGGCCCTGCGCTTCAAGCGCCGAATGAAGCTGGGCATAAATCATCTTCATGCCCTCTATGAACCTTTCCTTTTCATTTGTGTTTTTCAACGCTATTTCGAAGCTGTCAAGCACGGGCAGAATCTTTGAAATCATGTCAGCATGGGCGTAGCTTGCAAATTCGTTTTTTTCCTTTGCATTCCATTTCTTGTAGTTTTCAAATTCCGCCTGCGATCTTTTCAAGGAGTCTGTTAAGTCTATGTTTTTTTGTTTTTCTTCATTATAAAACTGTTGTAGTTTAGGAAACCTGTTTTTAGTGATTTCGTCTAATATTTTACCAAAATCCTCTTTTTTTTGAGCATGAGGTTGAGCATGCGGTATAAGTAATTGTGTTACTTCAGAAATAATATCTTCAAAATTGCCATTTTTTTGCTGCTGGCTTTTTCCGTTTATTTTTATCTCTTCAGTTTTTTTATTTTCCTTTTTTGCTTGTTCCATTTTTCAAAATGAAAAATTTTGATTTTTCATAAGAAAAATCAAAATTTTTAAGTGATTTATTTTATAGTCAACCAACAAAGTAATTAGGTGTCATGTATGATTTGTTGTTGACTATTACGAACACATAGCAATACCTAATAAATTCTGTGTGTGAGTATATTTCAATCTTTCAAACTTCTCTTTGACAATTCCATCTTCATATTGTAATAGTTGACCTAAAGTCAACAGAATGGTGGTAATCTCAACTAATATATAAATCTTTCGGCAAAACTTTAAATATAAGGACAGTGCAAAAATACCGCTTAAGCGGTATTTTTGCAACATCACACTAATTTGATGTTGAAAAGTTCGCCTAAAGAGCGAATTTTTCAAGGCGCGTTATGATACACATAAGGCAGAGAATAACAATAGTAAACATAAGAAAGCCAAGAGAGCAAACTGTAAATCAGGAGCTTCAATGGTTCGGCTCTTCTTTAGGATTATTCAACCTTAGAGATAAGGATAAGAGCTGCTTTAGGGTTTTTATAGAGCTTTTGAAGTCCGCAAAAGCCAAGCAAACGCTCACAAGCGATGATTTAGCTTTAAGGCTTTCGCTTACAAGAGGTACTATCATCCACCATATAAACAAGCTTATAGAGTCGGGATTCGTCATACACGAAGGCAACAGGTACATTTTAAGGGTCGAAAGCCTAAGCTCGCTTATTGAAGAAGTCGAGAAGGACATTAAAAGAGCCTGCGAAGACCTCAAAGAAGTCGCAAAAGAAATTGATGAAAGGCTTGGGCTATAATAAATCCTTTATCCGTATCATCTTCAGATTATGCCTTTTAGCGAATCTGCTTAATTCCGGCATTTTCGCCATTTTTCCGTTTTTCCCTATAATCTCGCAGATAACTGCAGCAGGATAATGCTTCGCAAGCCTTGTCAGCTCAATCGCAGCTTCCGTGTGGCCTGCACGCTTTCTTAAGCCGCCATCTTCCGCTCTTAAGGGAAATATATGGCCTGGCATTGCCAAATCATTGGGCTTTGTCTTTACATCAGTCAATGCCTTTATTGTCTTTGCCCGATCGAATGCCGAAATGCCTGTCGTTGTGCCTTTTTTTGCGTCCACGGGAATGGTAAACGCGCATTTTGTAAACTCCGTATTGTTTTGCGTTACTAATGGGATTCTTAATTCATCCAGCCTCTGTGCAGATATGGGTACGCAAACCAATCCTCTTGCATTCTTAATCATAAAATTGATTTTTTGCGGCGTTGCTTTTCTGGCAGAAAGGATCAAGTCAGCTTCATTTTCCCTGTCTTTATCATCAATGACAATTAGAAATTTGCCTTTCTTGAAGTCATTGACTGCGTCTTTGATTTTTGATAGAGCCATTTTAATTTGTTAAAGTTCTCTATACTACGATATTTCCTTCAATCAGCAAATCATTTCCTATTTTTCTTGTCATAGGATTCTTTAGCTTTATCGCCTTGCCTATCTTTGTAATTCCAAGATTCCCTATTGCGCCGACGCCGTTTCCGATTATTTTAGGGGCTGTAAAAATCAGTATTTTGTCGACTATGCCTGCTTTTATCGCAGAGCTGTTAAGGCTAGAGCCGCCTTCAATCATCACGCTTGTTATCTCGTGCTTTCCAAGCTGCTTTATCAGGTCATGCAAATCAACCATGCCGTTTACGGATTTCGTGACTACGACGTTAACGCCCATCTGCTGAAGCTTTTTTATCTCATTTTTTGAGGCGCTGCCGGTAGTTGCGATTATCAGCTTCGAGGGGTCCTTCATTAAATTGCAGCCCTTAGGAATTTTAAGCCTGCTGTCAACTACAATCTTCATTGGATCTTTTCCGCTAACAAGCCTGGGCGTAAGTTCCGGATTGTCGCGAAGGACGGTGTTCAATCCGACCATTACTGCGTCAATTTCCGCCCTTAGCTTGTGAACGTAGGTTCTTGCTTCCTTGCTTGTTATGTATTTCGAGTCTCCGGTTGAGGTCGCTATTTTTCCATCGATGCTCATCGCAACCTTCATAATCACAAAAGGCCTTTTTGTCTTCATGTACTTGCTGTATCCCTCGTTTAGTTTTTTTGCCTCTTTTTCAAGAATCCCTATTTTTGTCTTTATGCCCCTGAATTTAAGCTCCCTAAAACCTTCAACCAAAGGGTTCGGGTCCTTCATTGCGATTATGACTTCCCTTACGCCCGCTTCAACGATTTTTTCCGTGCAGGGCGGCGTTTTACCCCAGTGCGAGCACGGCTCCAAATTCACATACATTGTAGAATTAACTGCCTTTTTGCCGGCTTCATTTATTGCAAGAATCTCGGCATGCTCCGTGCCTGTCTTTTTATGAAAGCCCTTCCCGACAATCCTTCCGCGCTTTACTATTATACACCCAACCATTGGATTCGGGCTTGTTATGCCCTTGCCTTTCTCGGCAAGCCTGATAGTTAAGTCCATGTATTTTTTATGAGATATCAAAACAACACCTCCTTTTCAAAAGGTAGTTTTTAATTTATATTTAAATCTGTGGTTTTTTTAAAGTTATATTAAACCCTCTCATGCCTGATGCTTAAGCTGTCAAGCAAAGCAACTGTCTTTTGCTTGTATTGCCCAAGGCCTTTCCAATCCAGCAACACGGTATCTGGCTTCGGGATTATACTATTAATAGACTGGATTAAGATTTCTTCGGTAAGATGCTCTAGCATGTGCTTGGGGCAGATATGGCCTATGGCATAATTTGTGCCGAGCATTGCCTTGTTTGCAGCAGGAGCATAATGCCCGCCTCCGATAAGAAGGGCGCAAGAGCAGCTATTTCCATACTCACAAGCCAAAAACTTCTCAATTGAGCTCATTATTGTTTTGGCAATTATTTCACCGTTTTGGGCATCACTCCATTCATTATCCGTGCTTCCTATCTCCACAAAAACAGCAGGCTTTTTAACATAAGGGCCGTGGTGCGTTGCTTCCATTGTTGCCTGAAAATTTTCTTCTTTTGAAAAAAGAAGAAAATTTTTATTTAGCTCTATGAACAGGTGCTTTAACAAAAAAGCCAAAGAAGGGCATAATGTTTTTTCCTTGCCTCCGAAATCCGCACTGCCGAAGTTTCCTATCGCGTGGACTGTAAATGCAGGCGTGTTCTCTTTTGAGCGGTGCTTTGAAGCGAAAACAAGAATGTCTGCGTCAATCTTTTCATCAATGCTTTCCGCAAAAATCAAGTCTTCATTAGTGAGGTAAAGGTTTACTGCCTGATTATTTTTAGTTTTATACTGAAAAATCTCGTTTTCGCAGAATTTTTCGCCGGTATTTTTAAATTCAAACAGCCTGATTAGATTGTTCCTGATATTTGCGCCCGCAGGGTCTTTGGAGGATGCTATGATTGCCGTTTTCATTCGAATTTTGAAAAATTCGCTTTTCAAGCGGTTTTTCAACTTATATGCGTCTATAATATCGGACGCAAATAATTGATTGAAATTTGTTGCGTCCTCTTGATATATGCTCAATTATCTACTTCCAACACTATACAAAGCTTTACGCTTTTAACGATGATAAGTCAATTAAGCGGAAAATTAATGGCTTTATTGTTCATCTTTATGATACAAATCAAGAAGTATTATTTTGTTTTCTTCTTTTGAATACATGTAGGAAAGCCTATAAGGCGAAACATAAACTTCCCTTGTTCCTTTGCGATTGTACATCATTGGCTTTC
>CAYWNO010000087.1:0-6920 GCA_964459665.1 uncultured Methanosarcinales archaeon
AAATAATCCTGATTTTAAGGTCAAAATGTTCGAATATTATTCACATTAACTATATCTGTGTATATTTAAATATATTTGGCTTTGCATTCCTTTAATTTATTCAAGATCCCCAAATCATTTGAATACTCCTCCTCAAGCTGCTTGATTGCCATCAAATAAGCTTCCTTTTTTAATTCCCGATAGCTTACAAGTTCCATAGTCTAATTGTAATGAATTTTTATATTTAAAAGTTGGTACAGTTTTCTGTACTTTTTGACATTTTTCTGAACCACTTTATTTAAACTTGAAGTCATTCTATTTTTTTATAAAAATTTGGAGGAGGATAACTATGCCGGAAGAATTAACGCAGACAAAAATTGAGCAGCTTAACAAAATGCCAATAATTGAAACAAATGTGGGCAAAAGTGATGATGGCAAATGGGTGATCCACAGGACAACCATTACATCAATCAAGCCCATAAAATACTACCAGAAGGTTCTGGAGAAAGCCTGAGTTCAGAAGGTAAGGAGTTGCTGAAAAATGGGGATGTACGAGATAGAGGAAACTATCAGGAAGCATGTCACTATAGAGGACTTTGAAAAACCCCATTTTTTGAATTGTTTTGATTTTCAGTCTCGACGATGCGCAAATAATAAATTGTTATTTTCAGAGGGTTATTCAAAGTTCTCTATAATCAAAAAGACCATCGTAAAGCCGATGGACTTTGATGTGGTGATAAAAGTTCCAAAGAAACAGGCAGAGCAAAATAAAGAATAAACTTAAAAAAATCTTAAAAGGTAAAAAAATGAAAAACAAAAACAATTTTGGATGGATGAGGGTTCTGGGCTATTTGCTGATTTTATCGGTTCCTTTGCTTAACA
The DNA here is from genome assembly GCA_964459665.1 of uncultured Methanosarcinales archaeon. Taxonomy (GTDB): domain Archaea; phylum Nanobdellota; class Nanobdellia; order Woesearchaeales; family GW2011-AR4. The sequence continues at coordinate 862 of CAYWNO010000087.1, forward strand.
TTGTCGGAACTGCAAACGCTGCTGCAAGCCTCGATACCCCGATAAGCGATGCAGACAAAGCCAAGTTCGACCAGATTCTAACGCCCGTTGCAAAGATATACAATCTTATCAAGTATGCAACTTCGCTGGTTGCAGTAATAGCCCTGCTTTTTGCAGGAATCAATTACATGTTCTCGGGCAATGACATCAAGAAGAGAGATACAAGCAAGAACATGGCTGCGTATGTTTTCATTGGACTTACTGTCATATGGGCTGCCCCTTTCGTTGTAAACATGCTCATAGGATGAAAGCGGCAATTATAGCAGTGGTGCTGCTATCATTTCCCTTGGCCTTTGGCTTTAACTGCAATTCATTGCCGCAGCAGGATAAGGCAATTTGCGATGAGATAGTCCATAGCACGGCAGACGACAGCCTAAAGCAGTCCCTGATTGCAAGCTTAGCTTATCAGAACAATAATTATCCAAACCATACTTACGTTTATGATTGGAATAAGAAAATAATTTTTGATAACGCCCCTGACGGAGTTGCAGCCCAAGGCAGCGGCAATATCAAGGACGCATGGCTAAGGATAATTGCTATAATACCATCAGTTGTTTTAAATGACAGATTGCTAAGTTCCGGTAATGGCAAGATAATGAGCGCATACAATTACCGGGTTGAAATGCCTTCAGGAACCAGCGGCGGGGATTGCAGAACGGAGTATAGTCAGAGGAATAATGACGCAAATCTTAACTTATTCTTAAATGACCAAAAGATTGGCTCATCAGTTCTAACTGACTTTCAAGGATCTGGGCAATTGAGCTTTAAGGCAGTTCTGGACATTAATTACGCCATTGATGCAGTACATTATCATATCCATAGATGGTGCTGCATGATGGACGAATATAATCGCTGCATAAGATACTGCGAAGAGTGCAAGTACGACAACACAGAAACAAGAACCGACCATTTGAGATTGGAAGATTCAAAGCAGGCATATCAGGATTTACCCATCATAAAACCGAATATCGAGGCAGTTGACAATTATCGCAGCACTACAATTGGAATCTTGAATATCTCGAACTTTGGCTCATTCCAATTGACGCTCGACAATTCTTCTTTGGCCCAAAACAACTTTTATTACGATATAAACATGAGCTTTGCGCCATACGATGTCCTTACATTAAGAGCCTCTAATTTCACATCCATGCAATCAAAGAACCTTAATCTTCAGCGCTCTAATGATACTTACAAATTTTATGTCCCAACACCCAGCAGTTGCAAGATTAAATTTTCTGATCATTTTAATTCTTGGGAACAAATATGCAGCTTGGAATATAATGAGACTGAAATAAATCTTAAAACAGACAAGCTGCTTTATGATGAAGGAGAAACAATAAGCGCAAGCATTGAGCCAAAATATACAAACTTTTGAGGGCCAGATTGTCAATTTCTCAAGAAGCTCCAAAACAGTGATTAACCCGCTTGACTTGCTGGGCCATGACTATGCTGAAAAAAGGCTGTCTTTGATGGACTTGTTCCCGATTATGCTTGGCAATGTTTCTGAAATACAAAAGGCAGTTTTGGATAAGTGCTTAACATTAGCTTATGAGAAAAAAGGAATAACAAATGATCCAAAGACATGGAAAAATGAGCCGCCAATCCTTGAAGATTTGCTTAATGAATTGGAGAGGATGTCCAAGAAAGCAACAATAATAGAGAAAGAGACTTACAGATCTTTAATCAACAGGCTTTCTATGTTCGTTGACGGAGTTTTTTCTTTTTTTAACAAGCAGACAAACCTTAACTTTGACAATCAGCTTGTCGGATTCATAATCGGCGATATGCCAAGGCAGGCAAAGCCGGTGAATATGTTTCTCATACTGGACTTTGTTTATATGAAGATGCGCAAGGATTTTCAAAGAAAACTATTGGTCATAGATGAAGCATGGTCTCTTTTAAGCAGGGCAGAGGATTCGCAATATATATTGGAAATTGTAAAAACTTCCAGAAAGTTTAATTTAGGGCTGTTGCTTATTACGCAGGATGTTGGGGATTTGCTTAGTAGCAGGGCAGCTAACGCCATACTCCAAAATTCTTCCTACAAATTATTGATGAGGCAGGAAGCTGCCGTCATTGAGAATCTTGTCAAGACCTTTAATTTAAGCGAATCTGAAAAAGAAAAATTATTGACTGCAAATGTCGGAGAAGGAATACTGCTCATGGAGAATGAGCATACTGAGATAAGAAGCATAGCCTCAAAAGAGGAGCATCATCTTATCACGACGAATCCGGATGAGCTTCTAAGAATTGATGATGCAAAGGAAGAAGAGCAAACACAAAAAGTTGTCATTAAAGTTGATGAAGATAAAGGATTTTATGCAAAGAGAAATCTAAGCGAAGATGAGATAAAATTCCTGCTGGGCAAGGGCTATGTATTGAGTTCCCATGTTCCTTTAGGTGGCGGAAGGCAGGAATATTATCTCTTAAAACCAATCATTAAGGAGAGCAATGGGCATTTCTTTCTTGTGAGATCAATTCAAGAATATATTCTGCAATTCACTAAAAATGTCAAGACGTATGATACTAACAATCCGGATGTGGTGTTTCTTTCCGGCAAAAAGAGAATTGCAATAGAAATTGAAACGGGCGTTTTGCTCAAAGACAGGCCAAGGCTGGATGAAAAAATAAAAGGCTTGAACAAGAATTATGATGATTGGTTTTTCGTTGTTACCCATTCAGATTTGGCTTATAGCTATTGCAAGATGGGAAAAACATTCACAAGAAAGAATGTTTGCAGGCAGATTAGGAGCTATTTCAAAAAATGATTATAGACGAGAGCTTTTGGAGCCTGATTTTTAGGCTCCAAAAGATAAATATCGTCGAGAGGCTTTAGGCAAAATAGCGGTTTTGGAGCCTAAAACCGCTCGCATAATAGATACCTTCCATTATAGAGAGTTTTGAATAACCCTATTCCATTTATAAATAAACTGCATTTACTTTATAAATACAGGGAGTTATTCAAAGTCCTCTATATTATTTTAGGCTCCAAAAAGCAGGAGGAACACAATGAAGAAGCTAAGCGAAACAAGGATTGAGCAGCTAAACAACCAGCCTATAATTGAGACATCAATAACACTGTCAGAAAACAAGAAGTGGCTGATGCACAAGATAACTATAACGGACATAAAGCCGGCAACCTACATGGAAAAAGTTGTGACCAGAAAAGATGCTTTTTAATATGAAAATGACAAAGATCATGTTATGCCAAAAAGAAAAAGCAGGTTTATCGGATTTTTGCTTCCATTATTTACAGGTCCCCTTTGCTTCATTTACATTGGAAAGTGGAAGAAAGGCTTGGTTCTGTTTCCGTTCCTTTGGGTTCCGTTCGTTAATGCAGCAGTTTACCTTTATTCGCTTTTTGCCATTTCATCAAATGTAAAAAGATACAACAGCGATATTTACGATAATGTCCGGTTTGGCATCGTCGTATGCGGATGCCAAAGCCAGAACAAATCTGGCAGCAGATTTTGCTCAAATTGTGGGTTGAAGCTAGTTAAGGCTTGTGATGAATGCAATCATTTCATTGGGATTGATGAGAGATATTGCAATAATTGCGGCCATGCTTTCACTAAAATGGCAAGGCGAAAGATTGCAATAAAAAAGATGATTTCATTGACATAAATTTGATTTTATTGATATTTGATACTTTCGTTGGGAGTGGTACGACAATGCAGAGCCAAATTGGATTGTTAGAAAAGATGGAGCAGGACTTTAAGGTAACAAGAAAGATATTTCTTAATCTAAAGACTGGATGGTATGACTATAGCAAAGGAAAATCTAATATTGTTGGCGCAAATGACATAACGATCCAGCCAATATAGGGAAGGTACAGGCTGAATTTGAATGATAACTCCTGCAATGTTCAGGAATTCTTCTTTGATGTCGAATGGAGCCCATACGCAGATGATGGACGCAAAATCTTAGTTGTGACAAAAGAGATAATGAATGATTATTTTCCAAGATTGAAACGGGCTGCAAAAAAATTGCTTTTTGTGTTGTTAAGGTACATTCCAAAAGACTGCATTTTCATAAGAATTTCAGGAACCGGATTGCACGTCATATTCTTTGCTGAAGGGCTAAAGAGCATGGAAGAGTGGATGGTTGTTACAAGATACATCATATTCAGGTCGAGGCTGCGGAACACAAAGAATGCCAGCGAGCTTGTTTTTGGGCTGGATAGAGATACAATACTCTCATCAGACAGGAAGATTTCAGAGTTTGGAAGCTGGAATAAGTTAAAGAAAGACTTCAAGGGAGAAGTAGATTACCTTAATTATGCGACCTATATTTCCGTTGATGAGTTTTTTAGTGCAAAAGAATATCCTTTTTGCGAGGATTATAAATCGGTTGAGTATCCTGAAAGATATAGGTCATTTGTTATTTCGCAGAAACTGCTCATTGATGCAAAAAGAGCAAATTTAGATGTTTTTGAAGATAGTAAAATATCAAAAGCCATATCAGATAAGGATTTGGGTGTAACGACGGGGATTGGCCTTCAATCTGACAGGCGCATTATAGAATTCGCAGGCAGCATTCCAGAGGGCGATAGGGCTTACCAGCTTGTAAAAAATTGTAGATGCTATTGGAACATGCTTCGGGATGAGAATGCAACATGGTACGCAAGACAGTTTCTTGTAAAATTCCTGAAATATACATTAAATTTGAACAGGGAAGAAATCCTTGAATTGATTGACAAATACACTGCATGGTCAGACTACAATCCAAGAATTACTGCGTTTTATGTCAACAAGCATTTCAGGAATGGAACGTGCGAGACTAAAGTTATGAAGCCGCCGAGGAAAATGACTTTGGTTAAATATGGGCTTTGTGAGAATAAGTGTAGTGGATGTGTTTATGAACATTTTAGTCAATAAATGTAAGACGCTAGAATCTTTCCTCGCCTAAAAGTTCAAAATTGGATGTTTTAGGAAAAATTTTAGTGTGCTCTTTTTGTAATTCTGAGTAAAGAATATTATTAATTTCTAATAACAATTGATTTTCAAGATTATATTTTGATGATAGATTGGTGTATGGAAAATGTCTAAAAATTAAAATTAAGTTAGGTTTATCTCTCCTAATACAAATCGACCAAGCAAAAATTCCTACACCGCCAATTTTTTTTAATTCGGGCATTATATCTAAATTCTTTTCAAAGAAATTTTTTATTAGATGATATATTTTATCCAACGTCCATATTACTTCATACTGCTTGTTTTCATTTGAGTTCTCATATAATTTTTCCAACACCGAAATTTCACTACAGTCTATAATAAGAAATAATGGCCTGTCTATGTGGATCCCTTTCTTACATACATTTTCAATTTTATCTTTAATCTTTTTTTCGATTATTTCTTCATTAAACTCTGTAAGTGGTTTTTCAATTTGCAATCTTTTTACATCAAAGTAAAAATACCTATTTTTTGAATTTAAAATTAAATCAAATGGCCCATTTTTCTTATATTGGAATTTATATTTATCACCTGATACAATAAACTGATTCCTACCAGCCATTAAATTCGATGTGCACACAATCTCAGAAAATAAACTTAGCATTTCATTAATTTTGAATTTATTTAATTTGGAAAATAATGCATCCTTTTTCTTATGTTTTATTAATTTAGTTATATAATTTTTAGATGCACTATTTTTGCCCATTAAATTTATTAAAGCTGAATTAACATCATAAAGAAAAAGCAAAATATTATAATAGTTGGATATTCCTAACTCTTTTTTTAATTCTTCCAAATTTATATCTGTGAGCTCGACTAATTTTTTTAGGAATTTTTTGTTATGTGACTTAAAAGATTCTTTAGATAGATTTATACAGTCTAAAAAACTTTCTTCATTGATAAATATTTCATTTTTAAATATTATGGAGTCTTTATATTTAAATAAGAATCTTAAATCTTTTATTATTTTATCACTAAGTTTTTCTTCTTTTTCCATATGATTGTTAGTTAGCCAATTGGACTGACCCCCTAAAATAGACAAACAGTTAAGCTAATTCTATATTGCCA
>CAYWNO010000088.1:0-6917 GCA_964459665.1 uncultured Methanosarcinales archaeon
AGATAATCCTGATATTTGCAGAAATAGGGGTGCAATAATTTCCGTATACTACAGATGATAAAATCATTCGAAACTTATTTATATCCCAAGCTGAAAATTGATTGATATGGCGTGGGGATTTTTTCATGAAATAGGCAGGAAGATAATCCACATAACAATACTCTTTGTTATCGGGGCATACTTTCTGATACAAGACAGCCTTGCAGCCGCCGGCTATACGCAAGATATTGCAAAGCAGGCAGCCCTTCTTTTTCTGGTGGGGCTGCTGATAATATTTTTGATACTCGAGTATTTCAGGCTCGAGCTTGAATGGAAAATGCCTTTCTTCTCGCAATTCATAAGGCCAAAAGAGCAGAACAGGATGTACGGCGTTGTTTATTTTCTTTCTTCGACAATAATCTCGCTTGCGGTCTTTAACCCCAAAGTGGCATTGGCTGCCCTGCTTATGACGACTTTCGGCGATATGGTTGCTGCACTGATTGGGAAGAAATACGGAACTACTTTAATTTACAGGAACAAGACCTGGGCGGGATTTTCAGGCGAATTGGTGACAAACTTGATTGCTGGGTTCATCATATTGCGTGATTTTCCAGGGGCAATTTATTTGATACTCGGCATGGCATTTACTGCAACGATTGTAGAAACATTGGCGGACGAGCTTGATGACAATCTTCTGATACCCATATTTTCCGGATTCGCAGGGCAGGTAATATTGTTTAGCCTGTAAGCCTTGCAGCCAACTGCCGCTCTTCAATTGCATCCACGGTTTCAAACATCGCCTTCAATCCCAGCCCTAAAGAGGATTCATCGCATACCCTATCGTGGATGTAGGGGGATATTGCCCATTTTTTGTCGTCTTCTGAAAAAGGATTTATGAATATTATGCTCAGGAACTTAAATCCGCAAAGGCATTTCCAGTCTTTTAATACAGCATCAAGGTTTTCTTTTGAATTTAATGTCACTATGGAAAAATAAGCGTCGATGTTTATTTTTTCCATTATTGCGCCAATACCTTCAATCTTCGGCAGGATTATAAAATATTGCTCCTTATCCTTGTATTTGACATGTAAATCAAATCCGCCTTTTCCTCTTTCTATTTTCTCTATTTTTTTTGAAATTGCATCATTATTTTTGACAAAATCGACAGTCCAGCCAACCAAGAAATCATGCAAATTTTTTTCCATAAAAACCGACCTGATTTTCCAGACGCCGTATGCGGCGGGAAAATTCATCGGTTTAAGATTTTATTTATAAAATTATCTAAAAAAAATATTTTTCTTGGGAAAAATATTTTTTAATATACGGGCGGCAAGCCGGCATACATCATCATCAAGGCAACGGCAGCGGCAGTTACAGGCGCAAGCCACGAACTATTTTTAGCTTTTTTAGGAGGCGGCGCTCCATTGACTTTTTCCTCAAGGCCGCCCTTGCCTCTATGCTCTGAAATTAAACTTAATAGCTTGCTCTCGGCTTCTTTATATTCTAAAGGTTCGTCACGTGGGAAAAGCTGGCTATCGACGCTATCTTTTATTTTCTCGTAATTTGGAAGTTTCGCTAATTGTTTATAAAGTTCCGTAAAGTCAGTGCTTTGTTTCTGTGTCCATTCTGCCATTTTTCCATCACTTGGATATTATATCCATTAAATTATCAAAAAAATATTCTCAAAAGAAATTTTTTTGATAATTAATCGTTCTCCACTCTTGGAGCAAGAATAAAACTCAGCAGGACCTTGTCAACGGTCTTGTACTCGAGCTTCAAAGGATAGTCCTTGTTGAATTGTATCAAAACCTCGTCGCTGATTTTCGAGCCGTTTATCATCTTTTTGAGGTATTCTATGCTGTATTTTGCCCTTATTTTCTCGTCGCTGCTCGTGATTATCTTGGTATTTTCATCTTCCTTGATTTCTATCTTTGCTTGGTTCAAATCGCCCTCTGCATGCAGTGTAAATTTCTTTGGCTCTGCGATTAATGCTACACTCTCTCCCACTACGTCAACATCCGCGATTGCCTCGTTTAGTATGCTAGAAGACGTCTTTATAGTTACAGGAAACTTCAAGTCAGGAACTTTCTGCTCTTTATCTTCCAGTTCTATTATAGGCAGGTTGAATGTTCTTGTCGTAGAGCTCTTTAGCTGTATCTTAAGCCTGTTGTCCGCATCCAGCTCAAGGGTTAGCATATCTTTTTGGGAAGTTCTTCTCAATACCTGCTTTAGGTTGCTTAGGTTAATTGCAATTTCTATGTCTTTTTTCACATCATATTCCGTAAACGCGCTGCTTAAAAGCTTGAATACGACCATTGCGACATTTGCCGGGTCCATTGCCACAAGCTCTATTGCATTCTGGTTTATCCTAAACCTTGCCTCATTGACTAAGTCAGAAATTATGGATATGCTCTCCTTCAAGTAGCTAGGCTCTGCCAAAGTAAGTCTCATTTTAAAACCCCCGATATATGCAGTTATTCTAATTTATTTATAATAGTTATGGTTTTTAGGCGTTATTGAAAAGTCCTCGCTTCGCAAGGGTTGCCATCGTTCGCATCTGGATAATTTTTGTTGATAAGCCAAATTCCCATTGCAATTTCCTTTGGCTGTAAATTTTTCCTGTTTATAATGCTCACATTTTGATGGCAACCTTCAACTTTTCAATAACGCTGGTTTTAATCCATCAGAACTCAAAAACCTTCTTTACCTTGGGCAAGGCAGTTGGGGCAGAGCCGCCGTGCCATGTATACCTCGGCTTTACCCTTATGGGATAGATCTTTTCATTTATGTCGTCGAATACGATTGCAGCGCCTTCTTCCGTGGGAAGCAGGTTAAGTTGCTTGTCAAGGCCTTCTCGCATGTAGCTTTGCATGATGTTTCCCAAAGCCTGAACATCAATATTTGCAGTTATCCGGTGGGCAAGCACTATATCCGACTGGGTGAATACATCACTATGTATCTTGCCTGGCTGCTGCGAGGCAAGAACAAGCGATATTCCAGGCTGCCTTCCTTCCCTTAAAATAGTAATCAATGGTGCCGTTGCAGGAGTCTTTCCCCTATCCGGCAGGAATTCGTGCGCCTCATCTACAATGAGCCATACCATCGGCTCTTTCTTTTCTTCCTTTTCCTCCTCAAAAAAATGGATTTCCTCGCTTATTGCAGCCTGCTCTTCCGCTTTTCTTGCAGTCATTCTCTGCACAAACAGCTTTTGGGCAACCAGCCCTATGACAAGGCTTCTCAGATTTTCAGCGCCGCCGGTTGTTGCATAAACGCTTACGTCAAGTATGCTTATCTGCCCGGGAAGCACCAAATCCTCAATTAATGTGCCTTCCTTGCTAAAAAGCCCCCACCTTTGTGCAACTAAAAACCTGTTTTCGACGGCATCCTGCACGCTTTTCTCGGACCTTGTGTCTGCCCTTACCGATTTTACTATATCTTCTATGTCATAATCGATGCCTTCCTCTTTTAGGCTGTTGATGATTCTTTCAATCAGGATTCCTACGGATTCTGTTATTGAAAGATTGAAAATCATGCACCACTCTTCGGCATTTATCTCGCTGGTTTTTATTGAAAAGGGAAAATCAGCAGGAATTCCTTTTTCCCTGTACTCGTTATAAAATCCCACCGGCGTGAATATCTGCACGTTTATGCCCTTTGTTTCAAGCTCCCATTCTTCTAGCAGGGCCTTGTCTTTGTGGTTGGGGTATTTCATCGTCCAGTAAACGCCCATGGTATCGAGCATCACAACAGAAATGTTTTTTTTTATTTCCTCTGGCAAATCATAAACTCCTTCGGCGATAACTCCCATGCTGTAGCTCTTGCCGCTGCCTCTCTTTCCCACTATGAACACGACATGGGATTTTGCAACGTCGAGATAAACTTTATTTGACAAAGAGACAGTCTGCCCCATTTTTACATAGTGTTTGCCAAGCAGTATCGAGCCCTGCATTCCGTATTTTGCCTTGTCAGCTTCGCTCCTTCCTATGAGAATGTCGTACATTTTGACCTTAAAAAAACTGTAAAAATCTTCCGATTTGAGTGAAAGATTTTTTCTATATTAAATTTTGTTGAAACTTATTAGTGGCAAAAATTTTCATTTTAATTAGAAAGATTTATTTATTAATCTAATCTGCCTTTTCAAGGATTTTTATGGAAGAGGATTCTCATAAGGAAAGGCTGGAGCAGGAGCTTGGTTTCTTAAAGGAAAGTTTTGATGCCGAAGTCATAAGCAAGGAAGAGTATGCAAAAGGCAAGGAAAGAATCGAGAAAAAGCTCAAGGATATAGAAGGGCACACTGCAAAACAGGATTCAAAGGAAGAAAAGGAAAAATCAAAAAAAGAGCAGCCTGCACAAGATCCAAGCGAGAGGATAAAGCTAAACGTAATTCAGGACGAAGCCGATGATGGGCATAATTCATCCGCGAATGTTGAGATAAGGCTGCCAAAAGATCCCGCAGAGCCTGCCGTCCAGACAATCCCATATAAATCGGAAGAAAAAGAGGAAAAAAATAAAGGAAAATTCTTACGTTACGCTGTTATTTTTACTGTACTGGTCATTGCAGCATTCTTTTCATATTCTTTCCTGAAAGGGTATGCGTCAAGCCAGCAGGAAAAGTCAAATGCCATGAATAATAAGATTTACGAGATTAAAATTCCCGAAACTAATGACGACGCGCCTAAAATAGGGGTCATAGTATTAAATGACAGAAATAACTGCTTTAATTGCGATACCGGAAGGGTTTTGAATATCCTTGAGGGAATGTTTGGCGAAATAACGCTAAAAGAGGTTGATTATAATACAAATGAAGGGAAGGCTCTTGCAGAAAAGCTTGATTTGAGGCTGCTTCCCGCCTATATTCTGAATGATAGCATAGAAAAAAATGAAAACTACAATAATCTTCGGCAGATTTTCATCAAAAAAGAAGGAAAATACGTTTTAAGCGAGGACGCATCCGGCTCGGCATTTTATTTTAAGCGGGAAAACATCCCTAACAAGCTGGACTTTTTTGCAATTCCGGGCGATAATACCGGCATTAAAGCAGAAGCCAACCTCAAGGAATTCCTGAATGCTTTCAGGGAGGTAAAATTAGACAAGCATTCATCGGGCGATAATATCACAAAAGAAATCGGAATCAGGAATTTTCCTGCATTCCTTGTCAATAATCGCATCAGATTCAGCGGAGTTTATTCATCCGAGTTTATAAAAGAAAATTTTTGCATGGCAAATAAATTAGAAGCGTGCAAAAAAAGCCTCACGAAAAGCCTGATTTGAGGGAATAAATAGCTTAAGATCATTTTTTTCAAAGCTTTCGATTATTTATAGCTCATTTACTGTCAGTATGTTGACTCTTGTTTCATTATTCCTAACTTTTGAATCCATTCCTATCAAAAACCGAACATTTGAGTCTTCGGCAGCCTTTATAATTTCCCTTTCTATGCTGCCGTCAAACACAACCGCATGGGCGTTTTTTATATCCTTCAATGCAGCCTGAACTTCGCTTACAGGCACCTTCCCCAGAACAGAAAGGCTGCTGTCGAGTATTTCGGCTCCCCTTGTGCCGATCAGGTCTTCAAGCATAGATTTGAACTTGATCCTCTCTTCATTTGAAATCTGCACCCTTTTAATGTTTGGAGCCGGATGGTAAGGAGGCCTTTGCATCGGCCTTTGGAATTGCTGCGGATTTCTCCTGACAAGCTCCATTGATGTCCTTTCAGGCTCTCTTGAAAGCTCAAGCTTTGCCTGCTCGCCTGAAATCCTGCTCCTTAGGGCTTTATGTATTTCTTTTTTGGTTATTTCCTCTACTTCTTTTCCATCAGGAGCTTTTGTTACGAAATCAATGTCAGCAACCAATGTCAATTCCTTGATTATGAGGTTTCCTCCCCGATCCCCGTCAACAAAAACAGTGACTACTTTCTTCTGGCACAGCTCGATTATTGTTTCAGGAACAGAAGTTCCGTTGATTGCAATCGCGTTCTTAAAGCCGTGCTTTAGAAGGTTTAGCACGTCGGCTCTGCCTTCCACTATTACCACTTCGTCGCTTTCATCTATTGCAGGCCCTGCCGGCAGCCTGTCCTTGCCGTACTCCACAATCTCCATAACCCTTACGGATGCCGATACCTCATCTGCAAGCTCCTGCGAATCAGGCATGGTATTCTCCATCATTTTCTTGAGAAGCTCCTTTGCCCTCTCAATCACCATGCTTCTTTTGCTTATCCTTACATCTTCTATGTCTATAACATCAATTTTGGCATTGCAAGGGCCTATCCTTTGTATTATTTCCAGGGCTGCCCCGACTATTGATGTTTCAGCCTTGTCCAGTGAAGAAGGTATTATGATTGAGCCTTTGGTTTTTCCCGTCCTTGTCTCTGTATTGACCTCGATTCTCCCTATCCTTCCGGATTTTTGAAGCTCTCTTAGCTCAAGATCCGCGCCCAAAAGACCTTCGGTTTGCCCGAATATCGCCCCTATTACATCTGGCCTGTCAACTATTCCTTCAATATCTATGCTCGCATGAACTATGTATTTTGCCGCAACCGGGCTTATTTTACCCATTTTGACCTCCAAAAGTTTTATAGAAGAAGCTATCTAACTGATAAGTTCATTGAACAAATAACCTAAAGTTATGAACATAATAGCTTCCCTGTTTTACAAAAACATTTAGAACAAGCCACGCCTAAAAAGTCTTGACATTAAAAAAATCCAAATTTTATTTGGATTTTTTTAATTATGCTTAACTTTTACGGAAAAATCCTGATTTACGATTAAAAATTTTCCCGATTATTGGTGATAATTATGAATGAACTCGTTCTAAATTTTTTTAATTATAATATCGGACGCAAGATAGTGTTGGATTAATATGCTCAATTATTTACTTCGAACACTATATAGAGGACTTTGAATAACCCCCTGTATTTATAAAGTAAATGCAGTTTATTTAT
>CAYWNO010000089.1:0-6899 GCA_964459665.1 uncultured Methanosarcinales archaeon
GCAAACTCTGGACGAAGCGGAGCGTAGTCCAGAGTGGTCGGATTTTTATGATTTATCTTATCCCAAAGCTGCTGTTGGTTATCTCGATCGACTTTTCGCCGTCCTTAAAGCCCATCATCGCCCTTATGCAGTCTATGTTTTCAGGCACCACATCTGATTCCTGATGGACAGCCTGCATATACAGAAGCTTGTTGCTAGAATTTGAGGTTATGCCTATTCCTTCCTGCCAGACGCAGATTTCTGGCATATCGCCCCTTAGCCTCCCTAAGTCTCTTGCAAATTCCATGATTTCCGCAGTCGAGCGCAAATGCTGCGCATTCCGAACGATTCTTATTCTTGTGGAATTTTTAAACAGTTCCGTGACTTCCCCGGCGGTGGCCTTTTTCTTCAGGTCGACAGTCAGGGCATGAAGGTGCATCAAGGTTGAAGGCACGCTTAATGCAGTCGTGAATATCTCGATATTGGGAAGTACTGTCTGGACATCAGGGCCGTGGTGGCTTGGCATTTCCAATACGGGCACGATTGCGTTTATGGGCCCGTGGTGGATATCTCCAGGGTCTGCGCCCCTTCGTATCATTGTGGCATAAACGCTTGAAATCCCGTATTTCTTGTCGACAGCGTGCAATGTCCTGCATAATCCTGTCGTGTTGCAGCTTACAATCCTTGCGTAATCCTTGTTAAAAGCTCCATCATAATTGCATTGCGCGACAAAAGAAGTTCCTGCCGTCTCGTGCTTTTCCCCGCCCTGGACAATTGCCTTGACTTTTTTTTGCCTGTAATATTTATCAATATTTTCCTTCCCTATTTTTTTCGGAGTGGCATCAACAATGACATCAACCTCCTCAAGCAAATTATCTATGTCGCCGTCGGGCTTTATGCCGTTTAATTTTAAATCCGAATCGCCGCCGACAGTGAATATCTTATAGCCCTTCTGCCTTGCAACCTCAGTATTAAAGCTGTAAGAGTGCGCAGTAACTCCAACTAATTTCATATCTTTCTGCATAGCGACAGCATCAGCTACCCTTTTGCCGATTGTGCCGTAACCGTTAATGCCGACTTTGATTGCCATTTCTTTTCCTTCTTATTTATATTAATTATTATTAACTATTAAAATATGGAACAAATAGAATAGATTATTTCCCAAAAAGGCAGGGTGAAATCTGTCTACCTATTTGAAACAACACTCCTATCAAAATAATGATTACAATCCACTTTAAAAGCGATTTTATAATGGGAACATATTTTTTATTTTTCTTCAACATTGGTATAATCTCCATCAAAGCGTGCTTTAAATAAATCCAATGCTTTTACTCTGCCTAAAATTGGAGTAACATCTTCTGAATCAGCGATAAAAACAGGGGCAGTAAATTCTTTATCTGCTACTCTTATCTTTAAATTATGAATAAATCCATTAAGGAAAGTATTTGGCACAACTCCTCTAATCTTTTTGTAGCTTCCCATTGTTACGTCGTCTAATAATAGGTTACCCATAAATCTAGGTAGCAAACATATATCCGCTCCTGTATCAGCTAAAACTTCTTTAAAAGCTACCCATCTATTTAATTTTGTTGAGTAAACTTCTAATGATATGAGTGGCCTCTTTATAACTCCAAATAAAGAGCTTTTTCCTTCTTGATATTTAAACGAAGGCAATCAAAATCCCCTCTTTTAATTTCCATGCAACAGCTACTTTTTTATTAGAGTTTTCTTTTACAATCTTTTCATACACTTTTTCCGGGTTTAATCCGTGCCATACAAGTTTATCATCCACATAAATTTCATATTCGTAGTCTGCTTCGCCTTTATTTTTTGTTTTCATATAACCTCACTCAAAATGGATTATTGTTTGAATATTAAATTTTATCCCTCATAAACCCTCATCGCCTCTTCAACACTCTTTCCTTCCAGTGTAATCGCGCTTACTGCATTTGCCATTCTTACAGCCCCGTCCAATGGCTTTTGGTGGATGTTCCTGCCTGTTGCATTTCCGCAGCACCCGCTTATGTTTATCTGGTCCCATGTTTCCTGCATAAATTCCCTGACTCCTTTTGAGCTTCCGCCTGCTGTTATAACCTTTGTTCTTTTTCCTGCTGCTAAAATTGCCTCTTTGAATGCATCCGCCGCCGTTCCTGTTTTTGGCTTCGGATAATTCACTTTAACAAAATCCGCGCCGAGGCAAGCGCCAACGCCGGCAGCGCCTGCTACAATATGCGGGTCTTTCTCGTCAGGAACTGCCTTTCCGCGAGGGTACATCCAAAAAACCGCAAGCAGCCCGTTCTGATGCGCGTGGAATGCAATTTGGGCGGCATCTCTTAACATCTCGCCTTCAAATTCACTTCCAACATAAACTGTATAGCCCACGCCGAGTATGCTCAAGCCCGAATCTTTTTTTAGCTTCACAGCCTGCTCAACTGTCCATGCTGCTTGGCTTAAAGGCTCTTTTTGCGAGCTTTTTACAAGATGCGATTTGGAGTTAAGCTTTACAAGGTAAGACACATTGTTGTAACTCTGCCCATACTTTGCTATCAGCCCAAGTTGTGTGGCAAAAACCCCGATTTTTGCAGCATGTGCAATTTTGAACAAATGCTCGGGGTCAGCGTCGTCTATCGGAATAGATTCTTCTTTATCGCCTAATTTTATCTTTCCATAAAAATCATCATTCAAATGCTCAATCTTCTGGTCGCCTGCAAAAAGCATTAATCTTCCTGTGCTGTGGGTTATTTTAAGGTAATTTTTTATGTACTCTTTTTCCATCTCCTTTGGAACATCAGCAGGAACAGTTACATCTTTTTCTGTTATGTGTCTGTGGTGTGTCATTTTAAATCACCTTTTCTTTTTATTTTCTCCTTTTATCCCTTTTTCCTCCAACTATGTTCTCTTTTAACTCTTGAATTGGAACTCTGCTTACATTAACATTATTCCTAATTGACTTTTCAAGGTTTTGAATATATGGAACCCTCATCATAGAAGTATAATACTTTTCCCAATTGATAACGCGTTCAACTATATCTTTATCTTCAAGAGTCCTAAATGGATCTCCACCAACAGCCAGTTGGATAACCTGTCCTGTTGGGAGAGGTATAAAATCATATTCTCTTTCTTTGCCTCTCCATAAAAGTGGAACTTCAATACCTATGCTATTAAGGATTAAGTTATCTAATACTCTATTTGACTTTTCATACGCTTCTGTTATAACAGATGAATATAAAGCAAGCATAGATCTTTTAATCTTTTCTTCAGCAGGTATGTTTTCTTCTGTTAATTGAGCAAAATAATCTGAAAGATTTACTGGATTGGTTCTGGAATTAAGATTATTAACTAAAAAAAGATTAATTATGTATATTGGTGTTTTTTGTAATGCGTACCAAACAAAATGGTCATATTCATGCACGAAGGAAGCAAGATGTGTTTCTGTAAATTGTGCTGATTCAGAATGCCTAAACCCTTCTTCGGAGATATAAAATATTGGCGCAGTTCTTACTTTCTTATCTCTAACGTCCCCATTAGCCTTTATCTCTAAGTGAGACGAAGTAGCTATAAACATTTTATTGCTGGTGTCTAGAGTAAGATTTTCACCAAGATAAGAATTTAATGCATGAACATTATCAAAAAAACTCTGTGGTCCAAGAATTCTATTTGCGGTCTCTCTTAATCTTCTAACTCTTTCTTGACCCAATATTTCAACATACCTCTGATTAAGAACATCACTTTTTTCTTGCAATTCTTTTTTCAATTGCTCAACATTCCCATGATAAACTATTACCATTTTAACTATAATGTTTAATTTTTTTTTAATATTCCGGCAGATGCTCAAACTTATGCGTTGCCTCTATAAGCCTTATCGTTCTTGTCTTTGCGCGCATCACAATTGAATGGGTTTTTGCCCCATCGCTTAAAAAGCTTACTCCTCTGAGGATTGTTCCATCACTAACGCCTGTCGCCGCAAACATGGCTTCGTCGCCGCGCACTAAATCCTGCATCATTAATTTTTTGTTTAAATCTTTAATTCCCATTTTTTTTGCCCTTTGCCTTTCATCCTCATTCCTGAACTTAAGCCTGCCTTGAATTTCCCCGCCGAGGCATTTCAATGCGACAGACGCTATGACCCCTTCAGGCGCGCCGCCTGTTCCAATCAAAATATCAATCCCTGAATCTTCAATGGATGTTGCCAAAGCGCCGGCTATATCCCCGTCCCTTATCAGCCTGATTCTTGAGCCGCATTTTCTTATCTTATCAATAGTTTCCCTGTGCCTGTCCCTGTCAAGTATTATCACAGTAACTTCATCTATGCCCTTGTCGAGCTTTTCTGCGACAGAGTGCAGGTTTTCCTCGACGGAAGCGTCCAAGTCAACAGCGCCTGCGCATTTTGGGCCTACGGCAATCTTGTCCATGTAAGTGTCAGGGGCGTTTAAAAGGTGCCCTGCCGGAGCCGCTGCAAGAACCGACATCGCGTTAGGGTCGCCTCTTGCAGTTATTGTCGTTCCTTCAAGCGGGTCAACCGCAATGTCAAGTTTCATTCCTTTGCCGGAGCCTACTTTCTCGCCGATATAGAGCATCGGCGCTTCGTCCCTTTCGCCTTCGCCGATGACAATAGAGCCGTCCATGTCAATGACGCTAAAGGATTTTCTCATAGCGTCAACGGCTGCCTGATCTGCCGCCTTCTCATCACCCTTCCCCATCCAGTAAGCAGAATTTATGGCGGCAGCCTCTGTCGCCCTTACAAAATCCAAAGCGAGGTTTCGGTCCATCTTCAAATTAAAAAAATTTCCCCAGCAAATGGATGGGAAATTTTTATGTATTTAAACTTTTCCATTTATCATACTTTATCATACAAAAAGCGAAAGCTTTAAATATAGAGGACTTTGAATAACCCCCTGTATTTATAAAGTAAATGCAGTTTATTTATAAATGGAATAGGGTTATTCAAAACTCTCTATAGCAAAAATTTTAATTTTAATTGTAAAATTAAAAATTTTGGCAGGATGAAAGAACGCATTACGATAACTCTGGACAAGGAGCTCATAAGCCAGATAGATAAAAGAATTGACGGCATGGGCATAAAAAACAGGTCGCAGGAAATCGAGCTTTTGCTTTCCGAGTCGCTTGGCGTAAACATACCGGGCAAGGCAGTCCTTTTAGTCGGCGGGAGGGGCAGCAGGCTAATGCCCCTTACGGATAAACTGCCTAAAGCGCTTCTTGAGGTTCAGGGAAAAACAATAGCAGAGCACCTTTTCGACCTGCTGAAAAAATACGGAATAAGAGATGCAGTCCTGTGCACAGGCTACCTAAAAGACAAGATAAAGGCGCATTTTGGCGACGGGAGCGTATTTGGGATGAATATCAGCTACGTCGAGGAAGATGGGCCCCTTGGCACCGCAGGGCCTTTAAAGCTCGCAAAAAAATACCTCAATGACAGCTTCATAGTTTCAAACGGCGACGAGCTAAAGAACATAAACATACCGAGGATGTTTAGGCTGCACAAAAGAAAGAACGCGCTCGCGACAATTGCATTGACGACTACAGATGAGCCCTCGCATTACGGCGTGGCAAGGCTCGACGGCTCAAGGATAATAGAATTCATAGAAAAGCCACAAAATCCGCCGTCAAACTTAATCAATGCAGGATTCTATATTTTCGAGCCTGAAGTCATTGACATGATTCCCGACGGGTTTTCCATGATTGAAAAGGACATCTTCCCAAAGCTTGCAAAATCAGGAAGGCTCAGGGGATTTCCGTTTGCAGGGCAATGGTTTGACATAGGAAACATTGAAAGGTACAAGCTTGCGGAAAAAAAGTGGGGAGGAATTGTTCCTTTCGAGGAAGATGAGATGGACTTGAAGTGATTCTAACTCTCAAAGCAGTATAAATAATACAAAGAACTGCAGGGACCATTGCTTGTCCACGTTGAATCCACGGCAGTATTTCCAAAAAGGCTTCCGATTGAAGATGATGTCCAGTCTTTGCAGGTCTTATCGTCATTTAAGTTCGCAATTGTCCCGTCAGGATTTGTGTTCGCCCATACGTTTTCTACTGCAACCGGATTTCCTTTTTCATCTTTATTTATAGGGTTCTGCAATGTGCCGTCTGTAATATCACTCCAGTCGTTCGCAATCTTTGTTTCATCAATTAATTCATAAGGGAGATTTGAATGAATAATGCGATCTTTGGCTGGAATTGTTGAGCTGGAGAGCCACGCCCTGAATTTTTTCCCCTGAAGCGAAGGAACTGCATCCGCTAATGCCTGGCATTTCTGTTGTGCGCCTGCCAATCCTCCAAGATCGCCATTATATGTTAAGGATGATACAAAAACAGTAGATGAGGATGCTGGAGCTGCTTTGAGTGCGGCAACACATTTGCCTCCAGAGCATCGTCCGCCCGCGCATGGATCATCATTATTGACAAATGCGCAGGTTGGAAGCTGGCCCATAACTGAGCAGTCATTGGTGCAAGGGTTTGAGTCAGAAGGGCAGCTTTTTTGCTCGCATGAGCATCCAAACTGGTCTACGACATTTACAGAACCCGGACATTGATCAATGGGGTCAGGAACACCGTCGCCATCTGCATCTTGAACTAATGCATAAGAAAAGCCGGCTAACTGCAAAATCAAACTTATTAAAAAAATAAAAAATACAAAAACATGCGCAAATATCCTCTTTTTCATTTAAGTTTTTATAAATGCGGTAGCCCATATATAAATTTGAAAAATTTTACCCCACCGCTTGCGGTGATTGGGTTGAATCCCGCCTGCTTTAACAACATTCAATCACATCAAAATACCCCGCCCCTTGGGGCGATTGGGTATTTTATTTTTGGTATTTGTTTAGCTTTTTAGCACAGGTTTGCTGATATAGTTAATTTCCATAGAAATCGAACATTTTAACCTTAAAATTTGGATTATT
>CAYWNO010000090.1:0-6649 GCA_964459665.1 uncultured Methanosarcinales archaeon
AAATAATCCTGATTTTAAGGTCAAAATGTTCGAATATTATTCACATTAACTATAATGAGAGGAAACCCGCTCACATCAACCTTTATAATTTTTTTAATATCCTCTTTAATCCAAGTGTTTACTGAATTGTTTGATTTTTTACCAAATATTGCGCAATCAACTTCTTTGAGTCTATATTGGAAATCGTTTGTCTTGCATTTTTTCCCCTGTAAGTTTACCTGCATGGCGCATGATCCGTCTTGTTGGCAGGAGAATGGCTCTTGGCATCCGCATTGCCTGCAATCTTCACAATCATTTTCTGATACAGCCTTCCCGCTTATTTTTTTTAACGAATTGCATTGCTTGCTTTTTATTCCATCATTGCATGTTTGCAGGCATCGGGGAGTTAATTCGTCTGCAAAACACATACCTTCACAATATATTTGTTCGCAATCGCATCCAGACCTGTCAACAGTTCTTGATTCCGAAGCAGGGCATTTATCATATTTATCAGGAATTCCATCTCTATCTGTATCCGGGTACCCATATTTTCCTATACTCAATGGGTATATAATATCCATATTATTGATCTTTTCATCTTCATCGAGGCTATCTTCCCCGGCTAACACATTATTTACATAAAATTCTGCTTTTGCGCCTATTGGGGCAAATACTCGTATAGGCTGTCCCTCCCCATATTTGCCATTTTGGATTTTGAAATAATCCACATCTTCTCCAAACTTAATTTTCAATTCGCCGGATGCAACAACTCCTTGATTAATGGATTTAACATTTCCTCTGTAATACTCGACAATTTTGTTTATATTGGGATAATCAATTTTAATATCTAAGAAATCGAGGGACATTGAACCTATATGAAATCCATTTTTAATTAAAGTCATGTTAACAAATTCAGACGAGAAGTTATCCATATCAATTGAATAATATAACTCAAAAACAAAAGAAGGTGTTTGATTAAGCGCAGCAAACGAAAACACGCATAGCAGCTTATCCTCATCATGGGGCAGACACAATGAAGCATTTAATGAGGATTTCAAAGTAAGATTTAAAATTTCCAGTGATGAATTTTTCCATAAAATTTCCATCGACCCTGCAGGACTGCTTTGGGAAAAAATAATTAAGCTTTGGCTATTCTTTTCTGTTATATTGCTAATTCTTAGAAGCCCTTTTCCTATTAGTTGAGGGTATAAGTATAAATTATGCGCATCTGCAGCTTCGTTATCTTTATTTAAATTCAGCGTTAAATTACTTATATCAAGATCCAATTTTATTTTGCCTTGCAATGGGATTGGCCAAATAAAAGCGGTTGTTATATGGGCCATGATAAAGAATCCAAGCATTAATGCAAAATATTTTTTAGCCAACGCACTCACCATATACTTCTTTGTTTTTAACCGCAAATTGGAATTTTAAAGGCATGCTCCCTTTTAATAATGGTTGAGCATCAACAATCCTAATCACATACTCATAAGTATATGGGTTAGATTCTAGATAAATGTTAATGAGATTATCTTCCGGCAGATACTCTTTACAATGCTCCGATATATCAAATGGCTGGTAACGTGAAATATCTGCAATAAGCTGCTGAGCTATGGAGTATAACATGCCTATTCTAAGATCTATAGAACCTTGAAACGTATCTATTTTAGTCTGATAATCTTCTTTCTTAATTACTATTGGCCAGTATAATTTTATTGAAACGCTGTCTTTTTCAATTAATACTGAAACATTAGATTTATTGCTTGTTAAGTTTAATTGCGGATACTCAAAAATAAATCCTTGATTTTTAAATGGAGAAAAATTTGTTAAACAAGAGTCCAATTCAACTGTAATGTAATTTGATAATATTTTTTCTATCTCATTCTTAGACCTTATTTTTATGATGTTTTTATTAATTAAATAAGGAAGGTTGGCATTTTCAAAATAATAATAATCATCCTCGATTAATGCCCAATCACCTGGCTCATTATATTTTGCTATGCCTGAAGGCGAAATATAACCCCCATTAACTGAAACAAGGAATATCCCATTTTTAGCTGTGTTTTCAATGCAAGCCTCAATGTATAATTTTATAGGATTAATTGATAATGGTTGTGAAGTAATTATTTCTATCTCAGGTTCAGGTATATTTCGCATTTCTTTTTTAAAATAGACGAATAATATGGCGCTTATCAATATTAAAATACCTATAATAATGAAAAGTGTAATTTGGCCTTTTTTATGCGGAATAAACATATTATGCTCCAATTTTCAAATTTCTCTGAACAATTACGTAATCATTCTGCATAATACCCCTTCTTCAATACAAACCTGTAAAACAAGAACGGGGCGGCAAAAGAAGCTGCATAAGACAACGCTATTGCAATCCGGCTGTGGAAATTCCTAAGGCCAAGCGTTGCCATCAGGCTGTTTGAAATGCCTGCCATGAGCAACACGATGAAGAATGCACTCACCGGGATGAAAAATGCTAAAAATGTATGGTGCTTTTTTTCCAGATGCTCTATGCTCCTTATCACAAGCTCGAAGAGCAGCCCAAAGGAGATGCCGAGGATGATTATTGCAAAATAAAGCAACATTTGAGAAAGCGCCATCAAAATCGGAATCATCGCCATTGAAATTGCAAAATTGGCGGCGATTATTATTACAAGCAAAATCCAGTACATCCTCTCCTCAAGAAAGATTATTCCTTTGCTTTTGTTCTGCTTTGCATTTTTTATGCTATTGACGGCCTTTGCAATATCTGCTTTCTGCCATCCCTTTTTTTCCAGCCTTTCGATTAAATTGCGCATTACAACCACATCATTCGGCATTATCCTTCTTCTCGTCAATAATAATCCTGACAAAGGCTATGAATGCCTTCGTTTTTTCATAATACTCTTTTAAGATATCAATGTCCACATTTACAATCTCGCTCTTGTCAATGGTTGCAATCATCGTAACATGCCTTCTGAATTCTTCTCTTTTTGTATACTCCGCCCTGCTTAGCTTTCTTAATCTCGAATAGAAGCTTATATAGTCAATTAGATCCAAATTATCGGGAAATGTTGTTTTCAGCAAATCGCACCTTAGCCCGGCATTTGCAGGCACGTCTGGTATCAGCTTTTTTTCTTTTGCGTGCTTAAGAAGCGCTTCCAGACCAAATCCGATGCAGCTTATCAGCCTGTCAATTACGTGCTTTATGACATCAACTGTCCTTGTATACTTGAGGCTAACCCAGAACAGGTGCTCTACCCTCTTTAGTTCCTGAAGCGCCTCGTCGTAGGATTCTTTCATCTTTGTAGTATTAATATGGCTTGCGCCAGATTCCCGCGGCTTTCCTCTAAAGCTTCCAAAGCCTCCTCTCTTGCGCAGTTGGCCTGCCCCATTACTGTTGCAATGTCCTCCTCGCTTATTTCGGCTTTTTCCTCGTTTTCGATTTCTTCTATCTCGCCTGCAATTTGCAGGGTTTCCTGCCCCATCATGTTAATTTTGCTGACATGAGGATTTCTTATGACAAGGTTCTTGGTTGGCGTCTTGATTATAACTTCATTAGCCTCAATCTCTTCCTGCTTTATGCCAAGCCTCTTCATCGCCTTCTGCATCTCTCTAGGATTCATTCCGGGAAACATTTAATCACCTATATTCCAAGAAGCCTGTTGCCGTAAGAGTAAAGAAACAGCATGATTATGATAACAACAATGGACAATACGACTATGTGCCCGGGCTTGAACTTTACCTTGCTCTTGTATTCGTCAAAATACCTTACGAGACCGCCCATTCCGCTGGGCATTGAAATCCTGTCTTGTGCCATTTTGAACTAAAAAACTTTCAATTTTATAAAATAAAATTGAAAGTTTTTTCATAATGCTTCGCTTTCTATAGTGTTGGAAGTAAATAATTGAGCATATTAATCCAACACTATCGTGAAAATCATGGATTTTCAGGACACCGAAAATCTCCGATTTTCGCGTGTATCAAGAGGACGCAACAAATTTTAATCAATTATTTGCGTCCGATATTATATGTTTTTGATAAGTATGAAAAAATCTTTCAGCTTTTGGCTGAAAGATTTTTAATGTCAGGATCGGCATAAGCCGCCTTTTGTTTAAGGCCCTTTGTGCAATTATTGAATTGCGATAGCCTCCTTAGCATTAAACTAAGCGTCTTAAATAAGACTTGCACCGGCCAGGACTCACCGTTTCACCCTTGCTTGTAAAAACGTCAATTGGTTCTTAGTTCCCTCGCGGAAACCTTCGCAAATATCATCCTTTAGCCGCAAAAGGAATTAAATGTTGTTTTAACTTAAAATTCCTTTTGCGGCTATTTACAGCGGTCTCGTTTCTGAGTGGTTGCCCCCTATTGCTAGGACTCACTTGTGTGAGTAGCTTTTTGAAGGTGGGCGGACTTTCCTCAGTCTCATAAAGAAAGCTTCACTTTCGTTTACTTTCATCACACAACCGAAAGCTAAGCGCCGTTCCTGCCACTATTAGGATAGTTTAGAAAGAGTGTATATAAAATTATCTGTTTTCAAAAGATTTTTAGGATGCCAAAAATCTTCGATTCTTTGTGCAAATGAAAAAATCAATTTTGGGACATGCGAGCGAATCGGGTTCGCTCGCACGCGGTCGACTAAAAAATCGATTTTTTCAAAGTTCTCTTAAAAAACAGGCAAAAGAAAAACAAAAGAAGTAGGAAATCATGCGCTTTTTACGGAAGTGTCTTGTATACGATGCTTATTATTATCCATTCGGCGCCCAGCAGCGCTATCGCGCTTACGAGCAGAATCCAGGAGAGGTTTAGCGATAAGGTTTTTTCGTTTGATGACGCAACCTGCCTAAACCCTTCATTTAGGCTTTGCGAATCGCTGGCTATGAACAGTTTTCCTTTGGTCTCATCAGAGACTTTTTTCAGCAACTCCTCGTCAAGCTTTGAGATTAAATTCAGGTTTGACACGTTGCCTCCCTCTTTTGTTGCAACGCCTATCGTGTGCACGATTACATCATTCTGCTTTGCATATTCGATGGCCGCATCCGTATTCGTGCCTACATTGCTCTGGCCGTCTGTTAGCAGTATTATCACCCTCGACTTGTTCGTGTTGAAAAGGTTTGTTGCAGTAACTATCGCATCGCCGATGGCTGTGCCGCCGCTTTCATGAGGCTCAGTATCCGCCAAGGCATTTTTGACTGCATCAAAATCAGGCGAGCCTTTAAGCTCGATAATAGATGTGCTCGCAAATGTTACGATGCCGATGCTCGCTCCCTTTGGAATAAGCTCCAGAAAATTGCCTGCTGCCTGCTTTGCGGCATCGAACCTCGTAGGCTTGAAATCATCGGCAAGCATGGAGGAAGAGGCGTCTATTGCAAAGACATAATCGTGCTCGCTTGTCCTGCCCTGATACAATAGCGTAGCCCCCGACGCAGAAAGTATCAATATGGAATAAATCAATGCCCTTATGGCGAGCAATCCAAGATTCTTGTTTTTTAGCAGCCCCTTGTAAGGCTTGGCCAATATCTCTCCTTTTGCAACGCGCTCTATCGCCTCGAAATTCGAGAATTTTATTATATCCGCTTTTTTCTGCCTTAAAGTAAAAAAATGTATGAGCGTCATAAACGGCACTAAAATTGATGCCCACAAATAGCCCTGGTTTGTAAAGGTTAAATCTACCATCTTGCATTTTTTATAGATTACCTGATTTTCTTTGCCCTTCTTATGAAAAAATCAACAATGGGCTTAAGAAACGGATTGTTCGTAGTCAGCTTGATGAAATCTCCATTTGCGTCTATGAATGCAGACCTTATCTCCTCTTCCCGAAGCTGCATGTATTTGGAATAATAAGGGCTGATTGAATCAACGTTGACTATGAGCTGCCTGTCTGAAAACGGGTCGCCGACAACTATCTGGCCGTTATAGCTTGGCAGAAACTCATCCACCGGATCAAGAATCATTATCCCTATCAAATCAAATTTTTTGCCTACCAGCTTTAAATGATGCTTCCAGTCCTCCTTTAGCCCTATGAAATCAGATATTATTATCACAAGGGAGAATTCCTTCAAAAGCGCCATGCTGAATTTCAAAGCTTCGCCAAGGTCGTAGTTTCCCCCATAGTAGCTTGGGTCTGCAAGGCTTCTTACTATCTTATGGTATTGCTTCATGCCGCTCATTGGAAACTCGTGCTTTATTATCTTGTCATTGAAAAAAGCAAAGCCGACGCTGTCGCCTGATTGCAAAATTGTATAGCTTAATGTTGACACAAGTTCCGCGGCATACTCCATTTTCAGCTTGTCAATTGAGCTGTAAACCATGCTCGAGCATACATCCACAAGGAAGAATACATTGAGGTTTCTTTCCTCTATGAACTCTTTTACCAGAATATCTTTGCTCCTTACCGAGGCTTTCCAGTCTATAATTGACGCATCATCATCAGGCGAATAATGCCTATAGCCGGAAAATTCCATTCCCCTTCCCCTAAATACGCTCCTGTATCCGCCCACAATCCTTGAGTTGACAAGCTTGTTTGCCGAAATCCTTAATCTTTTAATGCTGTTGGATAAATGCAAGCTCGGCTCTTTTTTCATGGTATGGGCACCTTTGAAAGAATCTCGGATACTACTTCTTCCGTATTTGCGCCTTCTGCCTGCCCGATATAGTTGAGGATTATCCTGTGCCTTAG
>CAYWNO010000091.1:0-6520 GCA_964459665.1 uncultured Methanosarcinales archaeon
TGAAAGTAGACAAATAGTTAAGAGACACCAAACATACAAAAAACGAGTGAGGTGTCAAAATGGGTTCACTCCATTTGAAAAGGTTATAAATATTTTGAATGTCGTTTTTAAATAGAGATTAGAAAAATGATGCCTAAAATTTTATAGTGGAGGTGTTTGGTATTAGTTTGCCTATGAGAACTTTGGGTAAAACCGGAAGAAGTGTAACTCCTTTTGGGCTTGGAGGAGAGGGTATTTTAAGAACAACAGGCTTTCATAAGGAGGCGGAAGCTGTAATAAAGAAAGCAGCTGAAGTCGGGATAAATTATTTTGACACGGCTCCGGCTTATCAGCAAAGCAGGGATTACCTTGGAGCATCATTATGGAAATATGCTAAGCGTGAAGACATATTCCTTGCTTCAAAAACTCATGACAGGAGCTATGACGGCACCATGCTGCTATTAGACGATTCTTTAAAGAGATTAAGGACAAACTATATTGATTTATTGCAATTGCATGACTTAAGGACGCAAGAGGATGTCGATGAAATTTTTTCAGAGAACGGCGCTGTCAGGGCATTAAAAGAGGCTAAAAAAGAAGGCAAAATCAGATTTATGGGAATAACAGGACACCACGATCCGGAAATTTTGATTTCAGCAATTAAGAAGCATGATTTTGACACTGTTTTGCTGTGCGCAAATGCCGGCGACTCGCATTATCTTCCTTTCATAACTACGGTAATCCCTGAAGCAAGAAAAAAGAATATGGGAGTCATCGCTATGAAAGTAACTGCGCAGGGCAGCGCATTTCCAGAAATATCAATGAAAGAGGCTCTGTATTTTACCCTCAGTAAAAATGTTGATTTGGCGATAATAGGATGCAAAACGCCAAATGAAGTAGAGGAAAATGCAGAATTGGCAAAAGGCTTTGCACAACTGAGCAAGGGCGAACTAAGAGCAATAGAAGAAAAAACAAAAAATTATTCCGTTAATTTTAATTTTTTTAAGAAGGAAGCTTAAAAATGACATCTGCAGATGATAAATTTTTACTCCATTCTCAAAAACTCATCGATATATTTCATAACTTTATCCTTCTTGTCTAAATTGATAGAAACCTGCTTTCCATAGCTGGTTTTTTTAAGATGCAATATTCCTTCTCTAATCAAATCTTCCGACATTTCTTTCGCTCTTCCTTTCATTTCAGGTGAAAAACTTTTTGCCAGATTTTCTAAAGCAGTATGGCTATGCTCAAATTTTCCTTTACGTGTGATTTTATGTAATATTTTTCCTTTAACATGCTCATCTGTCCACATAAAAAGTCCACCAAAATAGACTTTGAATAGTAACATTTATATACTTTTCCTTATAAACATACAAGTAAACAAAAATGTCAGAAAAATCATTGCTACTAAATCTTACTGGAGAAATGCCCTTATTTAAAATAATTGATTTTTTAGTAGATAATAAAGGAATGGACTTCAGCAAGAAAGACATAGCAAAAGGAGCGGAAATTTCAAGGGCATCATTATTTAACTATTGGAGTGAACTTGAAAGGCATGGTATTATTAAGGTAACAAGGAGTTTTGGAAAAACAAAACTTTATACACTAAATTCCAAAAATCCTGTAACTCGGAAAATTATTGAACTGGAAAAAACTCTGATTACAGAAGCTTTGGAAAAAGGAGTTGAATTATTGGATAAAATCATTCCCGAAAGCAAAAGTCGTTCGCTATGAAGATGCCGGCCATTTCCTATCCGAAGAAAAACCAGATGAAATTACTGCTGAAATAGAAAAAATACTCAAAGCAAAAACGTAGGAAAAAATTTCATCTCAAAGATGAAATTTTTTAAATCAAGATGTTCAAGGGAGCAATAACAGCGATTGTAACGCCATTTAAGGAAAACGGCGAATTGGACGAGGAATCATTAAGAAAGCTTGTCGAGTTCCAGATTAAGAAGAGGATAGACGGCATTGTCCCATGCGGAACCACAGGCGAAAGCCCCACACTTTCGTATGAGGAGCATAAGAGAGTAATAGAAATCGTAATAGACGCTGCCAAAGGCAAAGTTCCAATCATAGCCGGCGCAGGAAGCAACTCCACAAGCCATGCGGTTGAAATGACAAGGCAGGCTGCAAACTTGGGGGCTGACGCATCGCTTCACGTTCCTCCTTATTACAACAAACCGACGCAGGAAGGAATATACCGGCATTTTAGCGAAATAGCAAAAGCAGTTGACCTTCCGATAATAGCATACAACATACAGGGAAGGACAGCCGTAAATATCGAGACGCAGACACTAGCAAGGCTTGCAAAGGAGCATTCGAATATCGTCGGGGTAAAGGAAGCCTCGGGTAACATTGCCCAGATGATGGATGTCATAAGCGCACTTCCTAAGGAATTTTGCGTGCTGTCGGGTGATGATAACCTTACATTGCCTTTGATGTCCTTGGGAGGCAAGGGAATAGTGTCTGTTGCAAGCAACATAATCCCGAAAGATATGCACGACCTTACGGAATTTGCGCTTAAAGGGGATTTTGAAAAGGCAGGAAAACTGCATTACCAATTCCTTCCACTGTTCAAGGGAATTTTTATCGAGACAAACCCGATTCCAATCAAGGCGGCATTGGCAATAAAAGGAATGATAAAAGAGTCTTACAGGCTGCCCATGTGCGAGATGAAAAATGAGAACAGGGAGAAACTCAGGAAGATTTTGGAAGAATTGAGTATAATTTAAATTTTATTATTTTTGCTGAATTCACTAAACATTTAAAATGAAATATACACTAAGCAAAGAAATATTAGAAAAATTCCCGACAACTTGTTTGGGCATAATTGCAGTCAGGAATATTGATAACTCCAATTCCAGTGAGCAAATACTAAAGTTGTTGAGGCAAGCAGAAAACACAATAAAAAATCAATTCCAGAATATGAAGCCCTCAGAACATCCTCGAATAAGGTGCTGGAGGGAAGTTTATTCAGCTTTTGGCGCAAAGCCTTCAAAATATAACTGCTCAATTGAGGCAATGGTTAAAAGAATTTTGGAAGGCGGAAAAATTCCCGACATTAATGATTTGGTAAATCTCTATAACTATGCATCTTTAAAATATCTGATTTCCGTCGGAGGAGACGATGCCGATAAAATTGACGGCGATGTATTATTGTCAATTGCGGAAGGAGGCGAAAAATTTATAGAAATAGGTCAAGGGGAAACTAAAAATCCCAATGCCGGCGAGGTTATATTTAAAGATGCCAATGATGTATTAGGCAGGAGATGGAACTGGAGGCAAAGCGAAAAAACCAAGATAACTAAAAATACAATGAATGCCAATATTCAGGTTGAAGGAATTTATCCGATTACAAAAAAAGATATAGAAGAAGCAAGCGGAGAATTAATGAAATTAATTGAGGAATTTTTTGGCGTGAAACCAAAATTTTATTATCTCGATAAAGAGAACCCGTCTGCAGTTGTATAGAAAATTAAAACTATAAGAATAGAAAACTTTAAATACCAGTTGATAACTATAGTTCTCATATGATAACAAAAGATAACAATTTTAAGGTTATGGAGCTATTTTTTAAGCATCCTTATAAGTTGTTTCATATTAGGGAGATTGCCAGATTAACTAATTTATCTAGTACAGGAGTAATCAAAATAATCAAAAAGCTGAAAAAAGAAAAATTATTAATATCCAAAAAAGGCAAATTAGTTGAGGAGATAAAGCCAAATTTTGATGCGAAATTTCCGGTTTTGAAAAGGCTGTACAACATTTATTCTCTATATGATTCTGGATTAGTTGAGCATATTAAGAAATTTTATGAATTGCCAAAAGCCATAATATTGTTTGGGAGCTATTCAAATGGCACTGATACAGAGAAAAGCGATATAGATTTGGCTGTAATAACTAACAAAAAAAATATTCCAGAATTAACAAAATTTGAGAACAGCTTAAAAAGAAGGATGAATATTCACTTAATTGATTTAGGCAATACTCCAAAAGAATTTATAAATTCCCTCGCTAACGGGATAGTTTTAGAGGGATTTTTGGAGTTTATAAAATGATAAAGCCGTTTGAATATTTTATAAAAGAAAATTTAGCAAGGAAATCCAATTCAAATATAAGCATGGCTAAATCACTCCTGCAAAAAGCAGCTATAAGGCTAAAAAGGATTGCAATAAGCAAAATAGAAGAAAGCGAATCTTCAATTGTATTTGAGGATGTGTATGAGTGTTTGCGGGAAGCTTCACAATCGTTGATGGAGATAAAAGGTTACAAGCCCTATTCCCATGAGGCATTAATATCATTTTTAAAAGAACAAAAATTTTTATCGGAAGAAAATATAAATATGCTTGATAATTACAGGATACTTAGAAACAACTCTGTTTATAAAGCAGAAAAAGTTTCGCTCCCTAAATGCCTTGAGGCTATAGAATTTGCGAAACATGTTTTGCCGGAGCTAGAAAATAAATTTAAGGAATTGAGTGAAGAGAAATAGGATTAAACCGTTAAATGTTTTGAAATAACATGAAACAAAAAACCCCACCATTCTCAAAAAAGCAGATGATTGAGATTATCAAAGAACATCCGACCACTTTTCATATTTACGACGAAAAGGCAATCCGCGGCAATGCAAGAAAATTTTTGAAAGCTTTTGGCATACTGGAGGGATTCAGGGAATTTTTTGCTGTTAAAGCAACGCCGAATCCGTACATCCTAAAAATACTTCATCAGGAAGGCTTTGGAGTTGACTGCAGCTCGCTTCCTGAATTATTGATGGCAGAGAAAGTCGGCATTGTAGGAGATGAAATAATGTTTACTTCAAATGACACGCCTGCAAATGAATTTAAAAAGGCGAGGGAGCTCGGCGCCATAATAAATCTTGATGATATAAGCCATATAGATTTTCTTGAGGAAAGCGCGGGAATTCCTGATGTTGTATGCTTGAGATACAATCCTGGGCCGTCGAGAAAGGGAAATGCAATCATAGGAAAGCCCGAGGAGGCTAAATACGGATTAACTAAGGAGCAGGTGATTCGGGCTTATAAAATATTGGCAAAAAAAGGCGCAAAAAGATTTGGGCTCCATACAATGCTCATATCAAACGAGCTGAATGAAGATTATTTTATCCAGACTGCGGGAATGCTTTTTGAGCTTGCTGTTGAAGTAAGGCAGAAAACCGGCATAAAAATAAATTTCATAAATCTCGGCGGAGGCATAGGAATACCTTACAAACCTGAGGATAATCCCGTCTCATACGAGCATATTGCAAATGGCATAAAAAAAGCTTATGATGAAATTATTGCAAAAAATAACCTAGCCCCGATTAAAATATTCATGGAGTGCGGCAGAGTCATAACAGGACCTTATGGCTATCTCGTAACAAAAGCGCTGCATTTAAAGAACATATATAAAGATTATGTCGGCACGGATGCAAGCATGGCGAACTTGATGAGGCCTGCAATGTATGGCGCTTACCATCATATAACTGTTTTAGGAAAGGAAAACATGCCCAATGACCATTTATATGATGTTACAGGCTCGTTATGCGAGAATAACGACAAGTTCGCCGTTGACAGGAAACTGCCGGAAATAGAAATTGGAGATATTTTGGTCATACACGATACAGGCGCGCATGGAGCTGCAATGGGCTTTAATTATAATGGAAAGCTGCGCTCTGCTGAGCTGCTTCTAAGGGCAGATGGAAGAGTTCTTAAAATAAGGAGGGCAGAAACAGTTGAGGATTATTTTGGGACGTTGGAGTTTGAGGAGGTGAAGAAGTTTTAAGAGATAGAACCGAAAAAAATCCCAATTCGTTGGCATTCGGGCATAGAGGGATGAAAGGAAAAATAATTGTAAAGTAGAATAAAAATTATTAGTATATTCATCACTTCCTAAGCTCTAAGCCCATTGCTGTTAGAATATCTTTTAGCTCTCGGAGGGATATCTTGCCAAAACTTCTTGTTTTTAACAAGTCTGCTTCACTTTTTTCCGTGATTTCTCCGATTGTTCGAATATTAGCATTTCTTAAACAATTGTAAGTCCTAGTAGTCTGACAATATAATTTAGTTACATTTATATACTTGCTCTTTCTGAATATCACCTACAATGAAAAACCTAAAAATAAAACTAAAAAAAGAGGAACGCAAGTTCCTACAGGAATTTTTGAAAAAAGGAACACAAAAAGCAAGGGCTATAGCTCGAGCAAACATTCTGCTATTGGCAGATGAAGGATGGGAAACGGATACCATTTCTAAAATGGTAAAAGTTCATCGGCAAAGAGTTTGGAGGATTAAAAAAAGATATCTGAAAGAGGGGCTTAAATCAGCGCTTGAAGAAAAGCCGCGGTCAGGACAACCGCCCAAGTACAAAGAGAAGCACAAAGCGGAAATAATTGCAACAGCATGCACCAAAGCCCCAAATGGGCGCAAAAGATGGACTATCAGGTTGCTGGCTAAAACGCTTAAAAATAAAAAAGGATTTGAAAATCTTAATCGGGAGAGCGTTCGTCTTGTTTTAAAAAAAACAAAACTAAGCCTTGGCT
>CAYWNO010000092.1:0-6491 GCA_964459665.1 uncultured Methanosarcinales archaeon
ACAGGTTAATATAGCTTACGCCTCTTTTTATGAGTAAAGTGCAAAAGTTTAGTTTACGTAAATTTTATATAGAGGACTTTGAATAACCCCCTGTATTTATAAAGTAAATGCAGTTTATTTATAAATGGAATAGGGTTATTCAAAACTCTCTATATAAATCAAAATTTGCAGAAGGCTATGATTAAAAAAATTTGGGGATCTATAAAGGCTGCACTCGAGCCGATTTCAAAAGTAATGGACGGCATAGTCAATTTTGCCTTATTGTCAATAGCGTATTTCATAGGAATAGGGATTGTTTCACTCGCGGCTAAGATTTTCGGGAAGCATTTTTTAGATATTAAAAAGCATAATAAGAAATCGAATTGGCAGGCGCATAAGATTGAAAAAGAGCCTTTGGAAAAATATTACAGGACTTTTTAAATTGTATTTTAAAATAAGATTGATGATAAAATGGATTCTAGAAAAAGCCGGATAATATTGGGGATTTCCTGCTTTTATCACGACTCGGCTGCTTGCCTGATGAAAGATGGAATTGTTGTGGCCGCGGCTGAAGAAGAAAGGTTTACGAGGAAAAAGCATGATGCCAGCTTTCCGATAAATGCAATAAATTATTGCCTAAAAGAGTGCGAAATAAATATCAACGAAGTCAGTTATATCGGCTTTTATGAAAAGCCACTTTTAAAGTTTGAAAGGCTGCTTAGCCAGCATCTTGAGACGTTCCCAATGTCTTTTTGGGCGTTCTACAAGGCATTGCCGTCGTGGCTCAACGAAAAATTAAGAGTGCCTTCCGTCATCAGAAAAAAGTTAAAATACAAGGGGGATGTTTTGTTCATGGAGCACCATCTGGCTCATGCGGCTTCTGCATTCTTAGTTTGCCCTTACGAGGAAGCGGCAATATTGACGGTTGACGGCGTCGGCGAATGGGCAACAGCCTCTTACGGACACGGCAAGGCAAATGAAATAACCCTTCTTGGGGAATTAAGGTTCCCGCATTCTATCGGGCTGCTCTACAGCACGGTAACTGCGCATCTTGGATTTAGCGTCAATAATTCAGAATACAAGGTCATGGGGCTTGCCCCGTACGGAAAGCCATCCTATTATGATGAATTCAAAAAAATGGTTGACATTAAAGAGGACGGCAGCATAGAGCTTGACATGGATTATTTTGACTACCATTACAAGCTTACGATGCCGGGCAAAAAATTTATCGAAGAGCTCGGCCCTATAAGAAATCCTAATGAAGACATAACCCAAAGGCACAAGGACATTGCAGCTTCCCTTCAAAAAATAACTGAAGAAGCAATATTCAAGATGATTGGCCATGTTTACAGCAAAACCAAAATGAAGAACCTTTGCATGGCAGGAGGCGTTGCGCTAAACAGCGTCGCAAACGGGAAAATCACGAAAAACACCAAATTCAGCAATGTCTGGATTCAGCCTGCGGCCGGAGATTCAGGCGCTTCTCTGGGAGCTGCGGCTTATGTGGATAATGTGGTATTGGGCAATAAAAGAAAGCATGTCATGAAGTCATCTTACCTTGGGCCTTCATTTTCTGATGGATACGTCAAAAATTTCTTGGACGAAAATAAGATTGCATATAAAAAATTCAGGGATGATTCGTCGCTTGTAAAAACTGCTGCAAGGCTGATTTACGGTAATAATGTAGTCGGGTGGTTTGAGGGAAGGATGGAGTTTGGCCCTAGGGCTTTGGGCGCAAGAAGCATATTGTCAAATGCCGCAAATCCCAAGATGAAAGAGCTGCTTAACAAAAAGGTAAAGCACAGGGAGCACTTTCGGCCGTTTGCGCCAGTTATAAGCAAGGAAGACGTGCACGATTATTTTGAGATTGACAAGGATGAAGAGCCTTTCATGCTGTTTGTTTACCCTTTTAGGGATGATAAGAAAAAGCTTGTGCCGAGCGTAGTGCATGTTGACGGCACAGGAAGGCTCCAGACAACCTCGAAAGAGGAAAATCGGCTTTATTACGGCGTGATAAAAGAGTTCGAGAAGCTAAGCGGCGTTCCAATATTGGTAAATACTTCTTTTAACATAAGGGGCGAGCCAATAGTATGCACCCCGCAGGACGCCTACAAGTGCATGATGGGCACGGGAATTGACTATCTCGTCATGGAAAAATTCCTGATAAGGCGGCAAGACAATCCAAAGGATATGTGGGACAGCGAGAAGCTTGCGAAAGATTAATAAACATTCCATATGCCGCTTAAGCCATGGCAAGGCGTTTTTACTTAATTTCTGACATCTGGAGTTTTATGAAAGAGAGAAAGAAATGGTGGCTTTTGCCTATTGCCATAATCCTGGTTTTAGTCGGTATTTTGATAGTTGTTGCCCAAAGCTCCCCATTGTCGCCGTTTATATATGCATTGTTCTAAATTGATTTTTTTGTTAAGACAAATATCCAGACAGGAGAAAACTGCTTAAATATCCTGTAGACTATTCTTGGCATGCGCATTACTTTTTTTATGCGTTCTATGGTCAAGTCCTCATAATCAAAATATGGGCTTGCCTTGGCTATAAATTTAGAATATGTCGTGGGATTAACATCATAATCTTTCCCCTTGCCCGCCAATCTGACATACATATCTGAAAGTTTTTTCGGGAGCCATGAGAGGAACGGCAGGCTAAAATTAGGCTCTATGATACATAGCCGGTTTAGCATGCTAAGGTAAACAATCCCATCGCTTTTTAGCACCCTGCTTATTTCCTTCAAATGAATCTCTTGATTTTTCACATGCGCCATCACGTGATTGGATATTACTATATCGAATTCTCCGCCTGCAAACGGCAGTTTCTCGTTCTTTATTTTTTTAAAAGTAAAATTATCCTTTACAATCCTCTCATCCCTTATGTCAACAGAATAAACAGCCTTGCCTGCCTTTCCAAGCTCGCAGGCTATGGCGCCTGAGCCGGTCCCGATGTCAAGTATCCTGCAATTTTTTAAATCCTTATAGCGGTTCAATATACCGATTATAGCAGACGCCTTTTCTTTCCTGCTTTTTATGTCAAGCACGGCGTGGCTTATTTGGCTGTAAGCTCTTTGTCTTTTTTTCATAATTTTGTGAAAAGTGATTTTTCAAGTCTCTTATTTTATGATTTCCTCGCAACCATCACGTATAGGCACGGGTCAACCTCGGCAGATAAATCATCTATTTTCCTTAAGCCCAGCTTGTACAGAATCAAAAAGAGCTTTTGCGGAATAAACGAGATAAGCTGAATCACAATGTTTTTTTTTATGTTCCTAAAGCCCTCATTTTTGTCTATCTTGTTGCCCCTTATTTTTTCCAGCACGGCGTAAAGAAATATTGAAACGTATTTGGCGATAAGCTGGTTTACTATTACAAACGCGCCCCCTACCGGCTTTATGTAAATAATCTTAAAACCGCTTTTTTGCGCCATCATCCTTAAGCCGTATTTGGTGTAGCGGAAAAAATCATAAGGCTGCTCATGAAGCCCGTATTGGCACGGCGTCGTAAGAATCAGATAAGATCCTTTTTTTAAGACCCTGTGCATCTCATCAAACATCTTTTGCGGCTCCTTTACATGCTCAAGGACGCTTGTGGTGAGTATTGTATCGAAGCTTTCGTCCTTGAAAGGTATATCATCGCCGGAAGCAAACGCATCTATCTCCGAGTTAATGTGCCTCGTGGACGGCAGGTCAATTCCAAAATGCCTTTTGACCTTGCCACTGAAAACATGAAGGAAAGGCTTATTGCCGCATCCCACGTCGAGAAGCCTGCCTTTTGCGTATTTGGAAGCTTCCAGCACGGATTCAAGCTGCAAAGTCGCGACTATGTAGCTGTGGGTTGCTCTCCAGTCTATATAAAACCGGTTCTTTTCCTCGTCAAAAACAACGCCGCCTCT
This sequence comes from uncultured Methanosarcinales archaeon, assembly GCA_964459665.1. Lineage (GTDB taxonomy): Archaea > Nanobdellota > Nanobdellia > Woesearchaeales > GW2011-AR4. The sequence goes on from CAYWNO010000092.1 coordinate 3,880, forward strand.
TCTTATCATCTTGCTTTAAAAAATTTCAATTTTGCATGGCAAAATTGAAATTTTTTCTTAAAGTTTTACATCTGGAAAATTTTTAATCTTTTTGGGATTAAAAATTTTCATGAATTCTGCTCCATAATTTTGCTTAACTTGCGCGCAATCTTATCCCAAGTGTAATCTTCAAGCTTTATTCTGTAGTCTATTTTTCCTTTCTTTAGCTGGAGCTTTATTTTTTTGTAAAGGTCATCTTCATTGTCCGGGGCGCACAGGCTGCCCTTATAATCCTTGAGCATCAGGCTTACATCGCTTAAGCTTGTCGCGACAATCGGCGTGTTGCATGCCATGTACTCGACGCACTTGTAAGGAAAGCAGTATTTTGTGAACTCGTTTGAGGGGCTTGGAATCACGACAACATCGGCTGCGTTTATGGCGTATGCGACATCCTGCTGGCTTAGCGTATCGAATGATACGATGCCCGGGTTTTTTATGCTTGGAATTTCTTTGCCGTTTATAGTATCTTTGGTTATCCTTCCTACCAAGAGCAGCCTTATGCTGCCAAATTCCGCCCTTAGCCTCCCAAAAACGCGCATAAGGGAGTCAACTCCGAGGGTTTTTTGCAGGCTGCCGGTGTATGCGATTATTTTACAGCCTAAGGGTAGCTTTAGCTTTTTCCTGCTCAGCTTTCTCTCAATCGGCCTGAATATTTTTAAGTCAACGCCATTTTGCAAAACGAAAATATTTTTTTCCCTTATAGCAGATATTTTATTTTTTAATGAATGGCTCACGGTTGTTACAATATCTGCACGCCTGATTGCAAGGCTATGAAGATGCCTTATAATCCGCATTTTCCTGTAGGAGGAATACGTTTCATAATTATCGTGCAGGTCGTACAGGAATTTTGTCTTGCGCCTTATTTTTGAAGATTGTGAAAAGATAATGCATCCTAAAGCCCCCCACAATGGGTCGCTTGTTGCAATGAAAAAGCCATAGTCATTTTTCCTTAAGAGATTTTTTAGCTCAGAGAAAAACCTGAAGAAATAAAAAAAGCCAAAAGGCCTTACGAAAACATTTATGCCGTGCAGTTTCGTGTTTTTATTTTCAAGCTTTTTATAGTCTGCGCAAAAGAAGTCAATTTCGCATCCGAGCTTTTTTAGCGCTTCAAAAAGCCTTGCCTGCCTGCCGAAATCCTCGCCGACTATGTCTCTCGATGCAGTGTACCTGCTTGTAAGTACCAGAACCTTCATGATTCACTCCCCTTCAAACTGAACCATTGAAAACAGCTTATGGCCTTTTTTCTCTACTTTTTCCCTGCCGTGCAGTTCGGGCAGCTCTATAATTACGGCGCATTCGAATACTTTGCCGCCGAGCTTTTCAACAAGGCTTATTGCAGCGCCAAGCGTTCCTGCGGTTGCAACCAGGTCGTCAACTATAAGCACATTCGCGCCTTTTGCAATGGAATCAATGTGAACTTCTATTGTTGCCGTCCCATACTCTAATTCATAGCTTTCTTTTTCTGTTTTATAGGGCAGTTTTCCTTCTTTTCTTATAGGCACGAATCCCTTATGGAGCCTGCTTGCTATTGCGCCGCCGAGAATGAACCCTCTGCTTTCAATTCCGGCAACAAGGTCAATTTGAGCATTCTTGTACCTTTCATAGAGCCTGCCAATTACGTAATTGAATGCGCCGGCATCATTTAAAAGGGTAGTAATGTCCCTGAACATAACGCCGTGCTTGGGCCAATTCGGGATTGTCCTGATGACCGATTTTAAGTCCACGCTTTGTAAAAATTCCAAGTTATATTTATAGCTTTCCCAACAAATTTTTTAAACACTATCTTACCCCCTTCTGATTTATGCTAGTCAATAACCAAAACTACAGGACGATATGGATGCAGGATTCTTGCGTCTATATGGTAAACCAGCAGCTGCTGCCGCATAAGTTCGAAATCTACAAATCTATTGATTACAAGGCTACTGCAGATGCAATAAAAACCATGATTGTAAGGGGGGCGCCTGCAATAGGCGCGGCAGGAGCTTTCGGACTCGCGCAGGCTGCCATGGGATTTGAAGGGGAAAAATTCGAGGATTTCAAAAATTACGCCCTTGGTGCTTCAAGAATACTATCATCCACGAGGCCTACTGCAAATGACCTTTTCTATGCCCTTGAGTTTGTTTGGAAAAAAATGTTTCTGGATGAAAGCACTGCAAACTCAAAAATGCGCGCTTTCGAGGCGGCAATAGAATATGCCGACTGGAGCGCAGGAGTGTGTAGGCAGATAGGCGAGCACGGAAGCAGGCTGATTAGGAATGGCCAAAGAATACTTACGCATTGCAACGCGGGGGCGCTTGCATGCGTGGATTTCGGAACCGCGCTTTCCCCGATAAGGGCCGCAAATAACATGAAAAAAAATATCTTTGTTTATGTTGACGAGACGAGGCCTAGAAACCAGGGGGCATCCTTGACGGCTTGGGAGCTTACACAGGAAAAAATAGGGCATTCTATAATTGCAGACAATGCGGCAGGATTTTTCATGAGAAAAAAAGAGATAGATTTTGCAATTGTAGGCGCAGACAGGATTGCAATGAACGGCGATGTTGCAAACAAGATAGGCACTTATGAAAAAG
>CAYWNO010000093.1:0-6421 GCA_964459665.1 uncultured Methanosarcinales archaeon
CCATTATGTTTCTTGTTCTTTGAATCACCATTTTTACTTTGATCGTCTGTTCTATAAATCATGTAGTTCCATTCCTTATCTATTATTGCTTTAGCCCACGAATACATTTTTTTTATTTCTTCATGATTATCATACGTCAATAAAAATTTTAGTCTACTGGAATTTTTCTTTAAAACATTCATTAGCCTTATATGGTCATCCTTAGTAAAAGAAAATGTATAAAATTTATCTTGGTCTCTACTAAAATAAGGGGGGTCCAAAAAAACAAATGTCCCATCAGGAGAATTAGTTATTACCTTTTCAAAATCTTTATTTGATATTTCAACACATTGTAATTTTATTGATATTTTTAATAGATGATCTCTCCAATTTTCTGGTCTCATACTAAATTTATCCCCATATCCCCAATAGCAATTTTTCATATTCATTATCCCAGAATAAGAAGTCCTGTTCAAATAAAACCATCTGGCTGCCCTTTCTAATTTGTTTTTTGGTTTAAACTCGTTCTTGAAATAAGCATGCTTTTCTTTTGAAGCGGGAATTCCTTTTAGAAAATATGCTAATTCTTTTGGATTATCTCTGATTTGGATTAAGCAGTTGATTAGTTCTGGGTCCATATCATTTAAAATATTCCTTTTAGCTTTTTCTTTTGCAAAGAATATTGATGCACCTCCACACATGGGCTCAACATAGAAGTCGTGCTTAGGAATGTGCTCTAATATAAGTTTTCTTGCGTAAAACTTTCCCCCAGGATACCTAAAAGGTGAATTTGTAGCCATCATTTTCTTAACTAAATCATAACTTATTATTAAGCTTTGCGATTTTACTCATATTAAGTGTGTAGTATTCTTTGATATATAAACCATTATGTTTATTTTTTATTAAGGAACATTCCACTTTATACAAAAAAGTAATTTTCACACGTAAATATATAATTCACACAAACCAAAAGTTTTTTATGATTATGCCTCTCGCTTTAAACAAGAAGGAGGACGACGGGCTTCATCCCACAGATAAATCAGTGGGTATTCGCCCTACGATTTTATAAAAATATTTTTATAGCGGCGTTTTATTTTAACAACCGTGATAAAGCAAACAAAATTCATCTGGATGGACGGGAAGTTCGTAAAATGGGAGGATGCAAAAGTCCATGTGCTAACGCACGCGCTTCATTACGGAAGCTCCGTATTTGAGGGAATACATTCCTACAAAGCCGAGGGCGGAACGGCAATATTTAGGCTGGATGAGCATGTTGAAAGGCTGTTTCATTCCGCAGGCTCATTAAGCATGAAGATTGGTTTTACAAAAGAAGAGCTAAAGGATGCCGTTAGGGGAATAATAAATATAAATAAAATGGAGGATGCTTACATAAGGCCGCTTGCTTATTACGGGTACGGGAACGTAGGCGTTTTTCCAAAGAATGTTCCGACCAATGTGTCAATAATCACGATACCCTGGGAGCGCTATTACTCAAAAGACTTAAGGATAATGACTTCAAAATATTTAAGGCATCCTGATAAATCAACGGTATTTGGCGCAAAAATCGGCGGCAATTACGCAAACTCCATACTTGCAATGCATGAAGCAAGGAAAAATGGCTATGACGAGGCTTTGATGCTTGATTATGAAGGATTTGTCTCGGAAGGCCCTGCCGAGAATATTTTTCTTGTAAAAGGCGGCAAATTGATAACTCCCAAAAGCAGAAGCGCCCTTCACGGCATAACTCGAGGCTCGATATTGGAAATTAGCAAAGCCATGGGAATAAAAGCTTACGAGAAGGATGTTACTTTAAGCGACGCCAAAAATGCGAACGAGCTTTTTTTCTCAGGAACAGCAACAGAAATAGCGCCCATAATATCAATAGATGGCAAAGAGATTGGAAATGGAAATGCCGGCGAAATAACCCTGAAACTGCGGGATAAGTTTTATGATATTGTAAGGGGGAAGGATAAGAGATACGATAGATGGATTAGCTATGTTAGGTGATGGAAATTCTTTTGTGGCGCGTCTTAGAAAAATTAGGCTTCATCCAAAAATTCGCTTCGCGAAGGTTAGCAGTTAGAAAAATTAAATAAATATAAATTAAATAAATATATAAACCTAAACATTGCTAATTGAGCGGCATGTTCAGTATTATAAAAGAGGTCAGGGACATAAGAAGGTTCAACCAGATACTCGTGGTTCTTTTTGAAGAGGGCTTTGGCTTTATATTAAGCAGGATAAGCCTTACGCACAAGGTTCCGATAACAAAAAGGCTTGCCTTAAAAATAAAAAAAATTGAATACGGAAAGCCAGAGGCAATGCTAAGAAGAACTCTTGAAAGGCTTGGGCCCACATTCATAAAATTCGGCCAGCTTTTGAGCGTAAGGCCTGACCTGATACCAAAAGAATATGTTAAAGAGCTTGAAAAGCTCCAGGACAGCGTTGAGCCGTTTTCTTTTGAGCAGGCAAAATCAATCATAGAAAAAGAGATAGGAAAGAAGATGGAGCATATCTTTCTTCACTTTGAAAAAAAACCCATAGCTTCTGCCTCGATAAGCCAGGTGCACAAGGCAGTCCTAAAATCAGGCGAAAAAGTCGCCGTGAAAATCCAAAGGCCAAATGTTCGGCACATAATGGAAACAGACATTGACATAATGTTTTATTTCGCGGGCCTTCTTGAGAAAAATGTAGAGAAAGTAAAAAGATTCAAGCCCGCAAGGATTGTTTCCGAATTCAGGGATTGGACGGAAAAAGAGCTTGATTTCAGGCTTGAGGCAAGAAACGCAAAAAGGTTTTACGACAATTTCAGGGGAAGCAAAACAGTTCGCATACCAAAAGTCTACGACAGCCTTACGACGGAAAGGGTGCTGACGCTCGAATTCATAGAGGGCGTTGAGATGCACGACCTGAATGAGATAAAGAAAAGAAAAATCAATTTCAATGAAATAATAGGCAACAGCTTTAATGCAATCATGACTCAGGTTTTTGTGCACGGGATATTTCATGCAGACCCGCATCCGGGCAACATAATCATAATGCAGGACAGCAAGATAGCTTTTGTTGACTTTGGAATCGTCGGCTATTTCGATGAAAAACTAAAGAACAAGTGCATTGATTTGCTTTATGGGATAGTAAGCCAGGACGCGGAACTCGTGATGGATACCTTAATGGGCATGGGCATGGAGGAAAATGACGAGCTTAATTACGAGCAGCTAAAATCCGACATCGGCTTTATAATACAGCCGCTGCAGTACTCCTCTATAAAAGAAATCAAGGTAAGCAAGATACTTGAGGAGGTACTCGACATTGCGCTTAAGCACAAGTTTCGTGTTCCTGCATCTTTCGTGCTTTTTGGAAAAACAATCATAACTCTAGAAGGCGTCGCCCTCGAATACGACCCGAACTTCAAGATTGTGGAAACCGCAAAGCCTTTTATCGAAAAGATAATGCTCAAAAGGAAAAACCCGCTTTATGCCTGGAAAAATTTCATACACGGAATCAACAGGTACAGGAAATTTGCAGAGGAATTTCCGGAAAAAGCTGAAAGGGCGCTCGACAAGATACAAAGAGGCGCAATAAAAATCAACATTGAAGATACCGACATAAAGAGGCTGTCCCTGGAGCTGGACAGGAGCAGCAACAGGATTGCATATGGCCTTCTTATTGCCGCTTTGCTGGTAACTTCCGCCATACTCATGCAGGTATCGAAAGGGCCTTTGATACTTGGCATTCCGTTTTTGGCTTTTTTTAGCTTCTTTTTCGCATCAATTCTCATCATCGTGCTTTTTGCGTCAATAGTTCGCGAAAAATCCCGCCACTTTTAGTAAAAAAATCCATCTCAAAGATGAAATTTTTCAAAATAAAATGCCATATGCAGTAACCCACGTCATATTGACAATAGTGATAGCAGACTTATACAGGGACTATGCTGCAAAAAAGAAATTCCCCATGATTTACGTTCTCATTGCGGGCATTGCGGGATTGCTGCCGGACCTTGACATTCCTGCATTATGGGCATTTAATTTTGTTTTCGGCACGAATTATAATTTTCACAGGATTTACACGCATTCCCTTGTTTATTCAATAGAGGACTTTGAATAACCCCATTTTTTGAATTGTTTTGATTTTCAGTCTCGACGATGCGCAAATAATAAATTGTTATTTTCAGAGGGTTATTCAAAGTTCTCAATAATATTTTTTTCTATAGCGTTTTTATTTTTGCTTGTAAGAAAGGAGAAATACGGGATTGCCAAATGGATAGTGCATAAGCAGGCTCTTGTGATTTTTTTCCTTGCAATGTCCTTTGGATGGCTCATGCACATTGCCCTTGACTGCGCGCTTGCGGCAGACGGCTACCTTAACCTTATTCCTTCAATGCCGTTAAGCTTTTGCCCTCATCCTTTCAGCAATGAGGCGCTTATGGGATTTGACGCAATAATTCTCGTGTTATGGCTTGTCCATGAGCAATACAGGCACGACATAAAGGATTATTTCTAAGGGAATAAACTTCCATTATTTTTTCAGAAGATCCCAGATTCCTTCAGGAGCTTTACGGCCATTGCAGCCAAAAACACTATTCCTGCTGCCGTAAAAACATTGTTTTTCTTCTTGTCTTTGAGGTAAACAATGCCGCCTGAGAGCAACAATCCGACAACTAAAGAAAACCACTTCCAGCCGTTTTGAATGCCAATGTAAAATAAATATGCCTCAATTAGCGATACCGGCACGGCAATTTTCAAAATCAATTCCCAATCGTAATCTTCTTCCAACTTGACTCTGAAGAATTTCAATTTTATACGATAAAATTGAAATTTTTCCTTATTTTTTTGCATACGGAAAATTTTTAATCCTCAAGGGATTAAAAATTTTCACCCAAGTATTGTTCCCTTGAATTTCTTCCCATCCAGTAAATTCTCCAGATTCTTTAAGTCTTTTCCTATAATGAAAGCCTTGATTTTGGATTTTTGGGCTTCTTTTGCCGCAACAGGGTCAAAAGGCGCATTCATTCCTGCCTCCCATTTTTGGGCTATCAGGCTGCTGAAATTTTCCCAGCTTGCCTTTTCAATCCTTTTTGCATCCTTGTATTTTTTAGGGTCCTTGTCATAAACATAATCCACATTGCTCATGTTTATAACTTCGCCTACGCCGAGATTTTTGGCGATGATAACTGTATCATAGTCCGTGCTTCTTCCCGGAAGCCAGCCTGCCGCAACCAAAATATTTCTTTCAAAGCCTATTTTTCCGTTCGGGTTTTTTAGGACAGCCCCTCCTGAGTCATTCCTGAATATCGTGCTTACAAGCTGTGCATTCAATCTTGTAGCGTAAATGCCAAGCCAGTCCAGCTCTTTATTGCCGGGCTTTGAGATTTCAGAGGCAGCCTGCTGGACTTCCCTTGCCATTTTCCCTCCGCCGCAGATAATCGCGAATTTATGGCCTTTTTTTATGTATTTGCCGATTATTTTTTTAAATTTTTTTAAGAAAGCTATGTCTATCTTGTCCGGAACTATCAAAGAGCCGCCCAATGATAAGATGATTGTTTTTGGCATTTTGAGTATAAAAAACTTCAATTAATTTTTCATTGAAAATGAAAAATTTTTGTAATGTGGTTCTATCGGCTCCCGAGCCCTATGAAGCTAACTCCAATTATAATCAATGCAATGCCTATCCATTTAAGCTTATTCATTTTCTCCCCGAGGAATTTTACGCTAAGCAGGCTTACCCATACATAGCTCAATGCCACAAAAGGGTACAAGACCGACAGGTCGCCGCCCTTTAAGGCAGGAATGAAAAGAAGCGTTCCAAGCGCATATAATGCGACTCCTCCGAAAAGGCTGTAGTTGGTCGCAAGTTCGCTTATCTTTGACAACTTTTTTGATGAGGCTTTTTTAAGAAGGATTGGACCAAAAGCGCCTACAAGAGTTGCAAGGATTACCAATCCTATTGCCCAAGCCTGCGTTGCCATTTTACATAACCCCTGGGACGGAATCCTTGCTTCCGTAGCCTATTGATACGATTCCAATTATGATTGCTGTTACGCCTATAAGCTTGAACGGGTTCATGCTCTCTCCAAAAAACCTGATTGACAAAAAGCTAACCCAAATGTAGCTTGTTGCAATTATCGGGTACAATACAGAGACTTCGCCGCCTTTGAAAGAGAGTATTAGCAATATGCCCCCTATGACATAAAGGAAAACTCCGCCAAGCAGATAGTAATTTGTCAGTATGGACACGATGTCTGGCTTTAGGGCTGCAGAGCCTGTTTTCCAAAGTATCTGCGCAGAAGACGTTAAAAGTGTCGTCGCCAAAACTGTAAAAACCGCCCACGTTTTCGTTGCCATTTGAAAACGGATAAGCCGTTTATTTTTATATTTATTGATTAAAAGAGAGTGTGGGACAGTAAAACTATTTCCCTACCCAAAATAAGTTATGCCACAGTGTT
>CAYWNO010000094.1:0-6336 GCA_964459665.1 uncultured Methanosarcinales archaeon
TAAGGTTTGTCGGCCATAGCAAATAATTGCCAAAGATTAAAAAATCGCTTTTATTCGATGCAAAGAACAGCCCATCATTATCAAGGTCGGAAGCGCTCAATGAAATATTTACGAGCTGCGTTTCCAGAACGCTTATTGATAAAATGCTTATGTTGATTGAAGGCTTTGCATTCAGAATTGTTATCAACGAGCTGTTCGTAAAATTGCTCCAGTCTGAGCCGTCGAATACCCTTACGCTAAATATCCAGCTCTCAAGCCTTATTGTATTGATCGGGTCTATAAATGTCTTGTTCGTGTAATTTGTAATCAGCGTGCCGTTTACATACCACAAGGTCTCATTTTGAGTTATTGCATCGCCGTCAGGGTTGGAAAAATCCCAGAAAGCCTGCAATGTGCCGTTTGTCCTGTTTAAGAAGTCAGTATTCGTCAAGTTTACCGACGTGATGTTTGGCGGGATGCTTGTGTTGTTGATTGTTAATGTCCAGCTCTTGTAAGCTGCAGCAGCCCCGTCACTTAATGTTACATTAATCGTGTAAAATCCGGCTGACGTGAAATTTCCGGTAAAATTAAGTTCGCTTTTATTTATTCCGCTAAGATACAGCGAGTTATTCAAAAACCAGAAAAAAGTTACTGTGTCATTTTCATTGTCTGAAAAGTTTATTGAAAAAGTCTGGTTATCGGGCTCTTTTATGACTGCAGATTCATTGCCCGGGGCAAAAGATGCTATATTTGGGGCGGTATTGTTTATTTGCAATGCCCTTGATTTCGTAATGCCCATGTTTCCAGAAGAATCATTGCCATAAATCCTGAATGCTCTCGCTCCTGCTCTTAGTGAAGTTAGATTGATGGATGATTTCAAGCCGTTTATTGCCATTGATACGTTTACATTTGAGCCGTTATTTATTTCCAAAATTGCATAAGAAAGAACTTCAGTCGAGGTTGCATTTATATAAACAAAAAAATCCGACGAATTCAATGAAAGGTTTGTGCCGTTAGTAGGCGTCGGGGCAACAAAGGTTATATTAGGCGCAGCAGTGTCAAGCGACAAAATGGCGGAAAATATGTTGATTCTTGAAAATGTCAGCCCGCTTCCCGAATCAAAAATCCGATTTCCCGTAGCATTCAAAGCATTTTGGATTTGCATCGGGGTTAAGGCGCTGTTTTGCTCGAGCCTTCGGTATTGGCGCAATAAAGCAAATGCTCCTGCGGCGTGAGGAGTTGCCATGGAAGTGCCGTCGAGCGTTTTATATCCGCTTGGGTCGCAATTTACGCATCCATTTCTTGGAACCGTGGATTTTATTGAGCTGCCCGGAGCCAATAAGTCAGTAATGCTGTTCCTGTTGCTAAAGCCCGATATGTCATCTGCTTTTGTCACAGAGCCTACCGAGGTTGAATTCTTCAAGCATGCCGGAGAGGATATGGAATTGGTGCTTCCACTATTGCCGCTGGCAACCACGACAGATATGTTTCTTGAGATTGCATTATCAATGGCAGACTTGAATACTAACCCGCTGGGCTCGTCGTCGCAATAAGAGGTAAACAAGCCGCCTCCCAAACTCATGCTTATGACGGATATGTTGTACTTTGATGCATTGCTAACGCACCAGTCAATTGCAGACAATATATCTTTGTCGGCGCAGTTGCCGCTTGACGTGTTATCGCATACCTTCAATGCGACTAATGCGGCATCGGGAGCAACTCCCCTGTAAGTCCCATTTTGCGAGGCGATTATTCCGGCGACGTGCGTGCCATGCCCTTGATCATCAATTGGATTTTTATCTTTATTCTTAAAATCATAGCCGCCTATGACTTTGCTGCAGTTTCCTGCAATAAAAGTGTCATTAGTGCAGCCGCCAAGGCTTGGATGCGTGTAGTCAATTCCGCTGTCTATGGCGCAAACAGTTTCGCCTTTTCCGGTTACGTTGATTCCATTATAAATCAGCTTCCAAACATTTGCAGAATTTACCTGGGGCACGCTTGCATCCAGCATGAAGCTTTTTGTCCCGCTTTTGATTATCTTCAATACATTCTTGTTATTCCTCAGATTCTCGTAGCCGGACTTCCTTAATTTGCCGGAAAATCCGTTGACAGTCGTGTAGGCATTCTCTAAGTCAAAATCGTAATCATCGTCCTGCAAAAAAACCTCACCTGCGGATTTTTTTGTTTTTCCGCTTTTCTTTATTTTTAAACCATCCAAAACTTTCTCCTGCTGCCCTTTTATCATCATCTTCTTTGCCTCAAAATCATCCTTGTGTCTGTAGCTGCTGATTTTGCCGGTTTCGTATCCGTCAAGTGTGCTGTAATCATCTTTTAATACTACAATGACGTCCGCTTCTTCATTATCCCCGAACAAGCCTTTTGTTTCAGAATTGATTTTGGAGTGTGCAAATAGAGGATAAGTTAGCAAAACAGCAAGTATTAAAAAAGCAAAAAACCAGATTTTCATCTCAAAAAGGTATTAAAAGTCAATATTTAAGGCTTTTTGTAAATCTACAAAAAAATATTTAAAGGGATTCTTTAAAATCTTTCTTAATGGCGATTTTGGATAGTCTTAATCTGGGTTTTTTAAGTGCAAATTACTTGACAATTTTAGGCCCTATAATACTAGCGGTTGCCATTTTTGTCATCATAGAGTTTGCTGTAAGAAGAAGCAGCGCTGAGTCAGGCACCCGCTCTGAAAGAGCCCTCGAGAGAAGAGAAGGGCTGGGTTTTTTTGAGAGGGCTGTCCGCTCAATTCAGGAATACAGAAGACGGGCAAAAGGAGAAGAGAAAAGTTACGTCTCTGCAGAAGCATCTATGGAAGCAAGAGCAAAAAATATCGGGATGCTTGAAGCCGATGAGGCGGTAAGGGAAGGCGCACAAGCCGCAGCGCATGAAGAATCAGCAGAAGTTGCCGCCGAAGGAGTCGAAGGCAGAAGCATAGGAATAGAAGCCGCAATAAAAGAGATTGTAAGGGCAATGATGGAGTATGCATCCAAAATGAAAGTAAATATTTTAACCCAAGAGCAGCAAGCCATTGTTCTTGAAGGAATATTAAAAAAAATAAATGACACTGCAAACTATAATGTAATTGATGAAAGGATAAATGAGTATCTGGAGCAATTCCTGAATATTTTGGCAGCGAAGTTTCAGGAGAATCTTGAATCAGAAGAGACTAAAAACAAACTCGCAGGAAGTCTGGCAAATAAGATTAAAGATGCAGTAAAAGAGATGAAAAGCTCAACAAGAAGGGCAAAAGCCCAGTTGCGCAGGGTGCGCAGGATGGAAGGAAAAACAAGAAAGGACTTTATAAAAGAGTGGAAATATCTTAAAGATTCCTTAAAAGCCAAAGTAAAAGAGCTTGGGAAATTAAACAGCATTAAGGATACTGACCCGAGAGTTGCGTCAGCGAGGATAAGCGAGATAAACCTGCTTTCACGCCAGATGGAAAGCGCCAAAACCATAAGAAAACAGCTGCAAGCAACCTACTCGTTCATAAAAGGCGAAATAAGGCAAATGAAAAAGCTGTTAAATTACGTCCTGTCAAATGAAAAAGGCATTAAAAGTTACGAGGAATTGCTGGATTACAGGAAGATAGAGGTTGATGGAAATTTCAAGAGATTAAGTGCAGCAGTATCCTCGATTGAGAAGATTGCGCAAGCTAAAATCAAAAATCCGCATGAAACTGTGTCATACCTTTCGGGCGGGCTGAAAAATTATTTCGAGGTGTATTCGCGAATACTCGAGCAGAATTTAAGCTTCGATAGCGTTGTCAAAAGCATAACAATAAAAAGTTTTGTCATATCACAGCAGATGAAGGCATTCCAAAAGCTTAAGAAAGCCTTCACGCAGAGCAAGGAAGGCTTAAAATCGGGAGTGGAAGCGCTGACGGAGTTGACGAAGAGCGTAGTCGGCGAAGAATCGAAAGCGAATGTTGACGGGATAGTTGAAAAATTGCAGGGCGCAAGAAAGATTCTCGAATACGAGCAGAGCATAGAGTCATTCATGGAAAGCCTTGCGCAGACGCTTCAAAATAAAAGCAGGCAGGTAAATGCAGACATACAGCTAATCATCGATGAAGAAAAAAAGCTCATAGAAAATATAAAAGAAGAGGAAAAAATCAATTCGTCTCATCTTGGCTCCGTAATAGGCACGGCAGTTAGAAGAAAGATTGAAATAGACGAAGATTATATGGCAAAGGCAGTAGCTTACGGCAATGAACTTGACAAAACAAACAGGATTGTGGCAAATTCTTACAGGCAGGCAATGAACGCAGAATCCCTTGCCCTTGCTGCCTGAAATTAAAAAAATCAATTTTTTTGCAAAAGTGATTTATTCAAAGTCCTCAATTGGTTTTTTTGCGCCAATCAATCTGAGGAATTCCTCTCTTGTCTTCCTGTTGCTTGAAAATGAGCCAAGAACAGAGCTCGTTACAGTCTTTCCGGAATGCTTCTCGGAGCAGCCTATCATCATGCAGGTATGGAGCGCTTCCATAACCACGGCAACGCCTTTTGGATTAAGCGTTTTGTTTATGGCTTGCGCTATCTGTGCCGTAATCCTTTCCTGAAGCTGCAGCCTTCTAGAATACATGCCAACTATCCTTGGAAGCTTGCTTAACCCTATAACCTTGCCGCAAGGCACGTATCCAATGTGGCATTTGCCAAAAAATGGAAGAAGATGGTGCTCGCATAAGCTGTAAAATTCTATGTCTTTGATGATGAGCATGTTATTGCTGCTTTCATTGTATATTGCGCCGCCGATTATGCTGCTTAAATCCTCACTGTAGCCAATGGCAAAAAGCCTCAAAGCCTGCGCAGCCCTTTGCGCAGTTTTTTTTAGCCCTTCCCTATCGGGATTTTCCCCAAGGCTTTTTAGCAATTTTCTGAATTCTGATTGGAGCTGCTTATTCATTTTTGTCAAAGTTTTCTAAAAATATTCCTCAAGCTCTGATTTTTCTTCTTCGTATATGTCAACAAGCGTCATTAGCAATGCGAGCAGCACGGGCCCTAAAATCAGGCCTAAAAACCCAAAGAGGCTCAATCCCCCCAAGACGCCCAGAAGCACCAATATAGGGTGGATTCTTGCCTTTGAGCCAATCAGCCTCGGCTTTAGTATCTGGTCAATGCTGCTTATTATCACCGTTCCATAAACAATAAGTATGATTCCGCGGACGATAAACGAGTTGTCATTATGCAAATAGCCGATAAACACGAGATTCAACGCGGCAGGAAGCCATATTATTGCCGTGCCGAAATAAGGTATCAATGCAAAAAGCATCATCACAAACCCCCAAAGGAACGGAGACGAAATTCCGAGCATTAGAAACCCTATGCTGCCCAAAATACCCTGGATGATTGCAACCGAAATGTTTCCGTAGAACACGCCATAGGTAATATCGTGGAACCTTGACAAGACACGCTCTTTATGCGCCTCTTTTAACGGGAGCATTCCTTTTATCCTGTCGGTTATTCTATCCCCGTCTTTAAGCAGGTAATAAACTACAAACACCATTACAAAAAAATTAAGCAGTATTGAAGGAATGGCAATGATAAATTTCGAGGCATTTTCAGTGATAAACCCCAAAATCTTTTCGATAGTAGCCTGAAGGTAATAATCCAGATTTTTTTCGGGAAGAAAGCCAATAATCCATTGCGTTGAGCTGCACGAGCCCGAGTTTTCATTCGCGCAGATTACTTTTAAAAAATTTGTCCCCAGATTATTCTCTGTCAAGGTCGTGTATGCCAAATAAGCCTCTCTCGTCAGCATTCCGAGGGCAAAAATGAAAGGCACGACAATAATCAGTACTATGAATATTGTTACCGCCAATGAAGCGAAAGTTTTGTTTTTAATGAAAACTGATACTTTTTTGTAGAGAGGATAAGACAAATAAGCCATGAGCGCTCCTGTCAAAAGCGCCGGCAGAAACTGCCTTGTTATGTAAAATGCCAGCAGCAGGATTGCAAGGGAGAGCAAAAAAAAGAATATTCTCGGATAAAATTTTGATTTGATTGGTATCGCCTCTTACTTTTTTTAAAAAGTGGGCCCGACCAGAGTTTCATTGATGAATTTTGAACTGGTGACCTACACCTTTCATAAGTGTTTGTAAGGGTGTTGTCATAGCCACTAGACCACGGGCCCAAAGTGGATTATTTGTATTCATAAATCATATAAAAATCTTTTGAATTAAAGGGCTTCATCCAAAAAATGGGTTAGCGGCCTAAAGTCAAAGTCCAATTACGCCAAACAATCCAGCCGACAAGGGGGACGTCCCTTACGGGGAATGTCGGCTATAAAATAAAACATCAAGGACTTTGAAGCTGCTAACCTGAGCGAAGCGAATTTTTGGATGAAGCCGAA
>CAYWNO010000095.1:0-6316 GCA_964459665.1 uncultured Methanosarcinales archaeon
TGCCATCAAAATGTGAGCATTATAAAAAGAAAAAATCCACAGCCAAAGGAAATTGCAATGGGAATTTGGCTCATGCTCGAAAAATATCCACATGCGAACGATGGCAGCCTGAACGAAGTGAGAACTTTTCTATATCGCCTAGGACGCTGTTGCATAACCACTATTTGAGCTTCTTTTCCAATTAAGCTCATTCGTAAATTCGTAAAAATATGTCAAAAATGACCAATTGTGCAACAGCGTCCCTAGAACTCGATAAATTTAAATACTGTTTGCCAGATAAAAAATATATGCCTAAATTTAAGGAATCCCAGGCGGCTTTGGAATTTATAATGAGCTACGGATGGGCGATACTTGTTGTCTTGGTTGCCATAGGGGCGCTTGCTTACTTCGGAGTTTTAAATCCTGATAGGTTTTTGCCGAGCAGGTGCACGCTGCCTGCGGGGATTTCGTGTTTGGATCATGAAGCCAGATATGCTGGACCCGGGGCAGCAGAAATAGATTTCACTTTAAAAAATAATTTAGGATATGACCTTGCGAGTGTTAGCGTAACAGCAAGTGGATGCACCTCGGCAGCAACTCAGCCAACGTTCAAGAACGATGAGCAGAGAACTTTTACGCCTTCGGGGTGTTTATTTACAATAGGTCAAAAATACTCTGGGCAATTAAATGTTACATATACGAACACAAACACCGGAATAAGCCATGCTGCACAAGGCACCATTATAACCAATGTGCAGTCTAGTTCTTGAGATAGTTTTAGATAGTTTTATTTACTAAGTTTAAAAATTAACACAATTTTTAAGTAATAGTTGTATATAGGAGGTCAAATATGTCAAAAATTAATTTTTATGGGATTGTAACTCTTGTTTTTTTAATGTTAATAGCTGTTCCTTCTATATCGCATGCTTCACCTCGAATATATCTAAACGACTCAACGACATATAGCATTAACCTTGGTTCACCAAACCAAACTCTTCCTCTTAATAGAAATTTAACATTAAGTGATAATATCAACCACACTTTTGAGGCTAAAGCCAATAGTGCTGGTAATTTTGATGTGGAATACATATCAAGCAATACATCAGGATTTTTATTAAGGTTTAGAATAGACGACGAAGCTGATATACTCAATGACATATTACAACAAGTAGATTGTGTAAACACAGCTACTACATCTACAATTTGTGATAATGGATGCGGGGGTAATAATTTTGCTCAATTCCATAATTTTACTGTTATCTTTAATCCTATAAACTTAACTTCAAAATTATTTATTGATGGCATTAGTAGAGCTGATTTGAGTGTGTGCTCTAACGCAACTCTAATAGGAAGTGTTAAATATTCTCGTAGTACTGGCAGTACAAATATTAAAAACAACCTCCTCCTTGCGAGCAACAACCCGCCCGCACTTACAAGCAATTTACTCAACATCACGTGGCAAGAAGACACCTCGGCGTCCTTTAATATAAGCGGCAATTTCTCTGACCTGAATAATGACACATTAACTTATGGCATAGCCTCTAATGTTGAAAACATAACTGTAACAATAAACTCCACTACTGGAATTGTGAATTTAACCCCTTCTCCAAATTTTTTTGGGATCAGGTATGCGACATTTTTAGCGAATGATAGCGACAACATAACATTTTCGAATAATGTAACCCTTAATGTTACCAATGTAAACGACATGCCAACAGTTTCAAACATTATTCTAAACAACACCGACTTTCTCAACAGGACAAACGGCTCATTGGATGTAGGATGGATTTTTAGCGATATAGACGGCGATTCAATGCAGTCAAACGAAACATTGTGGTACATCAACGGCACAGAAAATGCATCTCTTAGGAATCTTACAATAATAAGCCAGTCAAATACGTCTAAAACCCAGAACTGGACGGCAAGCGTTAGGGTTTTTGACGGCGCAAATTTCAGCAGCTTTGTTAACAGCACAAGTCTAACAATCCAAAATTCGGCACCTACCCAGTCAGCGCCACTTATAAGCTCAAGCGATTGGCAAAGCAGGAAAAACGGGACTCTTTCATGCAGCAACCAAAGCACGGCGGACCTCGATGATGACTCAGTCACAAACTCCATAAGGTGGTATAAAAACAATGTTTTGGTTGATGCAGCAGCAAGCTCAACAACCCTTAATCCCGGCAATTATTCAAAAAATGACAATCTCTCATGCGAGATAACGCCAAGCGACGGGACATCTGGCGCTGCGCTAAACTCGACGGTATTTACAATTTCAAATGCCGCGCCATTGCTAAACGCAACAATACAAAACAAGACATGGGATGCGGGCAGCACGGCAGAAATTAACCTAAGCGCAGTCTTTATAGACATTGACGGCGATAACCTGACTTATAATTTTACACCTGTCCCAAACATTGCCGTATCAATAAGCAACAATACGGCAATTGCAACCTTAACTCCCGACAATAATTTTGACGGCGTAAGAAGCATATTGTTTTTTGCATCTGACGGCACAAATTCAAGCCCGTCGAATAATGTTACCTTGACAGTCAATGCTCTGCCTGCCCCCTCGCCTTCGCCTTCTTTTGGCTCTGGCGGTTCAGGCAGCGGCGGGGGCGCAGGAGGTGGAAGTGGCAGCGGAAATTATTTGTGCGAATTTAACTGGGAATGCAGCCGATGGTCTGAATGCGAAAATTCAAACCAGCAAAGAAGATGCAAGCTTGTAAAGGTTCAGCCATACCAGCTGCAAAAAAAGTGCCCGCAGTTTGTTATACCAGAGCAAAGCAGAAATTGCGCGGCGCAGGCTTCAAATAACGGAATGGCAAAGGAAAACTGCGACGACAAAATACAAAACCAGAATGAAGAAGGCATTGACTGCGGAGGAGCTTGCCCTACATGCCTTAATTCAGGGCAAAAAAACGAAACGCAAGCGCATGCGCCTCTTATGGCAGCTGAGCAGGCAATGCCAGCCGGATATGCAATAACGAGCTTGCCAAAAATAGCCAATGCGTATCTTTTAGCAATAGCCATACTTTTATTATCTGCTTTGTTGTTTTATGCAAAATTTTTCCATAAGAGACTATTCGGGAAAGATGAATCGAGCGAAGAAGAAATCAAAAGAAAACTTTGAAAAATTTGCCAAAAAGCGAATTTTTCAACTATTAAATCAGAAGATCATTTCTTGCAACAATCGTCTGCTCCCTTTTCGGCCCGACGGAGATTATTGAGATTGGGATTCCGAGCAGCTCTTCAATTCTTCTTAAGTATTTTTTCGCATTATTCGGCAGCTGGCCATAAGCATTTATTTTGGTTATATCATCCCACCAGCCGTCAATCTCCTCATAGACCGGCTCGCAGCCCATCAGAACTTTTATGTTTGCAGTGAAATTTTTTAGTATGCTGCCCTTGTGCCTGTAAGCAACGCATATCTTTATCTTTTCAACTGTTGTGAGGACATCGAGCTTGGTTAGCGCCATTGAATCTATGCCGTTAATCATCACTGC
The DNA here is from genome assembly GCA_964459665.1 of uncultured Methanosarcinales archaeon. GTDB lineage: Archaea > Nanobdellota > Nanobdellia > Woesearchaeales > GW2011-AR4. The sequence goes on from CAYWNO010000095.1 coordinate 3,483, forward strand.
ATATTTTCCGACGACTGCATCGAACCAGCCGACCCTTCTTTGCCTTCCGGTCGTTGCTCCGAACTCCTTTCCGGTTTTCTGGATTTTCTCGCCAATGCCGCCGGTTATTTCCGTTGGGAACGGCCCGTTGCCCACTCTTGTCTTGTATGCCTTGCAAACGCCCAGAATGCCCTGCAATTTTTTTGGGGAAATGCCAAGCCCCGTGCATATGGCTCCCGCCGTTGTGTTAGAGGATGTGACAAAAGGATAAGTTCCATGGTCAATGTCGAGCAGAGTTCCCTGCGCGCCTTCAAAAATTATTTTTTTATTTTCGCCTATTGCGCAGTTTATGATTTCACAGGCATCGCCCACATAGGGCTTTATGGCATTTGCATAGCTTTTGTATTCCTCAAAAAAAGGCTCGCTGCCGAACCTTTTTTTGAACATGGAGTCGTCAATAAACTCGTAAACTTTCAACCCGATTCTTGCCGCTTTGTCCGTATAAGCTGGGCCAATGCCTCTTGCAGTAGTGCCTATGCCTGAGCCGCTTTTTTTGTCCTCTTCTATGTGATGCGGAAGGATGACATGGGCATTATGGCTTACTGCTAGGTTATCCGGAGAAATCTTTATGCCGTTTCTCTCCAGGTTTTTTATCTCGCCGACCAAAATCTTCGGGTCAATCACAAGGCCGTTGCCTATGACCTTTAGCTTGCTCTTGTACATAACTCCGGAAGGAATCAAATGAACCACAATCTTCTTTCCATCGGCTTCTATTGTGTGGCCTGCATTGTTGCCGCCGTTGAACCTTGCGACAATGTCTGACCTCTCGGCGAGAAAATCAATTATCTTTCCCTTGCCTTCATCCCCCCATTCCATTCCGATGACGGCTATATTGGAAAAACCCATTCTCTTTTGCATAAAGGGCGGTAATCAAATTTTTTATTTAAATGTTATGGTTTATTAGGCGTGGGTGTATTATCACGATTTTAATTACAAAAAGTTTATATATAACCTGTGTTATTAGATTATGCAAGTAGGGTTCTAAGTCTATTGCAATCTTATATTAAAAGGGGGGTGGAAGAATTAGGGCAGAAAGCTACTATATGGACATTAATGTTTTGAGGCAGCCCTCAATGGATAAAATGAAAATCACCAACACAAAAGTATACGATACCGTTAAGGAAGTCATCGGAGAAGAGTCTATTAAAATAATCGAGTACCTTAAGGATAAGAAGAATGTTTCTGACTTTAAAATAGCAGAAAAAGTGGACAAGGACATCCATGAGATAAGGAACATACTCTACAAGTTGTATAATCACAACCTTGTTTCTTATTACAGGAAGAAAGATCGGCAGAAAGGCTGGTACATAAGCTATTGGACTTTCAACAAGAAAAGAGTTAAAGAGCTGCTTGAAAAAATAAACAGGGAAAAGCTTGAAAAATACACCATGAGATTAAAGGAAGAAGAAGCCAATTTTGGCAACTTTTACCTTTGCCCAAATGCATGCATAAGGGTAGGATTCGAGAAAGCCGTTGATTTGGAGTACAGGTGCCCTGAGTGCGGAAACATTTTAAATCATCAGGATAACACAAAAACAATAGATTTCTTAAGGACAAAGATTAAGGAACTGCATATGGGCGGGAATGGCAGGGCATTGAAGGTAAGGGCTTAGAAAATGCAACAAACAAAAGAAATCGTCATAGCCCTGACAGAAAAAGCCGCAAATAAAGTAAGGCTATTGCTTGAGAAAGAAAAAAAGAACGATTACGGTTTAAGAGTGGGAATAGTCCAAGGAGGATGTTCTGGCTATACATATGACATAGGATTGGAAAAATCCCCAAAAGAGCACGATATGGTAATTGAAGAGAAGGGAGTGAAAGTTTTCATCAATCCGGAAAGCGCTGCTTTCATGAAAGGCTCGACCGTTGATTATGTTGAAACATTGCAGAATTCGGGCTTTAAGATAAACAATCCGAATGTAAAGACGAGTTGCGGATGCGGACATTCTGTTGGGTAATCAATTTTTTCAAAGTTCTCGATTTTTTCAAAGTTTTCTTTACTTCCTCATCTGAAAGCTGCGCAAAGCTGTCATAAAATTGCCCTATGGATGAAAAAATTTTAGTCGAATGCAGGCAGACAAATTCATCAACTTCTTTGGCTGCCTCATTTGAAAAATCCAATGGAGCAACAGGCACAGCAAGGATTATTTTCCCGGGATTTTGCGTTTTTATATAACCGATTGCTGCTCTTGCCGTAAAACCGGTTGCCACTCCATCATCTGTTAATATCACAATCCTGTTTTTCAAGTTTTGAAGATTATAATTTCCCTTGTAAGCCTTGTATCTTCTTTCTATCTCTTTTCCAATCTCCTTTGTTTTTTCTTTTATGTAATTTTTAGGGACATTGTATACCCTTATTGCTTCTTCATTAAGCATGACTTTTTTGTCAGGGGCAACCGACCCGATTGCAAATTCTTCATCATCGGGCAGGCCAATCTTTTTAGTAACTACTACGTCCAATTCCACATTCAGCAATCTGGAAATCTCGTATCCTACCCGAACGCCCCCTCTTGGAATTGCAAGCACTATAACTTCTTTCTTATCCTTGTACGCTTTTAGCTGCTCTGCAAGCTTAATCCCTGCTTCATTACGGTCTTTGAACATTTTATAAGTTGAAAAATTCACTCAAAAGTGAATTTTTCAAAGTTATCTGTACTTAAGTATAAAAAGATTTTTAATGAAAAATTAGCCCTCAGTAAACGGAAATGGACGTTTTTTAGCCTTATTTTTTAAAATAAGCCAGTAACAAGTGACGGTTTCTATAACAAATTATATAGAGAACTTTGAATAACCCT
>CAYWNO010000096.1:0-6248 GCA_964459665.1 uncultured Methanosarcinales archaeon
GCAAACTCTGGACGAAGCGGAGCGTAGTCCAGAGTGGTCGGATTTTTATGATTCGGTAAAAATTATCCAGATGCGAACGATGGCAACCCGAACAAAGTGAGAACTTTTCAATATCTCCTGATGAAATGAGCTACAAAAAAATCCTTGATTACTTGTACAGCCTTGACAGCCCAAATATAAAGCTCGGGCTTGAAAGCATCCGAAAGCTTCTTGAAGATATTGGAAATCCGGAAAAAGGATTAAAGTGCATCCATGTGGCAGGAACAAACGGCAAAGGGAGTGTTTGCGCAATGCTCTTTTACATTCTAAGAGAAGCAGGCTACAAGGTCGGGCTGTACACGAGCCCGCATTTAAAGAGATTCAATGAAAGGATAAGGGTTAACGAGCATTTGATAAGCGACAGGGAGATTGCAGAATACTTTCTGAAAATCAAGCCGCTTATAGATGGCCAAAGCTTTTTTGAAATAACGACGGCCATGGCGTTTTTGTATTTCAGGGAAAATAATGTTGATTATGCCATTCTGGAAACAGGGCTGGGCGGCAGGCTTGATGCAACCAATGTCGTTGCCCCTTTAATCTCGGTTATTACAAACATTGAGCTTGAGCACACGGATGTTCTAGGCGATACAATCGAGAAGATTGCATTCGAGAAAGCAGGAATAATAAAAGAGGGCATTCCTGTTGTGACAGGGGCCAGCGGCAAGTCGTTAAAAGTTATAAAAAAAGCTGCAAAAGACAAGAACGCGCCTTTGTATCTGGCAAAAAAAAGCGGCGGAGCCGCTTTTTTTTGCCCTGTTAGATTTTTATATTTGGGCGGGAAATTCCAGCAGGAAAATGCAAAGATTGCATTGGCATCCATAGGAGCATTGAAAAATTTTTATTCTCTGAGAATAAAAATTTTTCACATAAAAAATGGAATCAAAAAAACAAGATGGCCAGGAAGGCTCGAGTTCATTTTAGAGAATGTGCTGATTGACTGCGCCCATAACCCTGCAGGTTTTGAAACGCTGAAAAAAGAGATTATATCCATAATAAAGGGAAAAAATTTCAAGGAGATTTTTTTCGTGATAGGCACACAAAAAACAAAGGACATTGCGGCCATGCTGCAAAAAATAAACCCGTTAATCTCAAAAGCCATATTCACGAAATCAAAAAACGAAAATGCAGCAGAGCCGGAAGATTTATTGAAGGCGTACAAAAAAATAAATCCGCAAAAAAACTTTTTAAAGAAAAGTTTTTTTGCCAAAGCAATAATCAGCCCCAAAAAAGCGCTTGAATATGCAAGAAAGATGGCAGGCCCAAGAGATTTGGTCGTGGTTACGGGCTCAATTTACATGGTAGGCGAGGTTATTTAAACTATAATATCGGACGCAAATAATTGATTGAAATTTGTTGCGTCCTCTTGATACACGCGAAAATAGGAGATTTTCGGTGTCCTGAAAATCCATGATTTCCATGATAGTGTTGGATTAATATGCTCAATTATTTACTTCCAACACTATATAAGAAAATTTTTAATCCACAAGATTAAAAATTTTCCAGATAAAAAATAATAAGAAAAAAATTTCATCTTTGAGATGAAATTTTTTTATATACAATATGGAACACTACTACTCGGAGCAGCAAAGCTCTCCATTGAAAATCAGGAAAATAATGCAAAGGATAAAAGGAGTGGAATTTATCTTTAATACGTCTTCAGGGGTATTCTCAAAAAATAGCGTTGATACTGGAACATTGATATTGGCTGAAAGCATGTCAATGGAAAAAAAATCGAAAGTCCTTGACATCGGCTGCGGCATAGGCGTTCTTGGGATTTGCGCCGCAAGATTGTTCGATGCTGATGTTTCCATGAGCGATATAAACAAAAGATGCGTGATGCTCGCAAGGATGAATGCAAAAATTAACGACGTAAAAGCCGAGTTTTTTCAGGGAAGCCTTTACGAGCCTGTCAAGAAATATGATTTCGACGTGGTTTTATCGAACCCTCCGCAAAATACCGGAAAAAAGCTGTGCTTTGAGATTATAGAAGGCTCAAGAGGTTATTTAAAGGAGAACGGGACACTCCAGCTTGTTGCGCGCCACAACAAGGGCGGAAAATCATTGAGCGAAAAAATGAAAGAGATTTTCGGGAATGTAAAAGTTATTGCAAAGAAAGCGGGGTATTGGGTTTATGTGAGTGTAAAAGAGTAACAGAACAGCTACATGTTAAGCTTAACCTGATTTAGTCCCAAATGCTCATTAATGGCTATTCTTAACATTATACGGCCGTCATAATTCCAATAGGTTATATCCTGCTCAATAAATAACCATTTAAGAATTTTCAAAAGCATCTCTGTCGAGAATCCGCTTTTATATTTAAAATCCAATTCTTTCAAAACTGTATCTGGTTCTTCACAGTTCCAAACTCTGTCTATGGCATTAACTAATTTTTTGATATTTTCCTGATTTTCGCTTTTTTTCAGGTTAATATCCCTAAAAATATCCTTGTGACTTGGCCTTCCGTCTTTTTCGCCATCAAATTTTTCAACCCATACCTGAAAATCTATTCCTTTATTAAGAAAAGTTGGCCTCTTTAAGTATATACGCCTGCCGTCAGCTAGCCTCTCTACAAAATAGTTGTAGCGAGTAACATGTTTCCCACCCTCTTTCCAATATCCTGGTTTTTCAGAAATAAATGTTTGAACCGCTTTCTTCATCAACTCGTCCCTATAACTAAAATTTAAATTTAGCTCTACATTATGTTCTTCGTAAATTTTGTCGTATTTTTTAACCATCAATAACTAATTTTTAAAATAGGATATATTCTTATGTTACAAAATTATGTAACACAATTATATAAATCGTAACTTACTACAGAAGTTCATGGAATTAAAATTTAATTTGATAACAGAAAGATTAGAAGATTTGACTAAAAGGTTTCTCGTATTGTCTAACATTAAAAGATTAAGGTTATTGTTACTTTTAAATAAAACAAATTCTGCTTCTGCTGCCCAAATTCATAAAATTGCAAAAAAAGAAGGAATTTATACAAATAGAGAAACTACTTACCGTGCGCTTGAAGAGCTTGTAAAAGCTAAACTAATTTCTAAAGCTTATGATGAAGAAAAGAAGGAACTTGTGTATTTTATAAAAAATGAAAACAACTCATAAAATAATGATTGGAGATTGTTTAGAAGGATTAAAAAAACTCCCCTCAGAATCCATAGACCTAGTTTTTGCCGACCCGCCGTATAATATGTCTAAAAAGAGGGGATTGGGATGGAAATACAGCAAGCATATTACCATGCAGGAAGAGTGGGATATATTTTCTAAAGACGAATATTTTCAATTCAACCAAAAATGGATTAAGGAATGCTTGAGAGTTTTGAAGCATGGCGGGAGTTTCTGGGTATGCGGTTCATTTCATAATATCTATCAAGTCGGATTTATTCTGCAAAATTTAGAAGATGTTAAAATAAACAATAGCATTGTTTGGTTTAAGCCCAATGCACAACCCAACATAACATGCAGATTTTTTACGGAAAGCACGGAGCATTTAATTTGGGCTTCTAAAAACGGAAACGGCAAAAAATGGAAATTCAACTATGAATCAACAAAGAACCTGATTGAAGATAGGTTAAACCCCAAAGGAAAACAAACAAGAAATGTATGGGCAATTCCGTTAACCCCTAAAGAAGAAAAATGGGCCGGCGCTCATCCGACACAAAAGCCAATTGAATTACTGAGAAGAATAATTTTAGCATGCACGGATGAAGGCGATACAGTTTTGGATCCTTTTTTAGGCTCAGGAACAACTTCTGTTGCAGCAAAAATCCTAAAAAGGAATTCTGTTGGGATAGAAAAAGAAAAAAAATATTTGGATATAATAAGAAAGCGCTTAAACCCGCTTCAAAGAAAGATTAATGAAGAAACGCTGATGGAAGTTGTAGCTGATTAGGATATTTATAATCTAATCAGGCATAATCACAATCTTGCGCTCTCAATATCAGTTTTGCATGCGCATTCCCACGCTTTAAGCCTTGGAATTGCTTCAGCAAGAATTTTCTTCACGCTATCGCTATTCTCTTTCATCGTCCTTAAAATCATATCAACGCTTACCTTCTCCTCTGTTTCCAGAAAGCAGTCATAATCCGTAGACATTGCAATCGGCTGGTAGCAGATGCCGGCTTCCCTTGCAAGGACAGCTTCGGGAACTGTTGTCATGTTGATGACATCGCATCCCCAGCTTCTAAAAAGCCTCGATTCTGCTCTAGTAGAAAATCTCGGGCCTTCGATAGTAACAATGGTTCCTTTTGGATGGTAGCTTATTCCAAGCGATTTCGCAGTCTCGATAAGCGCACTCCTTATTTTATTGCAGAATGGCTCTGCCATTGAGATGTGGCATACTTCTGTTCCTTCATAGAAAGTCTGCTGCCTTTTGGTAGTCCTGTCTATAAACTGGTCTATAAAAACAAGATGCCCGGGCTTTATGTCTTCTCTTAACGAGCCGCATGCGGTTGGCGCGATAATATGCGTAACGCCAAGCTCTTTCATCGCCCACACATTCGCCCTGTAATTTACATTCGTGGGGTTAATCCTGTGGGAATCCCCATGCCTTGGAATGACAACCGCGTCAATTCCCTTGAGCTTTCCAATAGTTGCCAAATCAGAAGTTGCCCCGTATGGCGTGTGCACCTTTATTTTTTTGGAATTTGGCATTAACTTTGGGTCGTCAACTCCTGAGCCGCCTATTATTCCTAATTTTATTCCGTCAGCCATCTAAATAACCTTTAGTATCCCGTATAAAATCCTATCTTTGAGCCTTATGAAGTCGGAATTTTCCTTTCCCTGCGCAATTATGCAGTCTCCTTCAAGATGAATGCTTGTTTCATTCCCGTAAGCAAAATAAACAACAGGGACATTTTCCGTCGAGTCCTTGCAGGATATCACAGGTATTTCGTATGTGTTATTTCCCGTAAACCCTTTTCTTAGGTAAATGTTATAAGCCGCCAAAGTAAGGCCCATCTGGTGCTGGGCAAGCGCAATTGGCTCCTTGTAAGTGCTGTTCAGGTCGTAAGTGAAGTCTATCTCGTATTTATCCTGCAGCCTTTTTACGGAATCGCCTGAAACAATTACATTTTCCACTTCATTTGGCAAAAAGCTGAAAGCTGCCGCATTGCCGTTTATCGTGGCTTCCCACCTGTCCGTGTACTTGACAAACCTTATTCCGTTGTATTTTATGACATCGTTCTGCGGCTGGAAATCAAACAGCACAAAGCTAACTGACGTGCCTATCATTATAAAAATTATGAAAACTATCAGGGCCCATTTCGTTTTTTCCTTCTTATCTTTCATCGGAATTGAGAATAAGAACTCTTATTTAAAATTAATTGAAAAATTTTTAATCCCAAAGATTAAAAAGTTTAAATTAGTACTCAAAGCTCTCGCCGCAGCCGCATGAGCTTTTTGTGTTGGGATTTGTTATCTTAAAGCCCCCGCCCTGAAGGCTGTCAACATAGTCGAGCTTTGCGCCTTTCAAAAATTGCATGTTGTCCTTGTTGATTATTATCTTTACGCCTTTTTCCTCGAACGTTACGTCAAGGTCTGTTGTGTTATCATCCAATTCCAGCCCATACTGGAATCCCGAGCAGCCGCCCGGAACTATCTCGACCCTTAATCCCGAGCCTTCCTTGTTGTTTTCCTTGAGAACTTCCTTTAGCTTTTCAACTGCCTTGTTTGTCATTATGAAGTCTTTCCCGTTCTCAAGCTTAGATTCCTGCACGGCAGCATTTAATTTAGTGATTACGGAATCGACTTCCTCATCGCTCATTCCATGACCTTTAAATCCCTGCTCCAAAGTCTCGTGATAAGAAACGTGGCACCCTACGCAATGAACGCCTGCGGACTGCAATACCTCGATGGATGAAGGATGCTTTGCAACGACATCCCCTATTGTCATGTCTTTTGTTATTATTTCCTTCTTGATTTCCGCAACTTGCTGTTCCATTTTTGTTTTAAAAAATTTCAATTTTCGATTGAAATTTTTTCCTCCGTTTTTTATATAGAGAACTTTGAATAACCCTCTGAAAATAACAATTTATTATTTGCGCATCGTCGAGACTGAAAATCAAAACAATTCAAAAAATGGGGTTATTCAAAGTCCTCTATATTAACTATTGTTAACTCGTCTTGTTTATAAAGTTTTTGACGTTGTGGGCTTTGAAGCGATGAGAATTCTTTTAAGCATTTGAGATTAAAAATAAGCTGAG
>CAYWNO010000097.1:0-6217 GCA_964459665.1 uncultured Methanosarcinales archaeon
ATCTCCATTTTTATATAAAGCGGCAATTCCCCAAAAACCCTTACATCATATTTGTTCGCATTTATATTTTGCCATACTCCTCTTAAAAATCCTGAAAACTGCTTTGTGGTTTTTAGCTTTGGAGCTACAATACAAATATCAATGTCACTTCTTATAGTCTGCTCGTCTCTTGCATAAGAGCCATAAAGCATAACAGAGTCTATTTCACCTCTTTCTATTTTGGTTCTGAGAAAACTAAAGTCTTTCCTAATATTCTTTATAAGGTTGGGATTCTTCATTTATGTCCCCTTAAGTTTTTCTGAAATCTCTTTTAAATGAGGCAGCAAATTTTGGATTGACTCTTTTGCAGTATTATCATCTGTTTTGTTATACTTATGGACTACTCTGTTTCGCAAGCCATTTGCTTCCCTCAAGACTTTAGCATCTTGTGAGTTTATAATACTCATTTCTTCCAATTTGTCAATATTTGTATAGTCGTCTTCTATTAGCTTATTTTTATCCCTTAGTGTCATAGCAATTATATCAAACAGTCCTTCCACTATTTCTTGAAAAGCCTTATAACACGCAAGCCTTTTTATTTTATCGGAAAAACCACTTACCAATATTTTGACATCTTCTAGTCTTTCGTCTATTAGGTCTATTTTTTGTTTGTACCTTTTTGCTCTGTATGAATTATCTTTTTCCATTTGTGTTTTAATCGTTGTTAATGTTTTTCGTTTAATGTTCAATCGTTAATGGAATTTGTTTCAATGTTAATAGTTTAATGTCAATGCACTGTTTCATTGCTTTAATTCCTTTTCCATCTGGGAGTTTATTTCATCAAGCAGCTTCTCGTAATCCTTTACAAACTTCACTTCGCTTAGGCGATCCTTTGCCTTTGTTTGAAGTATCTGGTTGGTGTGCATGCCATTGTCCAATGCGTCGTTTCCCAATTTTGAGAAGTGAATAATAGACTTCATGATGGCATAAGTTTTTTTCATCTCGCAGAACGTGTCAATCTCGTGGAAAGCGTTCTGCTGCAACAAGATTTCCCTTATAAGCCTTGCAACCTGAAGCGTCAATTGCTGCCTCTCGGGCAGCGCGTCCGAGCCGACTAATTGCACAATCTCGAGGAGCTTTTCTTCCTCCTGAAGCATTACCATCATTTCCCCAACGATGCTGTGCCAGTCGGAAGCTACATTTTTTGCATACCATGGCTCTAGCGTTCCAAGGTACAATGAGTATGATGTTAGCCAGTTTATGGAAGGAAAGTGCCTTCTTTGGGCAAGCTTTGCATCCAGCGCCCAGAATACTTTTGTAACCCTCAATGTGCTTTGAGTAACCGGCTCTGAAAAATCCCCTCCGGGAGGAGATACGGCGCCGATTATGCTAACGCTTCCTTCTTTTTTTGTTCCAAGAGGAACTCCTCTCCCCGCCCTCTCATAGAACTGCGCGAGCCTTGTGGATAAGTAAGCAGGATATCCCTCTTCGCCTGGCATCTCCTCGAGCCTTGATGAAATCTCCCTCATTGCTTCCGCCCATCTCGACGTCGAGTCTGCCATGAGGGCAACGGAATATCCCATGTCCCTGAAGTATTCAGCAATTGTTGCTCCCGTGTAAATGCTTGCCTCTCTTGCAGCAACCGGCATGTTTGAGGTGTTTGCTATCAAAACCGTCCTATTCATCAAAGGCTTTCCGCTTCTTGGGTCGGTAAGCTCGGGAAATTCCGTCAGAACTTCCGTCATCTCGTTTCCCCTCTCGCCGCAGCCGACATAAACGATTATATCTGCGTCAGACCATTTCGCAAGCTGCTGCTGGCTGACTGTATTGTGAAGAATCATAGGAGAATTGCCTCCTACAAAGTTATGCGTAATTGGAACAGTAATGTCATAAACATCAGTATCTCCATCTAAAATATTAATGCTTACAATTTCATCGCAGAAAACAGAATCAAGCGCATTTTTGAAATCTTGTAAATAATCTACATTTAAGAAATCTATTACTTTGCTAAAAGTCTGCACGGTTTGTTTACTGTTAGAATAATATGTTGTTGTAGATATGCCTTCTTTTTCAAGTGCGTAGGGTATTCTGCCGTCTAATATTTTTCTAAGCAAGGTAGAGGTAATTGGAACTATATCATTACTATTGTAATAAAAATCTTTGTTGTAATAAGGCGCAAGCTTTATGGCTTCTCTTGGTGACATGAGCAATCTATAATATGTACTTTGGTTTATTATCCTCTCGCTTAATCTATGCAATACTCCAAGTCTTAGCAACAAATACGACAACCCAGACTGCATTTCTTTGCTGGAGGTGGTTATTTCTACTTCTTTCTTTCCTATATGCCCGTCACAACTTATGTAAGCGAGCAAGAAACTGTTAATCGCAGAATCAGGAGAGTTTAGCAATATAGATGGAACTTTAATATTTCTTGATTTCTTATTTAATGGGCAACCAAAACTTTCAAAAATCTTGAGAATAGCCCTGCTGTTTACTGAAATTGCCTCTACAGTATTTGCATAGTATTCCTTAGCCTTTAAACCAAATAATTTCTCTATCAAATATGCTACCCTATCCCTCAATTGCTTTTTTTGATTAAAGAAATGAACTGATGATGGGCATTTTATCATCCCGTCAGACATCAAATAGCCCAAAAGCTCTGAAAACTCATCTGAAAATAATCGAGGCACATTAATTATCAATGAGTCCCTCTCAACCTTTATTTTGCTTATTTTTAGCTCATTGTCAGTTAAATCATATAATGTCCTGACAAAATTAAGTGTCGGGTGGCTTCTCTTTAAATAAAAATTCAGTAGCGTATGATAAGGCACACAAATCAAATCAGCAAATGACTTTTTTGTTATGCGGTTTTCTTCGCAATAATTGTCTATAATATTCGGAATATTATCAATTACCTCTTCATCGCAAATCCTGCAATCAAAATTAACCGAGAAATTTTGGTATGCTGCATTGAATTCTATTTTTCTCGGGGATATGATAAAGTCGCCTTCATTTAGGCTCATTGCTTCTGCCTCTCCAATATTAAGATTTTCATCAACCTTGAGCAGCTTATGAACGGGCGTTACTTTTACTTTCCTGCCGGATCTTGTTTTTATCTCAATCAATTGGTTAGTCTTGCCCTTATAGATATGTGTCGCAATCCCTTCCTTAATCTTATCTTTATCAAAGGTATAGATTTTTAATGGCCGTGCAAGCTTAATTAACGTTTCACATTTATTGGATTTTGCCAATCTGTTAGATTTATTAGAAGTGCATAACTCATATAATTTTTGGATTTCTGTCAATTCATCGTCAGCAAAAAGTAAAGTATCCCCTGCAACGCATTTCCCTGCGCCAAACGGCCCGGGAATCGCGGCAACTCCGCCTTTTGCAAGGGGGAAGAGCGCATCAAAGACTCTTTGCCCTGTTATCAAAGGCGCCTGCGGCTTTAGCCTTGAGCTTATGGGCCTTGCAATCCTTACAGGCCAATTGTGCTTTAGCCTCAATTCAAACCCGTTGTCAAGCTCCCCAATAATGTCGTTTACAGTAAATTTTCCCGACTTGATTTCAGAAATTTTCCCTTTTTGATTCGGGGGCAGCATTATTTTGTGCATTATGCCAGGGTTTTCCTCGACTTCCCCTATTATGGCGCCTCCCAAAATTTCATTCCCCTTGCTCACTAACGCCTTAAAATCCCATTTCTTTTGCTGCTCAAGCCCCGGCGCATCGACGCCTCTCTTGATGAAATCGCCCATCTGCTTCATGAGCACAGGCAGCGGCCTTTGGATTCCGTCGTATATGCTTCCAAGCAGCCCGGGGCCAAGCTCAACCTTTAGCGGCTCGCCCGTGTTAATGACCTGCTCTCCGGGCTTTATTCCCGAAGTATCCTCATAAACCTGAATGATAGTTTTATCCTTGTCAATCTGGATTACCTCGCCCATCAGGCTTTCCTTTCCAACCCTGCACACGTCGTACATCCTTGGCTTTATGCCTTTGGCTACGACGACCGGGCCTGCAATCCTGTATAATGCCCCCTTATCGTTCATTTTTGGCAAAAAATTTTTGTTTTATTTTTATTTCCACAGGTCAACTCCGATTGATTTTTTAATCAGCCTCTTTAGGCTGTCCTGCTCTGATTTTTCTGACAGCGGAATGAATACCGGCTCTACAGAAGCCTCTACTTCCGATTTTTGGTGAATGTCGAGCTTTTCGATTATTTTTTCATCAACGACAACAATCCCAATATCCTTGCTGCCCTTGAGCCTTTTGATGTGCTCGAAAGGTTTATCTCCTGATTCAATGACGTTTTTTATGCCAGCCAGCTGAAATCCAACGACAAATTCATTGCTTCCTATGACTGCCAGTTTAACCATAGTTTGTAAAAGTTTGTTTTGTTAATGTATAGGCACGGACATTAATAATCGTCAATAATTAGCCGTGCCTATATCAGGCGGACTTTGGGAATTATTACGAATATCAAAGTCCGCCGCTATATTTTTACGGTTTATCAATACACCAATTGCCCCTCAATGAACTCTTCGCTTAATCCAAGCTGCTTTCCCTTTATGATTATTCTTAGATTCCTAACTTCCATGTCTTTTGCAAACATGTACCCCAAAATCGTGTCAACGGACAAAGGATGCTGGTGCATGAACAATGACGATTTTGCCAACAAGTGCCTCAAAAGCCCGGCCTCGAGCGCTATCAATGAGCTGCTGTTTCTGAATTCTTTGATTCCTTTTAAAACCACGCTATTGTATTCAGTTTTTTCCAGTTCTTTTAAAATTTTTTCAAAATCATCAAGCCCGGCAAGAGCCATGATTTTTGAATCATCTGCCTTGTCGCCGCATGGGATGATGAAACCCTTAACGGTATCTTTATCCATGCCTGCCTTTTTCAATCTCAACAAAGTCAGTATGTTTGAAACCTCGACCTCTTTAAGCAAAAATTCCCGAAACAGCCTGCCTTGCCTGGGCAAAATCTTGGAAAATTTTATGAGATGGCCGTAGTAATATTTATCCATCGCATTTTCAATGCCGGCAAGGCTGTTTTTTTCGCTTAATTCCTTCAATCCGCCCTTAAGCAGGGAAAAATCGACTATCCCTGCGCCCTTCAAAATTTCTTCGATTGATTCTTTTTTCAAAAGAAAAGCCAAAAATTCACGGCTTAAAGAGCCTGCCGCAGTTATAGATCCCATTATTGCCTTCTCATCCGCGTTTGTGAATTTGCCCCTGATTATTGTCTTTATGTCCTCAATGTCTTTTCGCATGGCATATTCGCGAACAACCAATCCAATCTCGTAAGATGAAATTCTCATTAATTTCTTGAATGAGGCGGCAAGGCTCCTGATTAATGCCCGCTCGAGCAGGTCCGCGCCGGAATATTCAGTCGCGAGTGAGTCAATCTCATTCTTGTAGTTAGAATCCTGCAAAAGCTTTGCAATTTCGCTAAATCCCATTTTAATCATTTTGCCGTAGTCTTCTTTCTTGAAAAGAAGCGTTTTCATGACGACAGTCCTTACATAAGTATAAGGATAAAACCCGAGCTTTATTTTTTTGGGCTCTTTTTGGCGTTCTTTAAGTTTTAGTTTAAGCATTTTAATCGTGTTACGCAAACAATAGCCCGCTTATTTCCTGCAGCTGGGAATCTTTTACGCTTTCAAGCATTGTCTCAAAGCTGTAGTCAACTATCATCTTCCTTTCCTTGTCCTCGGCTATAAGGCCGCCGATAATTTCTGCTGGCTTTGCGTCCATGCCCTTTAGGAATTTTACGTCGCGCTTGTTGCAGCAAAAATATTCCGGCTTGATGTCCAACTTTACCTTTTCCAGCAGCTTCTTGATGAGAGATTCCCTTTTTTTGTCGGAAAGCTCGCCTAGGCTTTTCTTTGCCTGCGAAAACACGCTTTCAACCATCTGCTTTTTGGATTCAAGAATCATTTTTTTCTTTTCCAATTCCAAATACGCGATCTCCTGCCTCTTTAGCCTCTCAATGGTTATCTTTGCTTGCGCTTCTGTCTTTTCGCGAATTTCCTCGCATTTGGCTTCTGCCTCTTTCATCAGTCTATCGGCTTCTTTTCGGGCTTGCGCTATCAAAGAGCTTGCCTGCGCCTTAGCGCTTTCCAATATTTCCTCTTTAACAGATTCCAGCCCCATTTTAACGTAAAAATCTTTAATCCCGAAGGATGGCTTCATCCAAAAATTCGCTTCGCGAAGGTTAGCAGCTTCAAAGTCCTTGACTT
>CAYWNO010000098.1:0-6206 GCA_964459665.1 uncultured Methanosarcinales archaeon
GATAGTACAAAATATAGAATCAAGTTGCCATGCAAAAATAACCGTATACTACATTCAGAAATCTTTATAAATCGCCGCCATGTCCTAATTTGTAAAAAGTGAATTTTTCAAAATTCTCATGGTGGCAATCAAAAAGCGCGATTTTGTGGAAATAAGCTATGCCGGAAGAATCAAAGAGGACAACAGCATATTTGACAAAAGCGAAAAATCAGTCGTTTGCATAGGTGAAAGCTTCATGCTAAAAGAGCTTGAAGAGCAGATGGTTGGAAAAGAGGCAGGGAAAGAATACAAATTCGAGATAGGCTCCGGCAAGGCTTTCGGGCAGAAAGACACAAAGCTTATACGGCTCATACCCATGGGCAAGTTCAGGCAGCAGAATATACAGCCGTTCCCGGGACTGCAGCTTAATATTGACGGGATTTTTGGCATTGTTAAGACAGTAAGCGGCGGCAGGTGCCTCGTTGACTTTAACCACCCTCTTGCAGGAAAGGACTTGATTTATGACGTGAAAGTAAAAAGAGTGCTCGAGGACAGCAAGGAAAAGCTGGATTCGCTTATTGTTGCCCGCTTTAACATAAAAGATGCGCAAATAGAGCTAAATGAAGGCTCTGCGGCAATAAAGTTAAAACAATCATTGCCAAATCATGCCCAGGACGAATTCAAAAAAATTGCCGCAAATTTGGTTCCTGAAATAAAGCTCATAGATTTTGCCACAATAAACAAATAAATTTAAATAATATAAAAAAAATCAACTTCTTGAAGAAGTTAATTTTTTATGCCGACAATGATTGAAGAAACAATGAAAGCTGAAGCAAGGGACAATCCGAAACTGCTCTCCATAGACAGAAAGCAGCTGCATCAGGATAAGGAAGTAAAAGATATAGATGCAGAGCTTGAGCAGCTGCTCTCAAGGCAGAGAGCCACCATAAAAGTCGTAGGATGCGGCGGCGGGGGGAATAACACAATCAACAGGATGTCTGAAGTCGGCATTGTAGGCGTAGAAACTATAGCCGTGAATACGGATGCCCAGGACTTGCTTTATACTACTGCCAACAAGAAGATACTGATAGGTAGAGAGCTTACAAAAGGACTTGGGGCAGGCTCCGAGCCAAGATTAGGCGAGGAAGCAGCCCGTGAAAATGAAAGCGATATCAAAAAGGCGCTCCAAAACTGCGACATGATATTTGTAACCTGCGGACTTGGGGGCGGAACCGGAACCGGCTCTGCGCCTGTTGTTGCCGAGATTGCAAAGAAGCTTGGCGCATTGACTGTCGGGGTTGTAACGATGCCTTTTTCCATGGAAGGCCACAGAAGGTATGAAAATGCCGTTGTGGGGCTTGAAAAGATGGAGCAGGTTGCGGATACATTGATAGTTATTCCCAATGACAAGCTGCTTGAGCTTGCGCCTGAGCTGCCGCTTCATACGGCTTTCAAGGTCGCAGACGAAATACTGACTAATTCCGTGAAAGGAATCGCGGAACTTGTAACAAAGGCAGGCCTTGTAAACCTTGATTTTGCAGACATAAGGGCTGTAATGAAAGGCGGTGGAGTCGCATTGATTGGAGTAGGCGAAAGCGACACCGAAAATCGAGCTGTAGAGGCTGTTGAAAAGGCAATAAACAACCCCTTGCTTGACGTCGATATTTCAGGAGCAAACGGCGCATTGATTAACGTAATCGGCGGCGAGGACATGACGCTTGATGAGGCAAGAAAGGTAGTCGAGACGATAACCGAAAAGCTTGACGAGGATGCAAGGGTCATCTGGGGCGCCCAAATATACAAGGACATGGAAAAGACAATAAGAACCATGCTGATTGTCACAGGAGTCAAGTCATCTCAAATCTTCGGCTCTAGCAAAAAGACAGCCGACAAGAAAAAGAAAGAGATTGAGCAGCATCTGGGGATTGAGTTTTTGGATTAGATGGGGTAAAAAGACAAGGTAAAAAACGCATTGAGGAAATATTCATTAAAGATTCAACATTTAACGAAACACATTAAAAATAATTTAAATAAAAAATTCAAAACAAAAAAATTCTAATTAAATATGGGAGAAAGCAACTTTTTGAGTAATTTAAACCCAACATGGACAAAAGATAAAATAATGGAAGAATTTGATGATATAATTGATAAAGTTAGAAGAAGAGTGGATTTTGGCTATTTCGAAGGAGTATATGGCCAATTAAATAATGTACATTGGCTTCATTAATAAGAAATCTTACTTCAACTTTAAAAATGCAAATAGAAAACACAACTTCATGGAAGTACAGGCTCAGGTCTTTTATCAGCGAGTGCATCAGGGTTTTGAAAGTCACAAAAAAGCCGGATGCCATCGAGTTCAAGACAATAGTTAAGGTTAGCGGCCTTGGCATACTTATAATCGGAATGCTCGGCTTTGTTATCCAGATGCTCAAGCTGCTGTTTTTTTAGATAGAAGCAGCTTATCATAGAAACCTTTAAATAAAATAGTGCCAATACTACCAAAAATATGGGAACCAAAGCTTTTGACATCAAGTCATTTTGGATGGAAATGAAGGAATTATTCCCTGATATTGATTTAAATTCAATTAGGGAGGATACTAAAGAATGGACATCAACGACAAAACCGATAGTTCTGAAGAGATTGTTATAAGATTCGGTTTAAAGATAGATAAATTAATAAAAGGGAAGAACACAAAAAATTTCAATTTTAGCTTATAAAATTTAAATTTTTTGTTATTAAAAATGACTAGAGAAGACGAGACTATATTTGCCTTGAGGACAACTGCAAACAGGGAAGACCAAGTTATGGAGTTTGTCGTAAGCAACGCAGTAAAGAAGAAGATAGAAGTCTATTCTGTCGTAAGGCCGCACGGGATGAGAAGCTACATATTCATAGAGGCAGCCACAAAGACTGACGCAGAGCAGGCTGCTTTCAACATACCCTATGCAAGAGGCATACTCGCGCACCCCGTAAAATACTCCGAGATAGAGCACATGCTTGAGCAGGTAAAGCACGACATGAACATACAGAAAAACGACATTGTCGAGATTATATCGGGGCCGTTCAAGAGGGAAAATGCAAAGGTCTCAAGGATTGACAAGACAAAAGAAGAGGTCGTTGTCGAGCTGCTTGAGGCGGCAGTGCCTATTCCAATAACCGTAAAGATGGATGCTGTCAAGGTCATAAGAAGGGATACCGAGCAATCTTCCCAGAAGCAGGAAGAGTCAATGGAAGAAAACTTTTGAACTAAAATTTTTAATCCTTTGAGGATTAAAAATTTTCAGGTGGCTTGCGCTGTTCTGTTTTTCCTGTTAGCGTAGCAATGATAAAAACGTAAGAAAGCTACCGCAGATAGTTTAGCTTGATGAAAAAAATTTCAACTCAAAGTTGAAATTTTTTTAAGGTCAAATATGGCAAAAGAAAAAGTCGAAGCGCTTGTAGAGGGCGGAAAGGCGACAGCAGCGCCTCCTTTAGGCCCTGCCCTAGGCCCTATGGGCGTAAATATAGGGCAGGTTGTTTCTGACATAAACAAAAAAACAGCTTCATTTCAGGGAATGCAGGTTCCAGTCAGGATTTTCATAGACAGGGAGACAAAGCAATACGAGATTGTTATAGGAACCCCTCCGGCATCGGGCCTTATAAAAAAAGAAGCAATCATAGAGAAAGGCTCCGGAAAGGCAAAGCACGAGATGGTAGCTGACATTCTTATTGAGCAGGTCATTAAAGTAGCAAAGATGAAGGAAACTGCCACATTGGGAAAATCCCTCAAGGAAAAAGTAAAGGAAGTAATAGGCACATGCCAGTCAATGGGAATTCTTGTCGAGGGAAAGCCCGCAAAGGAAACAATAAAGGATGTTGACGCAGGGCTGTTTGACGAAGAGATAAGGCTTGAGAAGACGGAATTGACTGCAGAAGAGCTTGCAAGGCTTGAGGCAGAAAAGAAGAGGCTTGCAGAAGAGCTTGCAAAGAGAAGGGCAGAGTTTGAAAAGACTGCAAAGGAGATTATTGCCCAGATGGCAGGCAAGGCAAGAGGAGAAATCAAGGCCAAGCTTGTCCAGGCAGGCGTTCCCGACGAGATGATAAAGGAGTTATTGCCAATCGAGGGAGCGGCAGCTGCGGCAGCAGGAGAGGCAAAAGCCGCGGCAGGAGCTGCGCCTGCGGGAGAGGCAAAGAAAGAATCTCCTAAAAAGGAAGATAAGAGAAAATAAATCAGGAAAAAATAAATTGAAAGCTAAACCGTCAAACATCGCTCTCTTTATAGGAAGATTCCAGCCATTTCATAACGCTCATCTGGTTAATATCAAGAATATTCTAAAGAAAAATGGTTCGCTCATAATCGGAATCGGAAGCTCGCAGGAATCAAGCACCTTGAAGAATCCTTTCAGCTACAATGAAAGAAAGCAGATGATTTCCAATGCCCTGAAAAAGGAAAAAATAAGGGATTGCAGGATATATCCGATTCCTGACTTGTATGAAGATAAAAAGTGGGTAAGCCATATAGTGGATAACCTTCCTGATTTTGATGTTTTTTATTCAGGCAACGTATGGACGTTAAGATGCCTTAAAAAGCACGGCCATAAGGCAAGGAAAATCAGCATTATCAGGGGAATCAGCAGCACAAAAATAAGAAAGATGATTGCTTTTGGGGAAAACTGGGAAAATCTTGTTCCGCAGGCTGTTGCAGGATATATAAAGGAAATCGGCGGAGTTGAGAGGGTTAAAAAGTTGAAAAAATAGATTATAGAGGACTTTGAAAAATTCGTTTTTCAAATTACATAAACTTCGCAAGCTTCGTCTGCTGCTTTGCGTTTCTTAGCAGCCTGCTTGCATTAAGCAGGCAATCGGCATTGCAGTTGAATTTCTTTTTGATTAAAAGCCTTACATAACCAATCATAAGCTCTCTGGATGAAAACTCAATCGGCTTATTGCCGACTGATTTACGCGCAGCCTGCCTAGTAACCCAGACGCCAAGCGGCATAGTATATTCGTTTGTTATGAATCTTAACGCCAAAACGCTTGCCTGCCTTTTCATCTCATTTAATTTTTCGAGGACGGCAAGCCTTACAGTGTAATAGCCTCCTATTGTTTCATAGGCGTAATCCTTTCTTGCGCCATAGCCTTCATAATCAGTTGTGTATCTTAAAGGATTATTGAAATTCCAATCATGCGGGGCATAAGCTTCAAATATTTCATAGCTCCACACTTCCGGGAACATTAAAATAAGATAGTAGTTTCCTAGATAATCTGCGAAAAATGAGCAATAAGAGCTTATTTCAGGATATTCTTTGATTTTGTCAATCAGCCCCTTGCCGATTATGTCGTCTGTAGCTGTTATTGACCATCTAGTCGGAACAAGCTTCCTGTTTTTTTTAAGGCCGACGGTTCCAACGCTTAAAATCCTGCTAAGAAAATTTTCATCAAACCTGCTCTCATAGAGGTAGCGTATTGCATTTGTCGCCTTTAGGTCAGTATCCTCAAAGACTTTGTACATCTTGGTATGGATTTTTGGATTTTCAGTTATGACTGCTTTCTTTAATTTTGCATTTGCCCCTGTGGGGGCCATTTGGGGGTCAATATTCAGCTGGAATTTTGGCTTTTCCATCAATTGTATCTCGACATCAATGGGCTTGGACGACATCGCAATATCCTGCGATATTTCAAGCAGCTTTGCTCTCTTTTTTATATTCAGATTGCACCTTGAATTCAGTAAAGAGCTTCTGAAATCAACAATTTGCGAAACGCCAAAATTTTGGCTTGACCAGAATTTCGGCGCGTCTAAAATCCACGCGTCTTCCCTCTGCTGCGGCGGCGCAAGAATCCCCACATTAATGTTTGGATACCCGAATCTTCCTACAAAAGGCGCAACACCCTCGCTTGTGAATTCATCTTTCTGAAGAATGTTTTTGGCTTTGAATATTGCATTATACCTTGCGCAGACAGGGCATTTTGCCTTTCCGCAGTCCCCGAGAGGATCGAACCCTTCATGATGCCTGAATTGAGTTTGCATGTAAGCCCTTGGTGAAATAAATAATATAGAGGACTTTGAATAACCCCATTTTTTGAATTGTTTTGATTTTCAGTCTCGACGATGCGCAAATAATAAATTGTTATTTTCAGAGGGTTATTCAAAGTTCTCTATAAATGTTGTGCAAAATCTTTAGAGAATTTTCAGGCTTCATCCAAAAATTCGCTTCGCGAAGGTTAGCAGCTTCAAAGTCCTTGATGC
>CAYWNO010000099.1:0-6196 GCA_964459665.1 uncultured Methanosarcinales archaeon
GTTTAAAAATGACCTATATACTGCAGAAGCGACAACTAATTACCGAATTATTCAGTAGAGAACTTTGAAAAAATCAATTTTTTAGTCGAACGCGTGCGAGCGAACCCGATTCGCTCGCATGTCCCAAAATTGATTTTTTCACTAATAAAAGTGAATTTTTCAAAGTCATCTAAACCCGAATTCTTCTGAAATGGTCAAACCCGCTTTCCAAATCGGATTCTTTATTGTCCTTTAAGAGCTTAACGCCGTGTTTCTTGCCTATGATTTTCCCAATCACCCTGACATCATGCTTTTCCAATTGATTTATCTTGCTTTTATCGGCTGTAAAAACCAGCTCAAAATCTTCCCCGCCGTAAAGCGCGAAATCAAGGGCGGACTTTCCGGCTTTTTTAGCGTCAATGATTGTTTGCATGGCTATCGGGATTTTATCGGCATATATTATGGCTCCTGTACCAGACTGTTCGCAAATATGACAAACTTCAGGAGCAACCCCGTCGCTTACATCTATCATTGAGCTAATGCCTATAATTGAGAGCTTTCCTGCCAAATCCAGCCTGCACCTTGGCTCAAGATGCTTTTTTACCGAGCTTGCGCCTAAATTGCGCCTTAAAAGCTCAAGCCCGGCAGCTGACTTTCCCACATCTCCACTGCAAAAAATCAAATCGCCATCTTTTGCCCCACTTCGCAGCACCAGATATTTCTTCTTTACATACCCAATCAATGCAACATTAATTGCAATATCTTTTGAATGGGATACATTTCCGCCGACGATGCTTATTCTGTATTCTTTTGATCTTTTATTTATGCCCCTGTACAAGCCGTCAATAAAGCCAATTTCAATGCCAACGGGCAAAGCCAAAGAAACAATGGCATGGCATGGAATGCCGCCCATTGCAGCTATGTCGGATACGTTCTGCTCTATCGCCTTCATTCCGATTTGCTCGGGAGATGAATATTCTAAAGAGAAATGCTCATTCTCGACAAGCGTGTCCGTCGTGAAAAGCATGTATTGGCTTTTGCTGCACTTGATGACGGCAGAATCGTCGCCAATGCCTGCAACTACGTCTTTGGAATACATCTTGATTCCCTTTTTTATCCTGCCAATGAGCCTGAATTCGCCGCCAATATCCCGAATTTTCATTTTGAATTGCCTAGAACAGAAATCAAGGTTCTTGACTTTATGCCAACCAGATAATCCAAGGCGTCTGCCATTCCTTTGTACATGCTGTCGCAATAACCGTGGTTGCATGAAGTGTCGTTTACCAAAACAAACTGCTTGGGCTCCTGAGCTTTTGAAAAAGAGTTTGCCGCAGATTTTAAAGGAATGCTCTTGTCATAGGAATTGTGCATCATCACGATTTTTCTCGGGGTTATAAATTCAATGTAATGGTCGGAATCTATTGATTTGATGAAAGCATTCTTTTTTAAGTCGGGGCCGCCCTTGAAATCAAAGCCGGCCGAGCTTATAACAAGAACGCCTTTTATGTTCCTGTCAATAGCGGCGGCTATTATCGCAACCCTGCCGCCCAGGCTCTCGCCCGCAATCATTATCCTGTCAGGGTCCACGAAAGGGGCGCTGTATAAGAGATCATAAGCCCTCAGTGCGTCATAGACCATAAGGTGCTGGTAGGGCTCCTTTGCGGCCAAAAAATCTGCATAATCCTGCTCTAAATTCTGGAAGTTTCCGCCGGTTTCTCCGACACCTCTCTGCTCAATTGTAAGTACGGCTGCCCCGAGCCCTGCAATCTTTTCGGCAAGATTCAGCTCGCTTTCTTTGCTAACTCCTGCGCCGGGCAAAAGCACAACTCCCGGCAATAAATCCTGCGCAGATTTTGGCAAAACCAAAAGCCCGTAAATATTCCCCCTTTTGCTCTCGTAAATAATCCTGCTGACGGTTAAATTTTCCGTTTGGCTGTAATTTTCTCTCCTGAATTTTATATCCCCCCTGTTCAGAGGATAAACAAGATAGCCGTCTTTATCTACCAGCCATACCAGGGTACCTGTCTTATCCGGCGAAGAATCTGCCTTTGCCGGTTTTTTCATGTTTTTATTTTTGCTGATGTAATATGCCCCTGCAAGTGCAATGAAAAGCACGGCAATAAAAACCGCGCCATAGATATGCCTTTTCTTTATTTTCATCTCGATCCTTGAAAAATTCGCTTTTCAAGCGAATTTTTCAACTTATAATAATAGTGAAAAAATCAATTTTGGGACATGCGAGCGAATCGGGTTCGCTCGCACGCGTTCGACTAAAAAATTAATTTTTTCAAAGTTCTCTTTACAAAAAAAGCGAATTTTTCAGATTATTGAAATTTTTGATATTCTGCTCATTTTTATAAATCTTTGCCAGCCTCATCACCTCTTCCCTCTTAATCCTTATTCCTTTATCCATGAAAAGATGATTAACCCGCCCGCCAATTAAAAATTGGCAGAACTGTGTCACATTCTTCGGCTTTTGCGTAAAATGCGCCCTTTCAAAATCTATTAGGCACGGCTTGCCATTGCATACGATAATATGCTTTAAAGGATGGTGCATCTCCTCCTTATCAACCCCGAGCTTGTCGAGCATAAACATCTGGCTGAAGATTTTTTTTATTATTTTCTTTATATGCCGCCCGCCCGATTTGTCCATGTAATCGATTATAAATTTGCCGTCTATAAATCTGTAAATGAAATAGTTGCCTTCCGACATTATCATTTCCGGCCCTATTTTGTGCCTGTTTAGCCTTTTAAGCCATTTTGCCTCGTTTTCTATCCTTCCTGCTGCCGCGCTTTTAGGATTCTTGGTTTTTATTGCGACTTTTTTATTTTTATATTTTCCCAAAAAGAGCAGGCCGCGATGCCCTTTTGCCATGTAAGCTACATCCGTGATGCCTTTGCTCTCGAGTTTTTTTAAGAATTCATTTTTTTCCAGCAAGTATGCGTAAATATCCTCGAAAAAGATATGCTTTTTTTCCAGCTCCTTAAAATCCATCAGGTTGTTTTCGATGAAATCTTCCACTTTCTCCTTGTTGGTTAAAGAGGAGAAAATCATAAGTATTATCCCGTTCATAGATAAAAATTTATTCGCTTCATTGATAAACTTCCCTATGGTTTCGTAGCCTTTTTTGCCGCCCTCTATCCTTAAGTCTTTAGCCTGCAGCTCCTGCGGAAGGTAAGGCGGATTGAATATTATTGTATCGAACTCGCCGCTTATTCTTTCAAATAAGTCCGACTGCAAAAATCTTATTTTTTTATTTTTTATCCGCCTTTTGCAATCGCCGATAACTTTCCTTTGAACGTCCGTTGCGAGAACAGAAACGACATTCTTTTTTTGGGAGGCTTTGATTGCCTGTATGCCTGAGCCTGTTCCGACATCAAGAACTCTTCCCTTAGCATACTTTCTGACGCATCTGCTGAGCATTATGCTGTCTTCGCAAGGCTCATAGATTGGCTTTTGCATTAGAATTAACAGAACTTTGAAAAATAAATTAAAAAAAATTTCCGCTTGAAGCGGAAATTTTTAACGTCAAATTATTTATTCAACCCTTGTCGTTATCTGGCCGACATTGCTATGGGTTATGCCCGTATCAGTAACTGTGTACGAAACATTTAGCTGGGCGCTATATTTTGAGCCGCTTGTTAAACTTGACACGCAAGTAATTGCATAAGTTGCGGACGCGCCATTTGATAATGTCGCAGGTGAACTGCTCGTTCCGCAGCCTCCTGCCGCAACAGTTATTGCGCTTATATCATAGCCTAAAGCGTTTGTCAGCCTCGCTGTAACGGTTGTTGAAGTTGCCTTGTTGTCTATGCATGCAATTCCTGCCTGCAATGTACATTTATTCGGCAAAAACCTGTCCGGGCTTAAGACTCCAAAATAAGCAAGAGCTCCTATGGCCACTAAAACAACAAGGATTGCCCAGCCATAAGTCATTATAAACTCAAGGGCTGCCTGTGACTTTTTTTTGTCCATATTTCACCTCATCTTTTATTAACCTTCGACTTTTGTATTTAGATTGCCATACACTGTTTTTGTAAGATTAGAATCCTTCTCTGTATAGCCCATTGTGATGTCGCCCTTGAACTTTTCCTTTATTGGGCCATTATTGCATGTACCTCCTATCACAAAAGTGTGATCTACTCCGCTAAGCATGATCTCGCTGAATGCGCCGGTGCAACTGCCTACTGTGATGCTGTTTATTGTTATAGTCCTTCCGAGGCCGTTTGATATCACAAGGGTTACTTTGGTAGGCTCTACCTTATGGCTTACACACGCAATTCCGGGCTGGAGAATGCATTTTTCAGGAAGAAATTTTTCCGGGCTTAGTACTCCAAAATAAGCAAGGGCTGCTATTGCGGCAAGGACGACAAGTATTGCCCAGCCATAAGTCATCAAAAACTCCATTGCAGCTTGCGCTTTGCGTTGATTCATTTTTATTTAGATAACAAAATTAAATAACTAATATTTAAATCTATTGATTTTCTGGCACAATATAAAAAGTGAGTGATTTTTCATTGTTGAAAAATAGAGCTCGTCGAGTCTTAAGTTTAGACCCGTGAAAATCACTCACTTTTTCGACAGTGCCCAGATTCCGTATGTATTAAGCTACATGTCGTCGAGGCTTTATAAATAATCGCCACCCGCATCACCGTCGAGAGCTTAATACATACCAGATTCCGATAAATTTAAATAGTAGCATAAAAATACAAGCCAAACTATCTTTATACAGCCACAATAAAGGCTTATTCTTGACAGAGGTGAGCAAATGGAGGATGAAGATCAAAGAGAATGCCCGGGTTGTGGTACTGTTATGGAAGAAGGCGAAGTCGAATGCCCTTCTTGCGGTGAGAGCCTTATAGATGATGATGAAGTGCTCTAAAAATCATTGAACCGGGGTGAGTCAAATGAACGCTTTTGATGATGACAATGGTGACTATTGGAATGATGACAATGACGATGAATGAATAAAAATGGAAGAATACACAAAATACGAGCATGCAAGGATTATAGGCGCAAGAGCCTTGCAGATTTCCATGGGGGCCCCTTTTTTGGTTAAGCTTAGCAACGAGGATCTTGAAAAGATGCATTTTAACACAATTGAGATAGCAAAGCTTGAGTTCTCCAAAGGATTGATACCGATGGACATTAAAAAGCCGGCGCAGGCTTATCTTAAGAAAGAGGTTTCGTCAAAGCCTTTTGACCAGACAAAGCTGGAGTAAAGCATGGGAAGAATAAAAACACTGCTGATAAAGAGAATCACAAAAAAGCTAATCAAGGAGCACGGCTCGGAATTTACCCCGCAGTTCAACAATAACAAGGGTTTGGTTGAAAAATATACTAATGTTTCTTCCTCAAAAATGAGAAATATAATTGCCGGCTATACGGCAAGGCTTGTAAAGCAGAAAACGATTCTTGAGAACCAGCCGAGAAGAAGAGTCCACGAGGAAGATTTAAGCAGATTTTATGAATAAGCCTATAAAGATTACAAGTTTATTTTCTTTGGTTCTTTTAATTTCATTTATAGCAATCATCAGCGGCTGCGCTAATGGGGCGGGCAGTAAAGATGCCAACAGCCCGAATGATGCAAATAATACAGATGAGGCAAATAATAAAAGTCCGACTTTCTGCAATTCGGATTCCGATTGCAAGATTAAAGATGTCCATAATTGCTGCGGATACTACCCAAAGTGCGTAAACAAGGATTATGTTCCAGATATAGCTGCAGTGGAAAAAGAATGCAGAGAAAAGGGCATAGTCTCTATATGTGGATTTGCGCAAATCAAGTCCTGCATATGCATGGAGCACGAATGCAGTGCAATGAAGGATGATTCCATGAAAGACCCAGCATCTTCGCAAAAATACTGCACAAGCGATGCAGAATGCGGCAAGGGATTCTCGTGCTGGTATGTTGCGCCCCATGGCCCAGCTAGGGGAGTTCTAGGCTCAAAAGAAAATCCCGGAAAATGCCTTGATAACAATGTCATTAATCAGGTGGTTTAATGAGAAGTTTGAAAAATTCGCTTTTCAAGCGAATTTTTCAACTTATATACTTCCACAAAGCTTGCGCTTTAATATATAGAGGACTTTGAATAACCCCCCTGTATTTATAAAGTAAATGCGGTTTATTTATAAATGGAATGGGGTTATTCAAAACTCTCTATAGAATTAGGCGAAGTTTTTGCCCTCGAAAAATTCCCCTCGAAGTTTGAGGCA
>CAYWNO010000100.1:0-6167 GCA_964459665.1 uncultured Methanosarcinales archaeon
AGATAATCCTGATATTTGCAGAAATAGGGGTGCAATAATTTCCGTATACTACAGACAAAAGCTTTTTTGGCAAAGCTTAAATACCCATCAGTTCTTTTAGCTTTGGGAGGATTTGCTTCATAGGTAACACCTCGTTACAGTGTTTTTATGAGGCACCCTTTATAAATGATTTTCAGAAACTCGAGTTTAGAGAATATATTGAAAAACAATTAGATTTAGACAGAAAACTAGGAGAATGGAACAAACTATAAAACATAAATTAAAAATGCCGACCATAAAAGTGGCAAAACACGCGGGTTTCTGCTTTGGAGTAAAGAAAGCAATAGAGATTGCAGAGGATGTTGCGCAAAGCAACAAGGGAAAAACTTACGTTTACGGCCAGCTCGTCCATAATGAAAAGGTAATAAAGGACCTGGAGGGCAGGGGAATAATCTTTGCCGAGAGCATGGATGAAATTCCGCAGAATGCCGTAACTGTCCTGAGGGCTCATGGGGAGCCTGGGACTACTTACGAGCTTTTGAAGGAAAAGTCAATCGTGAAAGGCAAAAACCTTAATGATGCAACGTGCCCATTGGTAACCTTAGTCCATAATGTTGCCATCAAGCTGAAAAATAACGGGTATGATGTCATTCTTTTCGGCAAGGCAAACCATCCTGAAGCCATAGGCACAAGCTACCATCTTAGGGGAAAGGACACTTTCATAGTCGAGGAGCCCGAGCAATATAAATCGGCCATAGGCTACATCCAAGAAAATAATTTTGGCAAGGTCGCCATCATATCACAAACAACCATGTCGGTTTACGGCTACAAAAAGCTAATAGACAACATCAACTTGGAATTAAAAGGCGCAAAATTCGAGGAGATTCACTTAAGCCTCAAGGATATGGACAAGAAGCATGTGTATGTTGACACAATATGCAACCCAACAAAGCAAAGGCAATTTGACACGGAAGAGCTTGCCAAAGACTCTGACATTATAATCGTAATCGGGGGCAAAAACTCAAGCAACTCCAAGGAGCTTTATGCAAAATGCAAAGAGTTCGGAGTTGAAAGCTATTTCATACAATCCAAAGAGCAGCTTGAGGAAGAATGGTTTGCAGGAAAGGAAAAAATAGGCGTGACGGCAGGCGCTTCCACTCCGGATTATTTGATTAAGGACGTAGTTGAGAAGATAAAGCAGATTACCATTTAACCCTAAAAATTTTAGGATGGAACTCCAATGGCAGATTCAATAAGAAATCTTGATATGTATAATCAATACAATCCTGAATATGTTATTCGTGCTGTGGGCTGGATACATCCAACTTTAATGGTAAAATACCTGATTACCCTTTTTTGGCATCAATATTGCCAGATTACAAGTCTATAACTGAATATGAATTTGCTCATAGGCTGGTATTTATAAAGCCATGATTATACCCACTAAACCAATGAAATGCGCCCATATAATCGTTTCCGGCAAGGTGCAGGGAGTTTTCTTTCGTGATAATGTCAGAAAAAAAGCAACGCAGCTGGGTTTGAAAGGATATGCACAAAATCTTCCTGACGGCACTGTAGAGGTTGAAGCAGAGGGCAGCGAGCATGAATTAAACGAGCTTTTAGGATTCATCAGGCAAAGCCCAGGAGCTTCCAAAGTAGACAGGATTAATGTAATCTACAAAGCACAGCAAAACTTCCAGGGCTTTGAAGTCTATTGAGAACTTTAAAAAATTCGCTTTTCAAGCGAATTTTTTAAAGTTATCTTCAAGTCTTTCTCGACCCTAAATCCTAATCCCGTTTTTAGCGGCACACGAATATAACGAAAGATTTATATACAAGTTACTACCTTTTTAGGCTATTAATATATATTTTTGTATATTGGAATAGTAAGAACACATACAAAAACGTTGGGATTATAGAAGTAACTATTTACAACGCCAAAGAGGATAGATGGCAATAGAACTTATCAGCTTAGGAGTACTCTCCTTATGCGCAGTAGTAGGCGGAATAATAGCAACACGATTTAAGCAGCCTGCAGTGTTCGGGTTATTGCTTGTAGGAGCCATAATAGGCCCGAATCTTCTCAATCTAGTCAAGGATTCCAGCATGATAATGATAATGGCGGATTTCGGCGCAATACTCATACTGTTCATCATAGGCCTGGAATTTGATCTATCCAAATTAATGAAACTTGGCGTTAGGTCCATCTTGATAGGGTTTTTGAAGTTTGCAATCGTGCTGTTTTTCGGCTACGAGACAACACTTTTTTTGGGCTTTGACGCAAAGGTTGCCCTGTTTACGGGGGTAATATTATCATTTAGCAGCACTGTCGTAGTAATAAAGGTGCTGGAGCAGAAGGATATGTTCACCAGAAAAGAAGTTCCTTTGCTCATTGCTGTGCTTATAATAGAGGATATTCTTGCCGTCTTTGCCCTCACATTTTTTTCCGGGGTAAATGATTCCAATACGAGCCTGATATCGACATTTGAGCATATCGTATTCTCAATAGCCATACTTATATTCTCATACTGCATCATGCTCAAGATTATTAAATACATTATAAACATAATACTTAAAAATAGCAGCGATGAATCCGTATTGACTTTTATATCATTGGGCGTTGGAACCTTGTTTAGCTACTTCGCATTCTATCTTGGGCTTGCGCCTTCGGCAGGAGCATTTTTGGCGGGCAGCCTTGTCGCGTCTTTGCCGAATGCAAAGGATTACGCAAAGGCAATACATCCTTATGCATTGATTTTCACGTCTATATTTTTTATATCAATGGGCACTTTGGTGGATTTTAATGTAGTGCAGTCAAATATTGCCCTGATAACAGCTTTGATATTTACCGTATTCATCTCGAGATTCATTGCGATAGGGTTTTTGACTTTCCTGCTTGCTAATTTCAAGAACGAGCAGCCGTTTTTCTCAAGCATAGCCATGATATCTGTCGGGGAATTTTCGCTGCTTGTTGCAAAAGAAAGCGAAAAATTCGGGTTGGGAATTGACCTTGTCACAATAACTGCAGCGATAATATTTATCAGCGCAGTCCTTATGTCCATTGCAATAAACTACAGCGGCAGCATCCACACTGCCCTGAATTCAAAAACTTCAATGAGGACCAAGATGAAGCTTGAGAGAATATCAAACTACATGAGGAAGTTTTTTGACCAGATGGAAATAGAAAATTTCTTTACAAAAAAGCTAAAATCAGATTCAAAGATTGCTTTCGCGCTTATGATACTTGCCCTATTCTCTTTTTTTATACTAAGGAGAATTTCATTGATGATTAAACTTAATTATTCCGCTATTGCACTTTACTCATTTTACGCAATAAGCGCAATGGTGATTATTTACCTTTTCAGCCTTATTTTCAAAAGGCTGCAGTCATTGCACCACACATTGGCAGTCATCATTACCAATGTAGACAATTCAAGGAACCTGAAAAAATGCACGAGAATACTCAATAACCTTCTGCTTGCCCTGCTGTTTTTTTTCTCGGCAATGCTGTTCCCGTTTGCCATGTTCATGCTAAACTTCAATATATGGGTAAATATAATGCCTTTTGTGTTTATAGGCATTGCATCCTATTACATGAGAAACCTCGTAATGCTTATTGACGGCTACCAAAGCAACGCTTCTTTGTATAATCCGAGCACATATCTTGCAAAGCTTTGAAGAAAGGGATTGGAAATGTTTATGAGAACTTTGAAAAATTCGCTTCAAAAGCGAATTTTTCAACTTATAATTTCAAAAGAAATTTTTTTCTTATTAGATGTCATAATAAAGATGGTACTCCCACGGATGCGGCCTTAGCCTTACAGGGTCAATTTCTTTTGTTTTTTTGTAGCTTATCCATGTTTCAATTACGTCTTTTGTGAACACATCGCCTTCAAGCAAAAAGCCATGGTCGTCTTCAAGCGCGCTTATGGATTCGGACAATGAGCCCGGAACGCTTTTTATCCTTCCCAAATCGCTTTTGTCTAAATTGTAAACATCCTTATCCAAAGGCTCTCCCGGCCCGATTTTCTTCTTTATTCCGTCAATGCCCGCCATAAGCATTGCCGCAAATGCAAGGTATGGGTTGCAGCTTGGGTCGGGTGTTCTGAATTCTATTCGCTTTGACTTATCGCTTCTCGAATAAACTGGAATCCTTACGGCTGCGCTCCTGTTTCTTTTTGAATAAACAAGATTTACGGGCGCTTCAAAGCCGGGCACAAGCCTCTTGTAAGAATTTGTAGTCGGCGCTATCAGGGCGCATAATGCAGGAGCATGCTCTAGCAAGCCGCCTATATAATGCAGCGCAGTATCGCTCAATAATGCGTATCCTTCTTCGTCGTAGAAAAGGTTCTTGCCCTGCTTCCACAGGCTCATGTGGGTGTGCATCCCGCTCCCGTTATCGTTAAATAGCGGCTTTGGCATGAATGTTGCAGTCTTTCCATGCTTTAATGCAACATTTTTTATTATATACTTGTACATCATGACCTGGTCCGCCATTCTAAGAAGCGGCGAATATCCCATGTCAATCTCGCATTGCCCTGCCGTTGCAACCTCATGATGATGGCACTCTATGCCTATTCCGGACTTTATCATTGTCTCTACAATCTCGTTTCTTATGTTCTGCAAAGAATCAGTCGGGGCTACGGGGAAATATCCTTCCTTGTACCTCGGCTTGTAGCCTAAATTGTCTGCGTCGCTGCCTGTGTTCCAGCTTCCTTCTTTTGAATCTACATAATAATAGCCGCAGTTTTCCTTTTGGTCGTATCTTACGCTATCAAAGATAAAAAATTCAAGCTCGGGCCCGTAGTAAGCAACATCTGCAATCCCTGATTCTTTGAGGTATGATTCTGCTTTCTGCGCAATATGCCTTGGGTCTCTCGTGAAAAATTCGTCGCTTTCAGGATCTTTCACGTTTCCTATGATGCTAAGGGTTGATTCCGAGAAAGGGTCCGTAAATCCCGTCTTTAAGTCGGGAACAAGGAGCATGTCGCTTTCATAAATCTCCTTGAATCCTCTTATGGAAGAGCCGTCAAACCCAAACCCGTTTTTGATTGAGTTTTCCGTAAGTTCGGTTATTGGGACGGTAAAGTGCTGCCACATGCCGGGCATGTCCGTGAACTTTAGGTCTACAAACTTAGCCCTTTCAAGATCTTTTCTAAGCCCGTCTATGAATTCCGCCTTCGCCATTTTTGAATGCTCCTTGTTTATCAATTCTAGTATTTCATTTGAGCTCATTTTTATCCCCCCTCTTCGTGAAAAAATCAATTTTGGGACATGCGAGAGAATCGGATTCGCTCGCACGCACGCGTTCGACTAAAAAATTGATTTTTTCAAAGTTATCAATATAATTCCAGTCGAGCGACTTTTATTTTATATTTATAATTTTTCTAATTTTTATTAAACAAAAACTAATAAAAAAGGAAAAATTTTAAATATATGTTTAATTATGCTGTTTAATATTAATATAAACATAAACAAATGGCAGTTCTGCAGGGCACGGACAAGAAAATATTGAACATACTGGTTGATAATTCGCGCCTATCGCTTAGGCAGATAGCCAAAAAAGCAGGCGTATCGGTTGCGACGGTTATGCACCACATAAAGCGCATGGAGAAGGAAGGCACAATCAAGAAATACACAACAAGGCTCGACTACGAAAAAATAGGATATGATGTCGAGGCAATCGTCGAAATAAGAATATCCAAAGGAAAATTGTTTGAGATAGAAAGGAAAATAGCCGTGCACCCGAATGTTTTCGCAGTGTACGACACGACAGGCGCTTTTGACGCCATGGTTCTCGCAAGGTTTCCAACAAGAAGGCAGATGGATAACTTTCTAAAGAAGCTGCAGGCTTATGAATTCGTGGAAAGGACAGAAACAAAGATAATTCTTAACACGATTAAGGAAGAAGGGATTGGGGTGGTGTGAGGGTTAAGAGAAAGTGCAGGCATATATCTTTTGGAAATTCCCAAAAACAAATGGGGCTGCTGAGATTCGAACTCAGGTCGGACCCAGTTTGAACAAAAAATTTTAATTGGTATGCAATTTAAATTTTTGTTCCCCAAGGGCCAATGATACCTAGCTACACCACAGCCCCATATGTTCCGGTTGAAAGTTATATTCCCTGCATATGTTATAGAGGACTTTGAATATCCTCATCTTTATAAAAATTTCTTCTGATTTTTTAT
>CAYWNO010000101.1:0-6029 GCA_964459665.1 uncultured Methanosarcinales archaeon
AAAACAGGTTAATATAGCTTACGCCTCTTTTTATGAGTAAAGTGCAAAAGTTTAGACAGCGAAACATTTATATAAATACGGGAATTTTTAGGGCTTAAATCAGGAAAAAATCAATTTTTAAAAAATTTATTTTTTCAAGGTCCCTAATGTCAGAAGCAATGCATCAATGCGGCTTAGCTGCCGTTTATATTAAAGAAAACGGCGATTCTGCCAATCGCACGCTGTTTTATCTCTACAAGCTTCTTCTCAACCAGCAAAATAGGGGGCAATTAAGCGCAGGCGTTACAACTTTCAACCCATCAAGATTCCAGATTCTAGACACATACAAGGAACTTGGCACTGTCAACGAAGTCTTCAAGACAAGCGATAGGAAGAGATCTTTGGAAATATTCAAGCGGTATGCCGGCAACAAGGGCATCGGGCATGTAAGGTATGCAACCTCGGGAAGCGAGGAGAGGAGCCTTGCCCAGCCGTTTGAAAGGCACCACGGAAGGAAATGGAAATGGTTCTCATTCTGCTGGAACGGAAATCTTGCAAACTACACCGAGCTTAAGCAGCACCTCATGGACAAAGCGGATTACCACATCGTACACAACACCGACACGGAAATCCTAATGCACTATCTCTCACGAGAGCTTAGGGGATCAAAAAAGCCAAAT
Source organism: uncultured Methanosarcinales archaeon (assembly GCA_964459665.1). Taxonomy (GTDB): domain Archaea; phylum Nanobdellota; class Nanobdellia; order Woesearchaeales; family GW2011-AR4. The sequence continues at coordinate 660 of CAYWNO010000101.1, forward strand.
CTCGTCAAGGTTTTTACGAGGCTTGCTCAAAAGCTCGACGGGTGCTTCAACATTGCTTTTATCAACGCGTTTGGAGAGATGGTAGTTCTTCGTGACCCTTATGGCTTTAGGCCGGTTGTTTATGGCTGGAAAGATGATATATTTCTTGTAGCTTCAGAGTCAAACGCATTAATCAACTGCGGCGTTACCGATTATAAAAACCTTGAGCCCGGGCACTTGATTTACATTAAAAACGGGCATGTCGAGGTAAAAAAATACGCCGAAAGCCCAAAAAAAGCGCATTGCATGTTCGAATGGGTTTATTTTGCAAACGTAAGCTCGGTCCTTGACGGACAGTCCGTCTACATAACAAGAAAAAACCTTGGAAAAGAGCTTGCAAAGCATGAAACGCAAAAGATGGATGATAGCCATATAATAGTTCCTGTGCCTGATACCGCAAAGGCCGCAGGGGATGCGATGGCTTACGAATTGAAAGTTCCCTCGACTGAAGGGCTGATAAGAAACAGGTTCGTCGGAAGAACTTTCATAGAGGGCTCTTCGAGGGAAGATCGGGTTCAGAACAAATACACTGCATTAAAGGAAATACTAAAAGACAAAAAAGTTATCCTTGTTGACGATAGCATTGTAAGGGGCTCAACCACAAAGCAGATTGTAAAATACCTAAAAAAAGTAGGCGGCGCAAAAGAAGTCCACGTCCGTGTTTCATGCCCGCCGATAAGGGGTCCTTGCTTTTACGGAATAGATATGTCAACCGTAGGAGAGCTTTTAGTTCCAAAATACGAAAAAGAGCCGAAAAATGGCGAGGTTTCAAAGGAAACAATAGGGCAGATTGCCAAAGATCTTGGCGCCGATTCCATAAGGTACCAAAGCGTGCAGGGATTGGTAAATAGCATAGGAAAGCCAGCAAAAGATTTGTGCATGGCATGCCTTACAGGAGAATACCCAACGCCACACGGCAAGAAATTATACGACAAGGCATGGGATAATTTTAGGAAAGGCATAAAGGATCGAACTTATGCCTGTTAAAAATAAAGAAATAGTGAAAAAATCAATTAGTGAAAAAATCAATTTTGGGACATGCGAGCGAATCGGGTTCGCTCGCACGCGTTCGACTAAAAAATTGATTTTTTCAAAGTTCTCTATACCTTTTCAACTTCTTCGGCTTTCAGCCCTTTATCGCCCTGAACTACCTTGAATGAAACCTTGTCGCCTTCAGTTATTGATGCGCCTTCTTTCAAGCCGCTTGCGTGGACGAAATATTCCTTGCCGTCATCTCCCGCAATAAAGCCGAAATGCTTATTCCCGTCAAAAAATTTTACAGTTCCTTCAGCCATTTTAATTACCTCCTTAATAAAGTTTTATGGAGGAGGTATAACCAATCCCTTTAAAATACTATGCCTTTCACTGGCTTCATCCAAAAAATGGGTTAGCAGCCTAAGATCAAAGTCCAATCGGCTAAATAATCCAGCCGACAAGGGGGACGTCCCTTACGGGGAATGTCGGCTATAATCCTAAAGCATTAAGGACTTTGAAGCTGCTAACCTTCGCGAAGCGAATTTTTGGATGAAGCCCCTTTCACTCATACTCTATGGTTGCAGGAGGCTTCTGGCTTATGTCATAAAGGACCCTGTTTACGCCGCGAACTTCGTTTATTATCCTGTTTGATATTTTCTCCAGCAGCTCATTTGGGAGCCTTGCCCAGTCTGCCGTCATTGCGTCAATGCTTGTTACTGCCCTCAGGGCGATGATATAATCATAAGTTCTCGCATCACCCATAACGCCTACGGACTTAACGGTAAGCAATGCCGCAAATGCCTGCCATGTTTTATCGTAATGCTTTGACTTCTTTAGCTCTTCAATAAAAATGCAGTCTGCCTGCCTTAAAATCCTAAGCCTGTCCTCGTTGACTTCGCCGACTATTCTTATTGCTAAGCCGGGGCCCGGGAACGGGTGCCTCTTTAAAAGCTCATCAGGCAGCTTTAGCTCTTTTCCGAGTTTTCTGACTTCGTCTTTATACAAATCCTTTAGCGGCTCAATGAGCTTTAGCTTCATGTCATCCGGCAGCGCCACATTATGGTGGCTCTTTATTTTTGATGTATTTTTTGCAGTCTTTGCGCTTTCAATCCTGTCCGGGTATATTGTGCCCTGCCCCAGAAACTTTATTTCTGGATGGGATTTTTCCAACTCAAGGACTTTATTTTCAAAGACCTCGATAAAGGTATGCCCGATTATTTTCCTTTTTTCCTCGGGTTCAGTAACCCCTTCAAGCTTTTCAATGAATTTTTTTGAGGCATCCACCTGAAAAAAATTCCTGAACCTGAGCTTTTTCTTAAAGAAAAAACTCACTTCGTCCGCTTCGCCTTTTCTTAACAGCCCATGCTCAACGAAAACGCAATACAGCCTATCATCAATCGCCCTGTGCATCAAGGCTGCCGCAACCGCGCTGTCAATTCCTCCCGAAACGCCCATTATCACGGAATCATTCCTGACTTCATCTTTTATCTGCAAAACAAGCTTTTTTGCCAGATTCCCTATTCTCCAGTCTTTCTTTGCCTTGCATATATCGAAAACAAAATTCTGAAGGATTTTGTTTCCGCTTAAAGTATGGGCAACCTCGGGATGAAATTGCACTCCGTGCAATTTCATCCTTTTATTTTCAAAAGCCGCGATTTTGCAACTGTCAGTAGATGCTATAATCTTAAAACCCTTGGGCAGATTGGTTACAAGGTCGCCATGGCTCATCCATACCTGCTCTTTTTTTGACAATCCTTTCAGGAGGCTTCCGTTTTTTTTAACACGCAGCTCTTTTTTTCCGAACTCCTTCAGCTTTCCGCCCAGAACTTCCCCGCCGGCAAATCTACTGATTAGCTGCAGGCCATAGCATATGCCTAAAACAGGAACTCCCAAATCAAGGATTCTTTTATCCATCGTAGGCGAGTTTGGCTCATAAACGCTCGCAGGGCCTCCCGAGAGTATTATGCCGTCCGGGCTTAATTTTTTTATTTCCGAGAAAGAACTATCACATGGCAGTATTTCGGAATAAACTCCCAAATCCCGCACCCTTCTTGCTATAAGATGCGCATATTGGCCGCCGAAGTTTAGGATTATTATCATTTTGAACTAAATATAATCTCTTCAATCTCTTTCAGCCTTTTTATATTTAATTGATAAGCATCTCCATATTTTGTCTTGCCGTAATGAATAACCAATCCCTCTTTAACAATATCATTAAGAACTGTATCAACAAAACCAACAAGGTGTGGGGGGATTCCTGCCGTCAATCTTTCAAATAAGAGATGCCCTTTGCTAAAAGCTTTATTAGCATATAACCTTTTGATTATATTTTTCTTTATTTTGTTATAATCAGCTACAGACAATCCCCCCATTAATAAAACAAGATATAACTCTTATTTAATCCTTATTATTTTTCTTTTAATTAATAGCCCATATAGGCTATAAATAGAAATGTTTATATACTTATTCATTATATCATCTGCAATGAAAACCAAAACAGTTTTTTTGCAGATTTTTGGAGACAGTCCTATATTAAGAATAATGGATTTTTTAATAGTTAATGAAGATTTTGATTATAGCATGACAGACATAGCTGATTACTCCTGTGTTGGTTATTCTACCTTGAAATTATTCTGGAAAAAATTAGAAGAGAACAATATTATAAAGCATACAAGAATAGTTGGAAAAGCCAAGATGTACAGATTAAATTTTGATAATCCTATCGTGAAAAAATTAAGGGATTTTTATTGGGAGACAACAAAGCAAACTGTCCATAAAGAAATTGAGGAGAAAGAAGTTGCGGCGGTTTAATTGAAACATCTAAACTTCCCCCCACTAATTGTATCTGCAATTTATATCTTTTTTAGCCTATTGGAGACCTTACCTCATAGGAGTGTAATGATTTTACTTTTTCAAAATTTTGACAGTCATCTTGCTCTGTTAACTTTGCTCTTTTAATTGATACATTTGAAGTAAAAATCTCAAAGAATCTTTTTTGCTTGTTTCTTATAGTTGGGTCTTTTGCACCTTCATATCCTCCATTAAAATCATAGGCGTATCCGTATTCTGTAAACCAGTCATATGATAGTCTCTCTTCTAATGGTAAAGCTAATGGTATATTTTCAAAGCATAGGTAATACTCTTTTGATGAATGAAATAATTCTCTAGCAAGAATATAAAATGGATTAAGACTGGACCTCGGTGTTAAATAGTACCTATAGAGGACTTTGAATAACCCCCTGTATTTATAAAGTAAATGCAGTTTATTTATAAATGGAATAGGGTTATTCAAAACTCTCTATAAAAAGTGAACGGGAATATCATAATATTTTTATTATCAAGATAAGTGTCAAATAAAATATAGTTGGTACTTTCACTTTGCTCAAATTTTTTAATTAAAAATATTTCCGTCACTGAGTAATAAACCATAGCCATCAACAAAATACCCAAAATTGCTACCGCACCATACTTAGCTATTTTTATTATTTTCATAGTTTAAACATTTGAATATTATACTTATTGATATTTTGTAATGTTATGTGCATATAAATACTTATTGATATTTTGTAATTTTATGTGCATATAATATTTAATTTTCCCGTCTCAATCGCTTTTTTTATCTCGAGAGCTATCCTCTCGCCGTAGCTTAGCGAATATCCGTAAAGGTATCCTGAATAAGGCGTGTACATGGTTCCCGGGCTTCCCGGAATTCTCATGCTCACGTCGAAAATCACAATATCTTCTTTGCCTTCCTGGGCAGCGACAGCGCCCTGAAGGGCAAAGGGCCCTATGATTCCCATCGGATTGGCATTCTTTGTTACAGCAACAAACCTTTCTCCAAGCTCAAATATTTTTTCCAATAAAGACTCCTTGACGGTAACCGTAGAATGCCCTGTTTCAATGTATTTGGGCTTTACGCTCTTTAATAACTCGAGCTGCTCCGGCGCCGTCAGCCTTAATATTCCGTCGAGGTTTGTCTGCCTTCTCGTATCCGTACCCATCAATTCAAGGCTATTATTCAAGGGGCTGTAGAAAAAATTAAAATTGACTTGGGCGCCTAAAACATACTCTTCAATAACCGCTTTATCCAAATCTGCTTTTTTGATAACGCCTTTAGCAATAAGCTCGCCTGATTTTTCCTTGTAATCCTTGTAGCCCGAGCATAGGAAGAACGCCCTCTCATAGCCTCTCTTTGCTTCTGCAACCTTTACAACAGCAAGCCTGTCTATTTTTTGCGGGCTTTTGAATATTTTTGGCATCCTTATGCCTGCCTTTTCAAGAAGGTAGTATTGGTTTTTCGGAACGTCTCTTTCCTCCAGCTTTACCAAATTTCGTGTTCCGAATATCGGAACGGGA